>NZ_JAHOMM010000009.1:0-90419 GCF_019131435.1 Bifidobacterium sp. MSK.13.1 | reverse complement strand
GCGATGGTACTGCACTCGAGAGGGTGTGGGAGAGTAGCACGCCGCCGCATTCAACGTCGGGGTTCCCGTCGAGCGTGACGCTCCGGGAACCCTTTTTTTTGTTTGTCTTCCGGTTTCCGGGGGATCCCCGGGCGCGACGCTCCGGGAACCCCTTTTCTTATTCCCGCACACGGGTGTCTTCCTCCGCCCATTGGAGGTTTTTGGACGCCGGAAGGACTGCCGGCGGGATGATTCCTCCACCCACTGGGTGTTTTGTTCCGCCGGAAGGCCCGTGGGCGGGCGGATTCCTCCACCCACTGGGAGTCCCGGGACGCTGGGGGATCCCAGGAATTCCAGGGGAGCTTCCTGCCCTTATCCGATGGTGGAATAGACTGGGGAACTATGCATTATTTCGTACCCAAACGCTGCGTCGAATCGAACAAAATCATGTATCGCGACAAAGCGACGGCCCGGCAGGCCGCCGACCAGAGCTGGCGTGAACGCGGCACCGAACTATGGGTGTATCGGTGCGAATTCTGCGGAACCTGGCATCTCACACATCGCGATCCACAATCCAGCTACACGTACGTGCCCTTCAATCAGCAGATTAAACCGCATTCCCGCAAAAAAGGCTACAAACCACGTCGTAAGTAGTTCCGTTAGCGCTCGAGGCGGAAGCCTTGGCGCTTGGCGTTTGGAGCCACGGCCTTGCTGGTCACACCGGAATCGACCGCATTCGACGCGATCTGATCGCTGAACGGATCAACTGGGCGCTCGGTATTGCGCAAATCGTAATACCGATGCACTTCCTCGTCAAAATCCTGCAAACCGGCAAGCAACGTCTCATTGTTCGACGGATACTCATTCTCAAAGAACTGCATGGAGCGCGGCATACGCGGCTTGAGTGCGGGATCCTGATCGGGCTTGCCAATCGCAAGTCCGAGCACAGGATACGTGTATTCCGGAAGATTCAGCAGATCAATCAAAGCCGGAACATCGTTAAGCAGCGAGCCGAGAATCACACAGCCAAGGCCGAGCGAATAAGCGGCCGTCTCCATCGCATGAAGCGCCAAAACTGCGTCATTCTGTGCCTGAGTGTAACGATAGCTGCCATTCAACGTAAACTCGTCGGAAGCGGTCTCAACGCCCTTGGAAGCTGCGATGGCCGCATTGCGATGCTCGTCAAGCACAAACACGTACAGCAGTGGCGCGGTCGCGATATATGGCTGCCCGCCGATTTCGGCAAGACGCTTCTTTGCGGCCGGATCGGTGATGCGGATTGCCGACCAGTCGTTCAGGAATTGGCTGCTTGCGGCATGCTGGGCCACGGTTTCGAGAGTTTCGACGATATCGTCGCTCAGCGGCTTCGGCTTGAATTTGCGGATGGAACGACGCTCCAGCAGAGTGTCGACAGTTGCATTATGCAGAATATTACTCATGTTGACTATTTATATCCCATCCGCGTAATTGCGCAAGTATTTTCGCCCGCAAGCGCATTCCTTCCAATCGCAGTTTCGTGCAGTTTCGTGCGGTTCCAACCGCAGCTTCAATTGCAGATCTGAATCGCACGCTTCGAAATATGGAAGTTGGAGTGGGATTGTTTGCGGATTTGGCGAAATTTGCGCTTATCGGCAAATCAAGCGGATTCCACGGTTTCAGCGGATTCGGCGCGATTGACGGGAGTGGCGGCGATCGACCAGCGCCTGCGATCCGCGGTCGGATAGTTGCGATACCAGCGCGCCGAGTCCTGCGGAAGCCACGCCGAACACGAGATTCAGCGCCAGTTCCTTGCGTTTGTCGGTGGTGCCGTCCGGCAACACGGCTTTGCGGCCGACCGACTTGCGCCATGCCAGTTCGAACAGTTTGCCGAACACGAGTCCGGCCAGCGTGGGGGCGGCCACCTTGAACATCTTGTCGCAAAGATCGTCGGGATCGTTGATTCGCTGTTCGCGCAGGGCATTCACTTTCTCGTCGACGTTATGCAGCGACGCTACGATGCGGTCTGCGCTGGATTCCGGGTCAGGCATTTCACTCATGATTTCCAGTGTAGACCGTGCCGTCGGATTTCGGTTGGATTTCGCCGGCGCATGCGTGCGTTGCGAAGCGCTTAAGACACGTGGTGGAAGATTGCTGGTGAAACGCTTTTCGTCGGCTAGAGTAGGAGTATGACAGATACTCAAGTCGGAAGCAAGGATGCTTCTTCAATCGCGCCCGGCCGCCTGGTACTGCTGCGCCATGGCCAGACTGTGTGGAGCGAATCGGGCCAGCATACCGGCCGAACCAATATTCCGTTGACCGATACCGGTTGCGAGCAGGCTCGTGCGGCGGGCGAGCGTCTTCGTGAGGCGTTCCCCAATGGTTTCGACCAAGGCTGCATGTTCGCAAGCCCCCTGCGTCGCGCCCAGCAGACCGCGCAACTGGCTGGTTATGGCGGTTTCAAAGTGCTTGACGAGATTGCGGAATGGGATTACGGCCGTGCCGAAGGGCGTACACGCCAGGAGGTGAGCGAGGCTGGCGGCTTCCAGTGGGATGTATGGCGCGACGGTCCGCGTTCCCTTCCTGAATCGTTGGAGGGCGACTGGGTTGAGACGTTGCCAAGCGGCGAGCAGGTTCCGGTGCACAATGGCCCTGGCGAGACGGTTGAGGAGGCCGCCGCGCGCACCCGCGATGCGATCGACGCGGTGATGCCGCTGCTCAATGCCGGTCATGACGTGCTGTTGGTGGCGCACGCGCATGTGTTGCGCATCCTCACCTCGCAGTGGCTGGACGTCGATCCGCATTTCGCGCGTTTGCTGCGCCTCGACACCGCGCATTATTGCGTGCTGAGCCAATATAAGGGAGACAACGTTATCGAGCATTGGAATTGCTAGGTGCGTTGCGCTGGGCTGAACGTCGGTAGTTTGACATCGTTTACAAACCGCCGACGTTTTTTTGTTGCCGTACGGCGTCAGGTTCGCGATTCACTGCGATTGTTGCCGTGTGATATGGAGGGTGTGTCGCAAACGGTTTCATAAAGACAGTGTGATGAAAACCGTTAAAAATAAAGTATTTTGAGAAAAACCTGCGAGCGTAAAATCACCCTAAAAATGGTTTTTCTTGCTTACGTTTGCAAAAATGGGAGAAATGCGGCACAATAGTGCATGTCAGGAATCGTGAGGAAGCGATTTCACAGGATGTTGACCAGCGGGGTGCTGGGAAACAGGAATGGAAGAGAAAGGTTCGATGATGAATCGTACTATCAAGGCAGCAGTTGGAATGGTCGCCATCGCGGCGATGTCCGTAGGCACGTTGGGCGCTTGCGGATCGAGCTCCAGCTCCGACGACGGCAAGGGCAAGGTCTACTACCTGAACTTCAAGCCGGAATCCAGCGACGAATGGCAGAAGCTGGCCAAGGATTACACCAAGGAAACCGGTGTCGAGGTCAAGGTCCAGACCGCTGCCTCCGGCACCTACGAGCAGACCCTGAAGTCCGAGATCGCCAAGTCCGAGGCCCCGACCCTGTTCCAGGTCAACGGTCCGGTCGGCTATCAGAACTGGAAGTCCTACACTGATGACATGACGGACACTGAGCCGTACAAGCAGCTCATCAACAAGGACGTCGCCCTCAAGGATGGGAGCAAGGTCGTTGGCGTTCCATACGCTATGGAGACCTATGGCCTGATTTACAACAAGGATCTGCTGGCCAAGTACATCGCCACCGATGGCGCCAAGATCAAGGACGTCAAGGATATCGACAACTTCGACACCCTGAAGGCCGTGGCCGATGACATCCAGGCCAAGAAGGACCAGCTCGGAGTCAAGGGCGCGTTCACTTCCGCTGGTTTCGATTCCAGCTCCGATTGGCGTTTTAAGACCCATCTGGCCAACCTACCGCTGTACTACGAGTTCAAGGATGACAACGTCACCGAGCAGCCGGAGACCATCAAGGGTACCTACCTGCCGGAGTACAAGAACATCTTCGACCTGTACCTGAAGGATTCCACCACCGAACCGACCCAGCTGAGCTCCAAGACCGGTGATGACGCTACCTCCGAGTTCTCCCTCGGCGAGGCCGTGTTCTATCAGAACGGCACTTGGGCATGGACCGATCTGCAGAAGAACGGCATGAAGGCCGAGTCCATCGGCATGCTCCCGATCTACACGGGCGTCAAGGGCGAGGAGAACCAGGGTCTGGCCACTGGCTCCGAGAACTACTGGTGCATTAACTCCAAGGCTTCCGACGCCGATAAGAAGGCCACCAAGGACTTCCTGAAGTGGGTCGTCACCAGCAAGACCGGCATCGAGTCCCTGTCCAGCGCCATGGGCTTCACCACTCCGTTCAAGTCCTTCAGCGATGTCAAGTCCGACAATCCGCTGGTGCAGGCCGCTGTTGAAGATCAGAATTCTGACAAGACCGCAGTCTCTTGGAACTTCACCATGATGCCGTCCGAAGAGTGGAAGAACCAGCTCGGTTCCGCCCTCCTCGAGTACGCGCAGGGCACCGGCGACTGGGATGCCGTCAAGACCGCATTCGTGGACGGTTGGAAGACCGAGTACGACGCGTCTCACTGATCGTCTCGAAAAACCAATCGTAATCGCGCATGACGAATCGGTCCGCGCGTCGCGTAGCGCGGAAATACCATCGGCGCGTGATTGATCGAATAACTGCATAACTGAATAATTGAACAAGCAACGAGCTGCAATCGGAAGTCTTCCTTTCCTCTCCTGATTGCAGTTCGTTTTTTTATGCGGCGACGTACGGTTGTAGGACACGCCGTGCGTCGGAGGGATTGCGTTGCAGTAATGAAAGCGCTATCATTGTTAATAACAAGCAGAAAAGATGTTGATTTAAAAATGTTCTTATCTGTAGTTTGAAGAAATGTAACCGCTATCATTTTGCAACGATGCGAACGAAAGTGAAAACATATGGTGCAACAAGAAATTGATACTACCGATCCGGCGTTGTGGTGGAAGCAGGCCGTGGTCTACCAGGTGTACCCGCGTTCCTTCAAGGACTCCCGCGGTTCGGGCCTGGGCAGCATCGCAGGCGTCACCGAGAAGATCGACTACCTCGCCGAACTCGGCGTGGATGCCATCTGGCTGAGCCCGTTCTACCCGTCCCAGCTTGCCGACGGCGGCTACGACGTGGACGACTACCGCAACGTCGACCCGAAGCTCGGCACCATGGACGATTTCGACGAGCTCGCCAAGGCCGCCCACGAGCACGGCATCAAGGTCGTGGTCGACATCGTGCCGAACCACAGCTCCAACCTGCACGAATGGTTCAAGGCCGCCCTCGCGGCCGCCCCAGGCTCCCCGGAACGCGACCGTTACATCTTCCGCGACGGCAAGGGCCCGAACGGCGACCAGCCGCCGACTGATTGGATCGCAAGCTTCGGCGGTCCGGCGTGGACGCGCGTTCCTGACGGCCAGTGGTATCTGCACATGTTCACCAAGGAGCAGCCGGACTGGAACTGGAAGAACCCCGAGGTGCGCGCCGACTTCATCAAGACGCTGCGCTTCTGGCTCGACCATGGTGCGGACGGCTTCCGCGTGGACGTGGCGCACGGCCTCGCCAAGGATCTTGACCGCGACGACCTCGAAAGCTACAAGGTCTGCGAGCATGTGCTTCCCTCGGACGGGTCGCACCCGTTGTATGACCGTGATGAGGTGCATGACATCTACCGCGAGTGGCGCAAGGTGTTCAACGAGTACAATCCGCCGGCATTCGCCGTGGCCGAAGCCTGGGTCAATCCGGATCGCCAGCATCTGTATGCGTCGACCGAAGAGCTCGGACAGGTGTTCAACTTCGAGTTCGCCAAGAAGGACTGGATTCGCGACGACATGCACCTGGCCATCGAGGAAGGCTTGGAAAGCGCGGAACGTTCCGGCTCCTCCGCGACTTGGGTGATGAGCAACCACGACGTGCCTCGTCACGCCAGCCGTTATGGATTGCCGCAGGTTCCAGCCTCGTCGCATCATCAGCTGGCCAAGGATTGGCTGCTGCGCGACGGTACCACCTATGAGGAGAACCGCGAATTGGGCGCCAAGCGTGCCCGTGCCGCGATTCTTATGGAACTTGCCTTGCCTGGATCCACCTACATCTACCAGGGTGAGGAACTGGGACTGCCGGAAGTCGCGGATATTCCTTGGGATGAGCTGGAAGATCCCACCGCATTCAACAGCGTGCGCGAGCAAATCGAAAAAGGCCGTGACGGCTGCCGTGTGCCGCTGCCCTGGGTCGCCGCAGACGCACCGAAGCTCGATGATCCCGATGACGAATTCGGCCACGATGGTTCTTTCGGTTTCTCTCCTGCGGGCGCCGAGCATGATCCACACCTACCACAGCCGAAATGGTACAAGGATTTCGCCGTCGACGTGGAGGATGCCGACCCGAATTCCATGCTGAACCTGTACCGCAAGGCGCTGTCGTTGAGGCATAACCTGATGCCGCAGGACACCGAACTGCAGTGGCTGGACGAAGATCGTCCATCTGACGTGCGGGACGGCGCGGATGGACAACGCGGCGGAGTCATCGCCTACAGTCGTTCCAACGGTTGGGCGAGCGTCACCAATTTTGGCGAACGTCCGGCCGAACTACCGCAAGGCGATGTCATCCTCGCGTCGGGTGAACTCACCGAGGATGGCCGATTGCCGCAGGACACCACCGTTTGGCTCCAGCTGTAGGTGCGTGGCTTCACTGTTTCGGATCAGCAGCGGTAGGATGACGCGGCCGCGGCGTTTATCGAATGCGCCCCGGCCGCTTTCGCGTGTTCCGGGAGTGTTGCGTTCGATGGATTGTCGCTGTATGGCTTGCGGCGGCTTGCGTTGCTATCGGTTTATTCCACTGCCGACGCGACGCCGGTGTCGATGCGACTTGTGGTGTTGCGCAACACCAGCAAAGGATCCTGCAGTTCATGCGGATGTTCAAGAGGTTCGTTACGTAGGAGCTGCAGCACTTTTCTACCGGCTATGCGCCCTAGCTCGATTGGCTTCTGGCGAATGGTGGAAAGATCCGCTGCCTGTGCGATTTCGGCGTCGTCAAAGCCGAGCACTGAAATGTCTTCCGGCACATTCAGCTGCTGCTTGCGTAGTTCCTTGACCAGTGCGATGGCGACTTGGTCGGTTTCCACGCAGACGGCGGTGGGGCGTTCCGGAAGGGATAGCAGCTTCGCGGTCAGTTGTGAGGCGAGGTCGGATTTGCTCAGCGGCGCATCGTGCGCGTCGGCTGTGAGCAGGCTGAATGTGATTTCATCGGCGGCGTTGGCCTGTGCGGCATCCGCGAACGCCTGGGTGCGTTGGCTGGTGTTGTAGACCATGTCGGCCGGAATGTAGTCGCTGCAGAACGCGATGTTGGTATGCCCCAGAGAGCGCAGCAATTGTACGGCCATGGTCATCGCACTGGAGTTGTCGATGCTGATGGAAGCGTCGAAATAACCCGATTCCGCAGGAACGTTGACGCCCACGGTCGGCAGGTCTATGGTTTGGAGCTGGTCGCGCATGGCGGGCATAAGCTGGAATGAGGAAATGATGATGGCGTCCGCGTTGCGGCTTTTCGGCAGCTGGGAGAAAAACCGGTCCAGTTCGCTGCGGTCGGTGATGAAGGCCGGTGTGACGTCATAGCCGACCGGCGCGAGCTCCTCGTAGACCCCTTGGAGCACTCCGGAATTGAACCACTCGTTGAGTTTGCCCGAGACCAGGAGGATGACGCGCATGGTTTTTCCGGATGCTAGGGCGGAAGCGCTTTTTGAGAGTGTGAAGTTGAGTTGATCCGCTGCCCGCTGAACTTTGATGCGGGTCTCTTCTGTGACGTTGGTCGCGCCACGAAGTGCTCGGGAAACGGTGGCTTGCGACACTCCTGCCAATTCGGCTACGTTGGCGATGGTCGGTTTGGCCATGTGTCTCCTTTGATGAAAATGATTAACGCTTCCATGATACTAAAAGCCCTGATTTTAGACGAAAACACGCTGTAGATTCATGGATTTGTACCACAGAAATGTAAGCGCTGTCACGAAGTGGTGAAGTTCAACATGGTAGCAAAAAACAGACGCTATGCGAACGGTGCTCGTTCGGATCGTTTAGCGATGTAGACGAGCCGTAGTGGAACGCACGATCAGCTGCGCCGGGAACGTTTTGAACGGTTCGTCAAGCGGGCGCTCCTCAATGAGATCGAGCGTCATGCGGGCCGCCTCCTGCGCCATTTCGACAGGCGTCTGGCGCACGGTGGTCAGGCCGAGGTCGCGCGCGTAAATGCTGTCGTCGTAGCCGATGATGGAAATATCGTTCGGCACGGTGAATCCGTTGCGTTCCAGCTGGAACAGCAGCGGCACCGCGATGCCGTCTTCCTGGCAGGCGATCGCGGTCGGCGTATGGTCGAGGCTGAGCAGCTGCGTCACGACTTTGCTGATGTTGTTCTTGCTTTCGTCGGTGACGAGCACGCGCGGTTCGACGCCGTTGGCTTGGCAGCACGCCATGAACGATTCGAAACGTCCCTGCACGCTGAAGTGGAGCGTCACTTCGCGGTCGGTGCGAATGTAGGCGATGTCACGGTGGCCGAGCGTCATAAGATGGCGTGCGGCAAGTTCGGATCCCTGCTTGTCGTCGATGCGCACGGCCGCGCTGAAACCGCGCTCTTCCGGCAGACTCGAGTTGATGCCGATGATTGGCGCATTGACGGACTTGAGCTGATCGATCTCGTTGGCGTCGATATCGAAGGAAATGACGATTACCGCGTCGACGTTGCGGCGCACCGGCAGCATGTCGAAGAATTCACGACGTTCCTCGATGCTCGACATCTGGTAGATGGAAATGTCGTATCCCTCGTCGTGGAAGATCTGGTTGAGGCCTTCGATGATGGATGAGCTGAACCACAGGTTGAGCCGTCCGGAAACCAGGACCGCGATGCGTAGCGCGCGACCGGTTTTCAGCGCGGCTGCGGAACGTGAAATGGAGAAGTTCAGCTCGTCCGCGGCTTTCATCACCTTGTCTCGGGTGGCTTTCGACACGAGATCCGGGCGTGTGAAGGAACGCGAAACCGTTGAAATGGATACGTGCGCAAGCTGCGCTACATCTTGAATACTGCTTTTCATGTTTTTCCTTGTGACTGCTTACGTTCCAACATACTGTATTGCGACGTCTTTGCAATACATGCATTACAAACGTTTTCATTATAGCAGAAGAGGCTTAAAATGCTTGATATTACAACGAGTTTTGATAATCAAAAAACATGGCAACGTTGGTAAATTTGCGTCTCAAGACATGCAAAAATGACAACGTTTGACATTTCGTGTCATGCCGTTTATCATGACGAGTGTAAATGCCGGAAAGGTGGAGAACAGAGCAGTGATCCGCTGATTCGGCCAACAATTGCAGGAATTCCGCACCGCGGTGCCGCGGTGATCGGAATGGAGAAGGAAAGAAAGCAGGCAGGCTATGATCAGCATGGCTGGCAAGGCGATACGGAAATGGTGGGCGCTGTTTGCGCTGCCAACGTTCGCCGCATTCATTATTGGATTCGTCGTTCCATTCATCATGGGCGTCTACCTGAGCTTTTGCAAGTTCACAACGGTTACCGACGCCGAGTTCGTAGGGCTTAAGAACTACACCCGCGCACTGCAGGACAAGGAATTCCTGCACGCGTTGGGCTTCTCCACATTGCTGACGATCGTCACCACGATTGTGATCAACGTGGTCGCGTTCTTCATCGCCTACATGCTCACCAAGGCGATCAAGGGATCGAACATTTTCCGTTCGGTGTTCTTCATGCCGAACCTGATCGGCGGCATCATTCTGGGCTACATCTGGATGCTGCTGCTCAACGGCATTCTCGCGCACTGGGCGCGCTCGCTGACCTATAGCGCGACGTACGGCTTCTGGGGTCTGGTCGTACTGGTGTGCTGGCAGCAGATCGGCTACATGATGATCATCTACATCGCCGGCATGCAGTCGCTGCCGACCGATGTGCTTGAAGCGGCTTCCGTGGATGGCGCGAACGGCACGCAGACCATGTTCAAGATCATCATTCCGTTGATGATGCCGTCGATTACCGTGTGCTCGTTCCTGTGCGTGACCAACGGATTCAAGCTGTATGACCAGAACCTCGCATTGACGAACGGCGCTCCGTCGAACATGTCTGAAGGCTTGGCGCTGAACATCACCCGTACCTTCTATGGCCGTGTCGGCTGGGAAGGCGTTGGACAGGCCAAGGCAGTGCTGTTCTTCGTGCTTGTCGCGATTGTTGCGCTGATTCAGAATAAGCTGACGACTTCCAAGGAGGTGGAAGCATGATTTCCGGAGAGAAGGTCAAGCATGGCGGATTGTGGACCGTACTGTTTTCCTTGGTGTCGCTGGCATGGGTCTTCCCGATCGTGCTGGTGATCATCAACTCCTTCAAGCAGAAGGCGTATATTTCGCGTGATGCGTTCTCCATTCCGACCGGCAAGGCGTTCGTTGGATTGGAAAACTATACCCGTGGCATTGAAACCACGAATTTCTTCGCCAGCTTCGGCTGGACCCTGCTGATCACGGTCGGCTCGGTGATTCTGATCTTGGTGTGCACTTCGATGTGCGCATGGTGGATCGTGCGTGTGAACAACTGGGCTGCGAAGCTGCTGTACACGCTGTTCCTGTTCAACATGATCGTGCCGTTCCAGATGGTGATGTTCACGCTTTCGAAGCTCGCCGATATGCTGAAGCTCAACACTCCGTGGGGCTTGTGCATTGTGTACTTGGGATTCGGCGCAGGCCTGGCCGTGTTCATCTTCACCGGTGTGGTCAAGGGCATTCCGCAGTCGTTGGAAGAGTCCGCAATGATTGACGGCGCTTCCGTGCCTCGCATTTTCTTCCAGATCGTGGTGCCGATTATGAAGCCGTCGATCGTGTCTGTTGCGATTCTGCAGGCAATGTGGATTTGGAACGACTACCTGCTGCCGTATCTGACGCTCGATTTGGGCAAGTACAAGACGATTTCCGTGGCTATTCAGTACCTCAAGGGCGGTTATGGTTCCGTTGATATGGGTGCCATGATGGCCTGCCTGGTGATGGCCATCATCCCGATCATCGTCTTCTATCTCATCTGCCAGAAGCACATTGTCAAGGGTGTAATGGCTGGTGCAGTCAAGGGATGATCGAAGATCATCCCTTGTGGGACAGCGCAGTGCGCTGTCCCATGCACCAGCCTGAGCGAGGCCGATAGGCCTCGCGAAGGTAGCATTGAGCCCGGCCGCAAGGCCGGGCTCTTTCATATCCGAATCAGAAAACTACTTCACATATTTGCGGAACACGTGCTCGAAAATCGGCACGTGAATCATAATCATGGTGCCGTAGCCCAAAACGAGTAGCAGGAACAGGCCTTGCGGCATGTAAAACCAGCTGCCTACCAAAAGCGCGATGTAAATCGCGTCGATGGCGGCCATGCCGAGCGTGTGCCCGATATTGCTCACGCCGAATACGAAGGCGTTGCCGAGCGTGCGCCAGAACGAGTTTTCGAAGCGTGACTGCAATGCCCATATCCATTCGAATCCGATGGCCCATACGATGCTCAACGCGAATTTCGGAATCAGCAGCGGCGTGATCTGCAGCACGATCCATAAGTACACGCTAATCGCCCCGGCAATGCCGAAAATCAGCCAATAACCGGTTGCCTTTACGAAGTTTGACCGGAATGCGGTGAAATAATTGCGGGTGACGGTGCCTTCGCCGGCGAGCGAGCGTCGTGCCGCGTCGTGGCCGGCGGTCAGTGCCGCGCCGATGGTGATGATCGGAATGCTGGTGACCAACATGAGGATGTTGATCCAAATCGCGTCGACGGCGTCGCTGAGGCCGCGCATAAAGCCGGAATCGGGTGATAGGAACTTCATGCGCACCAGTCTACTCGGCAGTGCGGCAATCGTTGTCATACATAAAACCGTTTAGCGCATACTATTTCTTGCAAAAAACTCCTGTTATCGTTGTCATTGAACGGAGCGTTGAATGCAGATAAAGAAAAGTCCCGTCAAATATTTCGTTTGACGGGACTTTGTGGTGTTGCATAAGGAAATCTTATTTTCGTGAAATCACCATCGGAGGAAGCTTACTTTTCGCCGTTCATGATGGCGGAAAGCGACTTCACGCGAGGCAGGTCGAACACTTCGTCGGTGTGCACCGCCTTGTGGTCGGGACCTGCCAGCGGCACGCGCCAGTTGCGGTATTCGCTGGACGTGCCCGGCTGGTTCTGCGAACGGGTTTCGCCGACGCCGTCCACCAGCGCCGCCTGCAGAAGCACGGATGGCGAGCGGAGCAGCATCTTGTGCATCGCCTCGACGATCTCTTGAATATGGTCGTCGACGTCCGCGGCGATTTCCGGCGTGATCAGTTCGCTTTCGACCAGTCGGTCAAGCATGGCCTGACGTTCCGCGGTTGCGGACGCCTGGAATTCCTCGACCGGACCGGTGAGCAGGTTCAGTTCTTCGCGCAGCTTGACATGCTCGAACTGCAGGTAGCCTGCGGTCGGCGGCAGATCGTGCGTGGTGACGGATGCCAACGCATACTCGCGGTAATCGGCCGGATCGGCATACGGGTCGCCGGCGTTGGGGGAGTCGTCCACACGGGCGAACCATTCCACCGTGCAGCCGAGCAGACCGTGCTCGGCAAGCACGGTGCGCACGTAATCCGGCACGGTGCCGAGGTCTTCGCCGACCACTAGGCCGTTCACGCGGGAAGCCTCGATCGTGAGGATCGCGATCATCGCCTCATAGTCGTAGGTGACGTATGCGCCGCCGCGTGCGCCTTCGCCCTGCGGAATCCACCACAGGCGGAACAGGCCGAGCACATGGTCGATGCGCACCGCGCCCGCGTGCGAGAACATGTTGTGCACCATTTCGCGGTACACGCCATAACCGGTTTTGGCGAGATAGTTCGGATTGAACGGCGGCTGGCCCCAGTCTTGGCCCTGCTGGTTGTAGAAGTCCGGCGGGCAGCCAACGGTGACGCTGCCGACGGCGAAGCGTTCCGGATTCCACCACACGTCGGCGCCCAGCGAGTGCACGCCCACAGCCATGTCTTGCATGAGGCCCAATGCCATGCCGCTTTCGCGTGCGGCGGTCTGCGCGGCGGTCACCTGTTCGTCGGCGATCCACTGCAGCCAGCATTCGAATTCGACCATGTCGGCATGATCGCGCATGAGTTCGGCCACTTCCGGCGAATCACGGTTCGTCTCCGCGAACCATGTGCCCTCCCATGGGGCGCCCCACATCTGGAAGGCCACCGACCACGCGGCGAATGCGCGCAGATCCGGGCCGGCCGCCTCCTTGAACGCTTCGAATGCGGCCTGACGCTCGGCGGAACGCGGCACCTTGAACACGAGCTGCAGCGCCTGGCGCTTGTGCCACCACGCGGAGTTGATGTCGAGTTCGTCGGCATTGTCGTTGGCGGGAGCGACTTCGGCGTGCAAGCGCTCGACTTCGGCCAACGCGGCCTTGTCAAGCCCCGCATATTCCTCGATATCCTGCGGGCGAATGTAGGTGACGTTCATGAATCGGCGCGATTCCGGCAGGTACGGCGACGGTTCGAGCGGCTCGACCGGCGCGGTTGCGTGGATCGGGTTGATGAGCATGAAATCGGCATGCGACTTTTCGGCGGCGTCGGTGAGCAGCAGCTTCAGATCGCCGTAGTCGCCCACGCCCCACGATTCGGCGGAACGGATGGAATACATTTGCGCCATCCAACCCCAACGCTGCTTTTCGGCAACCGCAGGCGGCAGCGGTACGCGTGCCGGGGCGCAGATCAGTCGCGCCTCGCCGTGCAGCGGGCCCGCGTTGACGCGCAGCGTGTGGTAGCCGGCGGGAATGTCGTCCGGCAGGGTGAGCGTGAGTGAGCCGTCGGCCTGCGGGGCCAAATACATGCACAGGTTGCCCTCATACCGCGTGCCGTCCTCAAGCAACAGGCGTAGCGTCACGTCGTGGCCCTTCGCGCGGATCGGCGTGGTCGCTTCCTTGCCGATGAACTTCACGATGGTCGGTTCCACAAGGGTGTCTGCGATGCGCTGCTTGGTGAGTTCGTACGATGCCGCGATCGCTTCATCGCTGGATGCGTCCACGCCGAGCGCCGCAAGTACGGAGACAAGCACTTCGTCGCGGATTTCCACGTAGGTGCCGAGCTGGTCGATATACGACGTTGAGATGCCGTTGAGTTTGGCGAGCTGAATAAGCGGTCGTGCGATGCGTTCCGCGCTTTCGGTTTGCTGGGTTGCCGTCATGGGTTCCTTCTTTCCGGGGCCGTTGCTGGCCGATGATGCTGCATTGCCACGCGATTGGCGCGCTTCGGTGCGTATGCCAACCGTTCTGCTATGTACTGTAGCATATGATGACATCGTTTTCAATAGGCGTGTTATTGGGTGTAAACGTTGAAGTATTGCGATTTCTTAACTACTTTATGGACGTTAGATAGTGAAAATGCTTTTTCTGTTTGCTTATCGTTTGCAAGGTGTTTGAAAGTGGATATGACTGCTGTCCTACCGTCGTTGCCACCGCTGTTTCCGAAGTGCGATGGCGTTGCCGATCCATGGGCGCACGCGGCTGGCGTGAACGGCCGTCGAAGCATGGTCGTCGACTTGCCTCGCACCGATCCCGAAGGTTGGGATGCCGATCGCATGCCGGAAGTGCCGATTGCGCAAACGGTTGTTTGGGAAACGCATGTCGGCGATTTCAGCAACGATCCCGCGGGAGGATTCCCCGAATCCCATCGTGGAAAATATCTTGCGTTCACCGACCTGGGAACGACGTTGGACGGTCATCCTGATTTTCCGACGGGATTGTCGTATCTCAAAAAGCTTGGCATTACCGCGGTGCAGCTGATGCCGATCTACGATTTCGGTTCCGTCGACGAAACGATCTGCAGCCGATACAACTGGGGTTACGATCCCGTCAATTACAACGTTCCTGAAGGATCGTACTCCACGAATCCGTATGACGGGTCCGTGCGCATCCGCGAGGTCAAGCAGATGGTGCAGGCGTTGCATAATGCCGGCATCAAAGTGATTATGGACGTGGTCTACAATCACATGTTCTCGCCCGACAACTGGTTCGAGCGCATCGTGCCCGAATACTTCCTGCGCCGCAAGCCGAACGGGGCGTTGTCGAACGGCTCCGGATGCGGATGCGATATGGCCACGGAACGTGCGATGTTCCGCCGTTTTGTGGTGGAATCCGTGGCGTATTGGGCGAGGGAATACCATCTTGACGGCTTCCGATTCGACCTGATGGGCCTGATCGACGTCGACACCATGAACGCCGTGCGCGCCGCTTTGGACGAAATCCCCGACCGTGGGCCGAGCATTCTTATGTATGGCGAACCGTGGTCGGCCGGCGCTACCGCGGCTTTGCCGGGCACCGTGCTTGCCGACAAGGCCGGATTGCCGCAGCTTGATAATCGCATCGGGCATTTTTGCGACACCACGCGAGACGCCATCAAGGGGCATGTGTTCTTCTCGGACCGTCCCGGATACGTTAACGGGGGTATGCATGAGAATGCGGCCTCCGTGCGCGACGCGGTGAACGCCTGGCGTGCCAGCAAACAGCCGGAAGGTGTTGCGGGTCAAGTGATCCAGTATGTTTCCGCGCATGACGATCTGACCTTGTGGGACAAGCTTTGCGCAAGTCTTGCCGCGAAATCGCTGGGCAGCGCCGTTAGTGAAGGCGACAACGAGAATTCCGTGGACGTGCCGAAGGCGTTGTATGACGCCGATCTTTCGGAAGCTGGGCTCGCCTCGGCCGGTTCCGCGATTGCCGGGGCCATGGCCACGGTGATGGATGCGAATCGTATGGCGGCGGGCATTGTGCTCACTTCCGCGGGCATTCCGTTCATGCTGTCTGGCGAGGAGTTCGCGCGTACGAAATACGGCAATTCCGATTCGTACGATTCGGCGCGCGAGCTGAATTGGCTTGATTGGACTCGTGCCTGGCGCATGCGCGATCTGGTGGAGTATTACACGAAACTGATCGCCTTGCGTAAGAGCTCGGCGGAATGGTTTGACGGCGATCGTGTGATCGTCAGCGTGGAAGGCGACGAACTGGTGTTCCGGGTCGGCGACTACTTGGTGGCGGTGAATCCGGGACGTCATATTGGCGCGATTGACGTTGCCTCGACTGCGGTTGCGCCGGTTTCGGAGTCGTCTCGCGTATGGTGCGGCATGGGTTCGTCCACAAACGCATCCGCGGCGTGCATCAGTGCGGGAGATGGCGATTATTTGATCGTGCCACCGCATACGTTTGCAATCTGGCGGTTGCGGTAACCTCGTGCATAACGCATGTAACGCATTGGTTTGCAAGGGCAGCGGCTGCAAAGTGGCAATCGCCGCCGCCGGTAAAGCGGCGACGATGCCGATGAAAGGACCTGCTATGGAAAACGTGACGCATACCCCTAAATACGAGGTTGTGTTCTTCGATCTGTATGGAACGCTTATTGACATACGTACCGACGAACAGTGCGACGCGGCCTGGCAGGCCTTGTATGACACCGCTTGCGAGCTTGGAGCGCAATACGATTCGGTTGAGGCACTGCGTGAACGTTTCGAAAAACTTGAGGCGCGCGAAATGCTGCATCAGTCGAATCATGCCATCGTTCGCAATGGGTGGGACGAGTTCGACGTGCTGCCGGTGTACCGCTCGCTGCTCATGAATCGCAACGACGAGGCGGAACGGTTGCTGGCGTTGCCGCAGGCCGCTCAAAAGGCCGCGTGGGCGTTCCGTCAGGGTAGCACCAGCATGATCCGCCTGTATCCGGGTGCGCTGGAAATGATCGAAAAACTGCAGGAAGCCGGCATTGTCGTGGCGCTGCTCAGCAACGCGCAATCCTGCTATATCCGTGCCGAGTTGGAAATGACGGGACTCGCCAGCGTGCTTGACGACGTGATCATCTCCAGCGAGGAAAAGATTCGCAAGCCCGCGCGCGATTTGTATATGCTGGCGCTCGACCGTGAATTCGTTACCGCCAAGCATGCGCTGATGGTGGGCAATGACGAGAAGAACGATATTGTCGGTGCGCGTTCGGCGGGCATCGACGGCGTGTATTTCCGCACGGAGATTTCGCCGGCCGACGATCCGGATGCGTCGAGTTATGCGGTGCGTTCGTTTAAGGGTGCCGATTATGAAGGATTGCTGGATTACGTGCTGAACGCCTGATCTTTCGCATTGCGTGCGTACTGCTCGTGTATTGCGGGGCGTGCGTTGCGTTGCGCGTATTGCGCGGCGTGCGCCACGTTTACGGGGGTCACCTTTCGTAAAGCGTGTAAGGTATGTTGCATACATTTGCAGCATACGTTCGCAGGATTTTTGCAACAATGGCAAGATGATGCGAGTAAAGCTACGTGAAAGCACGAAAGACATAGTGTGAAACAATCGCGTGAAACATGTCGCACAGGGGTTACGTGAAAAACATATTGCGCGGAATGCTGTGCAAGCGCGTGAGATGCGAAGTTCCGCATATGGCAGCGATGCCGCAACGCGATACCGCGGCGTAATGTCGTGACGTGGCACAGTGCGCGCAGACGATTACGTGCGCGCATGATTGCTTGCGCGATGGAATCGAGGAAAACTCGAGGAGGACTTATGGAAGGCTACACCGAAAACGGGCGCCGGAACCGACGTCGCCGACCAGATTGGCTTTGCGGGCATGCGCCGCAAGAAAAAGCAGCGCCGCGGATTGAGCGTATTCCAGCTCAAGGTAATCGGCGCGGTGGCGCTGGTGCTTTCCGCCGGCAGTACCACGCTGGTGCCACTGATTTTCGGATCCGACACGAGCAACATGACGTCGCTTACGGCCATGGTGCTATGCGAAGTGGTGTCGTGGTTCGCCGCGCCGATCTACGCGTGGCTGCTGGTGCAAGGCTTCCAGCAGACGCGCAATCGCGTGGCATACGGCGTGCAGCTGCTGTTGTTGGCACTAATCGCCGAAGTGCCGTACGATCTCGCCACTTCGGGCAAGCCGTTCGATTTCGGCTCGCAGAATCCGGTGTTCGGCCTGTTCATCGCCTTCGCCATGCTCGCAGCAATGAAATGGGTGGCGCAGCGCTACCAAGGTGCCATGCTCGTGATCTCCGACATTGTGCTGGTAGTGGTTGCCGTATTGTGGGATCTGCTGTTGCGTGTCGGACTGCGCCAGCATCTGATGAGCCTGGGTGCGGTGACGCTTGGTTTCGTGCTGATTTTCTGGCTGATGCGCTCGCGTGAAAACACCATGATGTTCACGGCCGGTCTGTTCGGTGCGGTGATGATGATTGCGCCTGGCGTCGGTGTTGCATTCGTGCACTACTACAATGGCAAACTCGGATACAAACATTCATGGACTAAGTGGATGTTCTATGCCTTCTATCCGGTAATTTTGCTGATTTGCGCGGCTGTCGCATGAAATTTGATCATATTGCGAGAGTTTTGACAACGTTCGCACTATAATGAAAACAGATTGAGAGAGCGTCGTCGCTCCAAATACCCCCCGTTCCACTGTTGGCAGGAGTGCGATGATGCTGTGAGCTGCAAAGGGGCTGACATGGACAAGGCTGGCATTCGTGAGGTGGCCAAGGCCGCAGGAGTGTCGATTTCGACGGTTTCGCGCGCGTTCACGCGTCCGGAGCTCGTTTCCGAGCGTACCAGGCGCAAGGTGCTCGACGTCGCGGACCGGTTGGATTTTAATATCTCCCGTTCCGCGACGTCACTGAAGTCAGGGCAAACGTACCGTGTCGCCATGCTGATGAATGAGGAAATCACCAGCTGGTTCAATATGGAAGTATTCGCTGGAATCAATTCCGTCATGCATGATGCCGGATACGACATCTCTCTGTTCCAGCATGTCGATACCGGTGAGAACAGGCGTGACTTCTTTACGAATCTTCCGGTGCGACGCAACGTCGACGCCGTGTTCGTAACGTCGTTCGGCGTCGAGCCGGAGGAAATCCAGCAGCTGCAGCGTATTCATGTGCCGATCATCGGCATCAACACGCCATCGCAGGAAGGCTTCGACGCAACGATCTCCATCGACGATGAAGACGGCATGTTCTCGTCCGCGCAGCATCTGATCAATCTTGGGCACAAAAACATTGTGTACGTGTGCTCCGATGCAGTCGATTCGATCAATTCGTCGATCGACGCGCGCGGGCAGGGCTTCATTCGCGCATGCAAGACCATGGAGGGCACGCACGATTTCAAGTGGCGCGTGCTTTCCGTGCCGCGCGGCAAAACGTTCGCCGATTCGGCGTTGACCGCGCTGCTTGCGTTGGATGAGTTCCCCGACGGCATTTGCTGCCAGACCGATATGATGGCGATTCCGCTCGTGCTGCGCCTTGACCGGTATGGGCATCGCACGCCGCGCGACTATTCGATCATCGGCTTCGACGATTCCGCATATGCCGACACCGTGAACCTGACGACCATGCGTCAGGATCCGTTCGCCATGGGGCGTGCCGCAGCGCGGAAGGCCGTGAAGCTGATTGCGGGGGAGACTCTCGAAAATCCGTATGAGGTGGTGCGTGCCCAGCTTGTGCTCCGCGGTACTGACTCCGTCTACGGCGGAGATCGCTGATTTTTCTGCCACTCTTCTTCATGCCTCCGTACTTGCCGTTTTAATTCACACCGACAATACGGGGGTATTTTGCACATACTGCCAGCTGCCGCCGTCTGCACAACGCTGCTGGTGGTGTCTGCACAAGTTCCGTTGCGTGTCTTGGGCGTCGTAGACGACGGTGACTCGCTTTTTGCCGACCGCGTCGAGGTGCGATCCGGAGTGGATTTTCCGGTTTCGCTCGGGTACTTGCCGTCTTCGTAGGATGCGGGGCTTGCAACCATCATCATAGTTCATTTCGCAACCTTGGTTGTCACGGCTCGCTCCCTTACGCGCCCTTGTCTCATATGTAGCTGTTGGAGAGTGTGCGAGCCCTGAAAATTTATCCCTGTGGTCGGAGGTTTTGCCGCCTGTTGCGAGGTTATGAGATTTCCATGGTTGATTTGTGATTGTTGATTGTAACGAGTATGGCTGGCACGGCTGTGGCGGCGCGGGCGCATCGTGAAAGCCGATCGCGTGGCTGCCGGGCGCCACTCGTCCGGCAGGCGGGCGTAGTTTCTCTTCTTCCTTCTCGTATTCTGCCGGTCTTGCGACGCTGCGATGTGCGGGAATGTACTATCGCAACTATCGCAATTATCGCAAGATGAAGAAAGTGCGATGGTAGGGGAGAGATGAAGAAATCGGACATTTCCAATATTTCGAATGCTGAAAGTGCCGAACGCGCTGAAGAAAGTGTGCGATCGAGTGTGCAGCCGAGCGGGAAATTCGGCGGGAAAGCGGATCGACTGTTTGGCGCTGATCCTGCGGGACTCGACGAATCCGCGCGAGGCATTGCGGTGCTGGTGATCGTCGGCGTGGCAGTAGGACTGCTGTCAGGCATGTTCGGCATCGGCGGCGGCACCGTGATCGTGCCCGCGCTGGTATGGCTCGGACTGACACAACGCAATGCGGCGGCGACGTCAATGCTTGCGATCGTACCGACCTCGATTTCCGGCGTCATTTCTTACGCGACTTGCGGAAACGTGGACTGGCTCGCCGCGCTGCTGCTGTTTTGCGGCATGTTTGTGGGCGGGCAGATTGGCAGCTGGCTGCTTTCGCGTTTGCCGGAACTTGTGCTGCGATGGATTTTCGTAGTGTTTCTCGTGTTTGTGGTGGTGAACCAGATAAGTTTTGTGCCGTCGCGCGACCAGCACATTGCGATGAGTGCGCTGACCGGAGTTTGCCTGGCGCTGCTGGGCGTGGTGATTGGCATATTGGCGGGACTGCTGGGGATTGGCGGCGGGGCGCTCGCCGTGCCCGCGCTATCGATGCTGTTCGGCGCTTCCGATCTGATTGCGCGAGGCACGTCGCTGCTGGCCATGTTTCCGAACTCGATCACGACGAGCGTGGCAAACCTGAAACGAAGGCTGGTACATGTGAAGGCCGCGCTGATTATTGGCTTGGTGGCTGCCGTTACCGCGCCATTCGGTACGTGGATAGCGGGCGCGGTCTCGCCCCGCGTCGGATCGATTCTGTTCGCCTGCTACCTGTGCGTGCTGCTGATTCGCAGCCTCTTCGTAGCCGTCAAGGCCACTCGTTCCGCCCGCGCCTCTTCCTGACCGTTTGCCCTTCATGCGGCAAAAGCATGAGTCATAATTCAGTATTTAGGGGGTATTGGGATGGTGGTTGACGGAAAGAGGATTTGAGATAAGTGTTCACTTTGTGAAGACGAGAGTTCACGTTTTGTTCGTCAAAAACGCCTCAGAGGTTGGTTTGCGAAACCTAGCGTGGAGATTGCAGTACAGCACAGGCTGAAGAAAGAAGAAAAAGATGAGCAATCGAAAGGCTCTCAAAGGAGCGATTGCAGCAATCGCTTCCGTTGCAACGCTCGGCGCGCTTGCGGCACCGGCCAGTACGCCACCCCGGCCGTGCTCGAATCGCACTCCACCGAGCGTGGCTGCTACGGCCCGCAAGGCAAGACCGACGGCAGCTCCAACGACGCGCTCAAGCGCTGCCTTGCCAACCAGCTCAAGGAAAACGGCGGCATCGGTTCCATTTCCGAGCAGCTGCTCGATACCCGCGCTGACGTGACCATCGGCGGTGGTTCCAAGTACTTCCGCCAGACCGTGCAGGGCGGCGAATGCGCTGGCAAGACCGTGTGGGAGCAGGCCAAGGAAATGGGCTACCAGACCGTCGAGAACGATCCGGCCGCAATCGCGATGATCGTCAAGACCGCCAAGATCAGCCGCTGAAAATCTGAAGAGATCTGAAGATCGCAGCTGAAGATCATAACTGAAGATTGAAAAACTGAAGATCGCAAATAAGATCCGGATCGCACGCATTGCAGTGTGGTCCGGATCTTTTGCTTCATCGCACGATTCAGGTTTGGTGACTTCACGATTTGTGGTCTGACCTCACGATTTCATTTTTTAAGCCTTTTTCCGAATCGTGAGGTCGCCAAATCGAAATCGTGAGGTCAATGCAGACAGGGCGGGCCGCAAATCCAAAATGAGATGGGTCATTCAACGCAACAAGCGTTGTGAGACAATATCCTTCGAGATGTCTATCTCGCAAACCGGGAGATTATCTCTCGACATCCAAAGTATTATCAACAAAGTATTACCAGCAAAGGAGCATTCGTGCGTATTTACAATCTGACGGATAATGACGATGCCGCAATTGTCGCGCAGCAGGGCATTTTCCAGGTCATGGAGTGGAAGCGCGATTTTTCCGTGACGTACGGCAGCGCCATGGACGCCTACTATGCGTCCGAAATGAACGTGCGCCGCCGTCAACTGGTCTGCAATCTCAATGGCAAGACCGGCGCGGTTGTGCAGGCGGGCGCCATGCAGTGGACCGTCGGCCATGTCGAAGTGACGACCGGTGTGAAGGGCGTTGGCGATTTCATCGGCAAGCTGGCGCGTGGCGCGGTCACCAACGAGTCCGCGGTCAAGCCGGAATACGTGGGCAATGGCGTGGTTGTGCTCGAACCGACCTACCGTCATGTGCTGCTGCTCGATCCGAGCCAGATGGGCGGCGCCATCACCGTGAACGACGGCCTGTTCTACGCTTGCGAAACCACGATTCAGCAGCATGCGGTTATGGTTTCGCGTCCGAGCGCGATGGTGGCCGGCGGCGAGGGCCTGTTCAACCTGTCGCTGATGGGCCAGGGAACGGTTGCGTTGGAGTCGCCGGTGCCCGCTTCCGAAATCGTGACCGTCGATTTGGAGAACGACGAGCTGAAGGTGGACGGCAATTTCGCGATCGCGTGGACGAACGGCCTGCAGTTCACGGTCGAGCGTTCCACGAAGACGCTGATCGGTTCGGCTGCGAGCGGCGAGGGCTTGGTCAACGTGTATCGCGGTACGGGTCGTGTGCTTCTCTCGCCGGTCGCCGCCAATCTGGCTAATCCGAACGCGGGTTCCGGTGCGGCCTGATTTGGCCGGTTGATTGCAGTTAATGGCGATTCGTCAACGAAAGGCAGTTGAAACGTTGACGGATTGCGTTCGCGCCCTGCCGATGGTGAGATGGCAGGTTTTGTTGAGATTGCGATTTGGATGTTCGATGGTGATCGCGCCTTGAAATCGTGTCTTGAGATTGCGTCCGGCAAAAAGTTGAGCGAAGAGAACTCAACTTTTTTGTAGATTTGGGAATAATCGCTTGCGATTCAAAGTTGAGTGGTGTAGGCTCAAGTTTTGGAAAGTCCGGGAGGCGGCAAACCGAAACTCGGGCGAAAGAACGAATAGAACAGAAAACGCATAGCGAACCTATCTACAAAGGAGACAAGTTATGGGACGCGCAGTTGGCATCGATCTGGGTACTACTAATTCCTGCATCGCAACTCTTGAAGGTGGCCAGCCCACCGTTATCGTGAACGCTGAAGGCGCTCGCACCACGCCGTCCGTCGTGGCATTCAGCAAGTCCGGCGAGATCCTCGTCGGCGAAGTCGCCAAGCGTCAGGCTGTGACCAACGTCGACCGCACCATCAGCTCCGTCAAGCGCCACATGGGCACCGACTGGACCGTTGAAATCGACGGCAAGAAGTGGACTCCGCAGGAGATCTCCGCACAGGTGCTGATGAAGCTGAAGCGCGATGCCGAAGCCTACCTCGGCGAGCCGGTCACCGACGCCGTGATCACCTGCCCGGCATACTTCAACGACGCTCAGCGTCAGGCCACCAAGGACGCCGGCACCATCGCAGGCCTGAACGTGCTGCGCATCATCAACGAGCCGACCGCGGCCGCACTGGCTTATGGCCTCGAAAAGGGCAAGGAAGACGAAACCATTCTGGTCTTCGACCTCGGTGGCGGCACCTTCGATGTGTCCCTGCTGGAGATCGGCAAGGACGACGACGGCTTCTCCACCATTCAGGTGCAGGCCACCAATGGAGACAACCACTTGGGCGGCGACGATTGGGATCAGAAGATCATCGACTGGCTCGTCGGCGAAGTCAAGAACAAGTATGGCATCGACCTGAGCAAGGACAAGATCGCCCTGCAGCGCCTGAAGGAAGCCGCAGAGCAGGCCAAGAAGGAGCTGAGCTCCTCTTCGAGCACCTCCATCTCCATGCAGTACCTGGCCATGACCCCTGACGGCACTCCGGTGCACCTGGACGAAACCCTGACCCGCGCCCACTTCGAGAGCATGACCTCCGACCTGCTGGGCCGCTGCCGCACCCCGTTCAACAACGTGCTGCACGACGCTGGCATCGGTGTTTCCGACATCGACCACGTGGTGCTCGTCGGCGGTTCCACCCGCATGCCGGCCGTCAAGGAGCTCGTCAAGGAGCTCACCGGCGGTAAGGAAGCCAACCAGTCCGTGAACCCGGATGAAGTCGTGGCAGTCGGCGCAGCCGTGCAGTCCGGCGTCATCAAGGGCGACCGCAAGGACGTGCTGCTCATCGACGTGACCCCGCTGTCCCTCGGCATCGAAACTAAGGGCGGCATCATGACCAAGCTCATCGACCGCAACACCGCCATTCCGACCAAGCGTTCCGAGGTCTTCTCCACCGCTGAAGACAACCAGCCGTCCGTGCTCATCCAGGTCTACCAGGGCGAGCGTGAGTTCGCTCGCGACAACAAGCCGCTGGGCACCTTCGAGCTGACCGGCATCGCTCCGGCTCCGCGTGGCGTTCCGCAGATCGAGGTCACTTTCGATATCGACGCCAACGGCATCGTGCACGTGTCCGCCAAGGACAAGGGCACCGGCAAGGAACAGTCCATGACCATCACCGGCGGTTCCGGCCTGGGCAAGGACGAAATCGACCGCATGGTCAAGGAAGCCGAAGCTCACGAAGCCGAAGACAAGAAGCGCAAGGAAGACGCCGAAACCCGCAACCAGGCCGAATCCTTCGCCTATCAGACCGAGAAGCTCGTCAACGACAATAAAGACAAGCTCTCCGACGATGTGGCCAAGGAAGTCACCGATAAGGTCAACGAGCTCAAGGAAGCCCTGAAGGGTGAGGACATTGAGAAGATCAAGTCCGCCCAGAGCGAGCTGATGACCTCCGCCCAGAAGATCGGCCAGGCCCTCTACGCACAGCAGGGTGCCGCCGATGCCGCAGGTGCCGCAGGTGCCGCCGGTTCCGCTCCCGCTGACGACGACGTGGTTGACGCCGAAGTCGTGGACGATGACGACAAGGACAACAAGTAATCATGTCCGACTTCAACAAGGACGAATATCTGAACGACCTGCCCGACATGGACAACCTGTCCGGGCAGGCCGCCCCTGCAGCCGGTGCATCGCAGGAATCGCAGAATAATGGCGATTCTGCAGCAACTGCAGCGAACGCAGCATCTTCCGAATCGCAAGAAAACGGCGATGCTGCGGATGGTGCGACGCAAGATGGTGAAGATACGCTGACTCCGCTTGGCCAGGCCAAGAAGGAAGCGGCGGAATACTTGGAAGCCCTCCAGCGCGAACGTGCGGAATTCATCAACTTCCGCAATCGTTCGCAGAAGGAGCAGGAACGCTTCCGCCAGCACGGCATCATCGACGTGCTGACCGCACTGCTGCCGGCACTTGATGACATCGATCGCATTCGCGAACACAGCGAAATGGACGAATCCTTCAAAGCCGTTTCCGCCAAAATCGACAAGGCGTTCGAAAAGTTCGGCGTCGAGAAGTTCGGCGAAAAAGGCGAGGATTTCGACCCGACCAAGCATGACGCGATCCTGCACAAGCCGGATCCGCAGGCCGAGAAGGAAACCGTCGACACCGTGGTGGAAGCCGGCTACCGTATCGGCGACCGCGTGATTCGCGCGGCTCGCGTGGTCGTGGCGTCCCCGCAGAGCTAGCGCAGTGACAGCGATTTCAACAACAACAGGCATTTGACATCAGCAACCTCGTGAAAGGAGGCACATCATGGCTGAGAATGAATGGCTGAGCAAGGATTTCTACAAGGTCCTCGGTGTCTCCAAAGACGCCACGGACGATGAGATTACCAAAGCGTACCGCAAGCTGGCGCGCAAGTACCATCCTGATCTGAACAAGACCAAGGAAGCGGAGGAAAAGTTCAAAGACATTTCCGAAGCGTACGACGTGCTCAGCAACAAAGACAACCGCCAGAAGTACGACGCCATCCGTCAGTTCGGCATGGGCGGCGCGCGCTTCGCCGGCGGCTCCGGTGCGGGCGGATTCGACGCGGGGGCATTCTCCGACATTTTCGGCTCGATGTTCGGCGGTGGCGCTGGCGCTGGAGCGTATGGCACGGGCGGCAATGGCTCGCGCATCCGCTTCCAGACCGGTGGCGGCAATCCGAATATCAACGATATTTTCTCGATGTTCGGTGGCGGCGCTGGTGGCCCTGCCGGGGCTGGCAACCCCTACGGGGGCAGCTACGAGCAGGCTGCGCAGCCGGAAGATGGCGAAGACCGCAATTCCAAGATCAATCTGACTTTCCGCCAGTCGGTCAAGGGGGCAACGGTTTCACTGTCTGCCGACGGAAAAAAGTTCAAGACGCATGTTCCAGCGGGCGTGCGTGACGGGCAGAAAATCCGTATTCCAGGCAAGGGCAAGCCGGGTCGTAACGGCGGAAAAAACGGCGATCTGTACCTGCAGATCAACGTTGCCGAAGATCCGAAATTCAGCCTGCGCAAGCGTGACATCATCATGGATCTGCCAATCACCGTCGGTCAGGCTGTGGCGGGCGCGAAAGTGACCGCACAGGATATCGACGGCAACGAAGTCACCTTCAAAGTGCCGGCAGGCTCGTCCAGCGGCACCGAAGTGCGCATCTCCGGCAGGGGCGTGGCCAACAGGCAGGGCGACGGCGATCTGATCGGGCGTGTGCAAATCCGCATTCCCGACAAGCCGAGCCTGAAAGTCAAGCATGCGGCAAAGGAATTCGACAAGGAGTGCGGCGATTTCGCTGACGAACTTGCCAAGGAGCGCTGATTGCCATGGCACGCGCATCCCGGACCTCCCAAGCCCGTGCGGCGCGGCAGGCCAAAATGCTGTACGACATGTGCGCAATGGCGATCGTGGCCGGCAGGGCCGATCTGGACGGGGCGGATGAAGTTGGTTTCGACATCGAACTGCCGATGTTCACGGTCGGTCGCGCCGGCGAACTCGCCAACGTGCATCCGCAGACGCTCCGCCAATACGATCGTTTGGGGCTGGTGGTGCCGCAACGCACGGACGGTGGCGCTCGCCGGTATTCGCTGCGAGACATCTCGCGCCTTGCGAAAGCGCAGCAGCTGAGTCAGGAAGAAGGCATCAACCTGGCTGGCATCGCGCGGATCCTTTCCTTGGAAGAGGAGAACCGCGAGCTGCGCCGGCAAGTCGAGCGATTGCGCCGGCCGGCCGGTTCCAGCGTGTTCGCGGCCGATGCGGACGGTGACATTGTGGAAATCGAACGTTCCCGCCGCGCTCGCATGTGGCGTCGGCAGATTCAGGTCGACGCCCGTCAGCTGCCGTCGCGCGAGTCCGTGGAGGCCGCGCGTGTCGCGGCTGATGCGTACGACACGCGCGGTGGGGGTGTCGCAGGCGAAAACGAGGGGATTGAGAGGGGTAAACCCGTTTCTCAGCCGATTTCTAGGTCTATCGTGCTTTGGGGGATTGACTGATTTTCAGAAAACATTGAAAAAATTCAAAAACAGGCATATCTTGCAACAGATGTGCCTGTTTTGTTATATAGTTTTACCAAATGCATTGCTTCCTGCGACGATGTCGTTGTTGTGGGAAATAATGTTGAGCATCCGCGTTCTAACTGTCATTCTTCCGGTCGTCAAGGTGCTTCGGTGAAAGATGGTTCTCTTTGCCCATGAATAATCATGGAGGAGGGGGTAAGATATGCGGCGAGAACAGGAAAGGTTAGGAGCGTACAGTGCCAAGAGTTGCGTTCACAGCTAAGACCCGCAAGTATCTCGGGTCTCTGGATGCCGTGGAATCGGTCACCCAGTATCGTATTTGTTACTCCAAGGAGTTTCGCGATGATTGCATGCGCAGGTATGCCGAAGGTGGCTCGCCTGCCGCGATTTTCCGCGAGGTCGGGCTTGATCCGAAGATCATCGGATACAAGCGCGTGGAACGTTGCATCGCTCGCTGGAAGGCGGAAAATGCGGAAAAGGCCGCTGAAACCGCTGTGGAAAACAGTGAAAATCAGGGAGAGTGAATTTCAAATCTCCCGATACAAGTGAAATTTTCGAATTTCATGGATTATAGTGATGGGGGTTGCCGATAATTCGTGAAAAAAATCGGATGATTTTGCGAATACGTAGGCGCGAAGTATTGCGTCGATATGGGAAGCGCTCGGATGGAGGACCGTCCGGGCGCTTTTCGTTTGCCTCGCTTGTATGCCTGTTTGTTGTCTGCCGTTTTGCCGCGACTCGCGAATGCTGCCGTCTTGCCGCTCTGCTGAAATGGCAGTGGAAGTCGCGATGGACGGCGCTGCCCGGAAATCCGGTGCTCCGCGTCCGACGGTCGTAGGGAAGGAACATCATGACCGAGACGAACCTGATGATCAAGGCCGTGTTCTGGGATATGGACGGCACGCTGATCGATTCCGAACCGTATTGGCATGAGGGTGAGATGAAAATCGCAGCCGCGCATGGCGGATATTGGGATGAGGAGCTCGCCTGGCAGGGTTCGGGCACGCCGGTTCCGGATGTGGCCCGTCGCATGGTGGAGCATGGTTGCCAGCTGTCGATTGAAGAGATCGGCCAGGGCATGATCGATTACGTCGCCCAAAAGGAATTCGAGCGCATTCCGTGGATCGAAGGCGTGGAAGACGTGCTTGTCGCGCTGCGTGACGCTGGCGTTCCTTCGATGCTGGTCACCACGTCGCCGCGTCATCTTGCGGAGAATCTGGTTGTCCAAGCGCCGGCTGGCGCGTTTGCGGGCTACGTGTGCGGCGATGATGATGTTGAGAAGAAGCCGTCTCCGGCCCCGTATTTGGAGGCGGGTCGTCGCTTGGGTATCGCTCCGGAAGATATGAAGTACTGCATTGCGATTGAGGATTCCATGTCGGGCCTGCGTTCGGCCGTCGCCTCCGGCACGACGACGATCGGCCAGACCGGGTTCATGCAGATCGACAATTCCAACGGCCCGCAGTTCGCCTCGATCAAGGGCTACGAGGGCATTGACGCGGCCTCGCTCGACGCTTTCGTGCGTCAGCGCGTATCCCAGGCCTGATTTTTCGCCCCATCTCGCTTACGTATGGCAGATTTGTCTGGTGGCTAGGAAAAGAAAAAGCCCGCTGCGGTGGAATGAATGCAGCGGGCTTAGTGGAGCCGACGGTAGTCGAAACCGCGACCTCTTCGATGCGAACGAAGCGCTCTACCAACTGAGCTACGGCCCCAAGTCATGTCTAGCAACACGCTAAGCAAGACAACTCTCGCGATTCTAGTACGAAGTCTGTACGAATGCAATCTGCGAGATTCGCGTGTTGCGGAATATCCCTTGCAGGAAAAGCATGCGAAAGCATACGAAAACGGTGCCTTCCGAAAAATCGAAAGACACCGCAATCGCAAGAAAAGGAGAAAACGTAAGATCAGGCTTCCGCGGTCGCGGTATCAGCTTTCTTTTTGCCGAACTTTGCTTTGAGCAAGCCGACGAAGGTAGGAATCAGCGACAGCACGAGAATCGCAATGATGACCAGCTCGAAATGCTTCTGCACGGCCGGAATGCCGCCGAAGAAGTAGCCGAGCAGCGTGAACAGGGTGGACCAGCACAGGCCGCCGAGCACGGAGAACGGGGTGAAACGGCTCCAACGCATGCCGGAAATGCCGGAAATGAACGGCATGAACGTGCGGATGAACGGGAAGAAACGGCCGAGGAACACGGCGAGCGGGCCCCACTTTTCGATCATGCCTTCGGTTTTGGCGAGGCGTTCGGGGGTCATAGCCTTGACTCTGCCGGATTCGATGATGCGACGGCCGAAGAAGTGGCCGATCCAGTAGTTGCACTGGTCGCCGATGATCGGAGCGCACCAGACCACAGGCAGCAGCGCGAACAGCGGTAGTGCGGAAACGCCGGTCTGGGCGTCGGGCGCGGCGAAGAAGCCGGCGGCGAACAGCAGGGAGTCGCCCGGCAGGAACGGGAAGAACACGACGCCGGTTTCGACGAACACAATCAGGAAGATGAAACCAAGCGTGGGGGCGACGCCCATGGAGATCCAGCTGGCGATCGCCGTGCGTGGATCCTTGAGCAGATTAATGAAGAAGTTGATAATTCCCATGAAATGCTCTCTGTGAGTACCTTACATCTAAACGTCCAAAATTAAGTGGTTCAGGCTGCCTTGTGTGGGTTGGCCTTGCGGAACCAATGTCAGCCTACCAGTGGCCCTCTAATGCGGCGCCTAGTAATGCCCGACGGTTGGCAAATCTGCACAAACGGACGCAAAGTGCCAACTGCGGTGGGTGATTTTGGTTTGGTGGTGTTTGGCGTTTGGCTGTTTGGCTTTAGAGTGTGCGATATATCCGGTATATCGCATATCGCTCATTCGTGATTTGGCGTTGTGACCTCACGATTTTGGTTTTTTTTTTGGGGGGGGGGGTGACCTCATGATTTTGATTTGGTGACCTCACGATTTGAAAAAAGGCGGCGAAAAACGGAATCGTGAGGTCAACAAATCAAATAGTGGGGCCGCTGAACACGAATCGCGCATGTTGACGGTACGAAAGTGTGTTTCGATGGCGCGGAAGATAGGGTGGAAACAGCAGTAAGGCAATGCGAGAGCGGTTGGGGCAATGCAAGACTAGGCGAATACGGCAAATACAAGGGAGTGTGAATCGTGGCGGAAAATCTTGCGCAATCGGTTGATGGGAATCTGAATCGGCAATCGCGGGCGCTGCTCGAAGCGTTGCATGCGGCGGCCGGAAAATTCTCCATGTTCGGTCATCAAAACGAAACCAGCAAGGTGATTACCCCCGATACGGATTCCGACGTGCATGCCGTGACCGGCGCATATCCGGCGGTCTGGGGCAATGATTCGGGCGCTGCCGGCACGGGCGCATATGGCACTCCGCTGCCGGAATCGCCGTATGCGCGCGATTTCAACGCTTTTGCGCGCAACAGCTTCATACGCATGGCCGATTCGCTGCCACGTATGTACACGAGGTAAGTACGTGTGCGCGGTGTAAGCATGCGTTTGCGGGCGGATTCTTCCAGTCACTGGAAGAATCAGGACGTTTTTAAGCCTGTTGGCGTCCGAATTGTTCCAATGTCTGGATGTTTTGGGACGTTACTGGGGCTGTAAGCGGGGTGATTGTTCCAGTGGGTGGGGGAATCACCCCGCTGAGGGTCTGTTTTGTGTCCGGATTGTTCCAGCGATTGGGGGTTTAGGACGCGGGGAGGGCTGTTTTCCTTTGCGTTGGATAGGCTGAAGGCATGGAACGCATGAATGAGACGTTGGACTTGAAACTGAATGAGTTGAGTGCGAATACGGCAGAAGTAACGGGAACTGCGGGAATGGTGAATACGGCGGAGATGGCAGAATCGCCGACAGCGGCGGAACAGTCTGACACAGAACAGTCTGGCACGGGACTTGACGCCCTCGTGTGCGGAACCGACGTTCCGCAAGGCACGGTGGTGATGGCTGCCACGCCGATCGGCAACACGGCCGACGCCTCCGCACGCCTCATTGCGCTCCTGGAACGCGCCGACATCGTGGCAGCCGAAGACACCCGCCGTCTCTACGCGCTCGCCAACCGTCTCGGCGTGCACGTGAGCGGCCGCGTGGTGGCCTACCACGATCACAACGAGCGAGACAAGTCCGACGGTCTGCTCGATCGGGTGGAAACCGGCGCTACCGTGCTAGTCGTGTCCGACGCGGGCATGCCGACCATCAACGATCCGGGCCTCGCGATCGTGCGTCGCGCCATCGAACGTGGTCTGCCCGTCACCTGCGCTCCCGGCCCGTCCGCAGTGCTGGACGCGCTGTGCCTTTCAGGACTGCCCACCGACCGCTTCTGCTATGAAGGATTCCTGCCGCGCAAGCATTCCGAACGCGTGCAATACCTGCGTACCCTGCGTTCTGAACGCCGCACCATCGTGTTTTACGAGACCCTGCATCGCATCGACGATTCCATGGCCGACTTGCTTGACGTGTTCGGTCCGAACCGCAAGATGGCGCTTTGCCGTGAACTTACCAAGGATTTTGAGCAGATCCGTCGCGGAACCATCGCGCAGATTCGCCAGAGCGTGATCGACGAGCCGCCGCGCGGCGAAATGGTGTTGGTCGTTGCCGGCGCTTCCGAAGAGGAGGCCGACGCTGCTGCCCCCGCATCGTTGAGCGTCGAAGACTTGGCGGTGCTGTCGATCGACCGTGCGCAGGAAGACAATCTGCGCATCAAAGACGCGATTTCGCAGGTCGTTGCCGAGCATCCCCTTGCGGACGGCTCGCTTGCCAATCGCAAGCAGGTCTACAATGCGGTTCTTGCGATGAAGCAGTAAGTCCATATTAGTTATCGTCCGGCGATTGCCTATCGTGCGATTGCCCGTCGCGCAAGTGTTAGCTGCATGCTTGCGATCCGCACGATTCCAACGATTCCAGCAGTATTTGCAGGGCGCGGGCCACGTCCGGCCCGCCGACTTGCGCAAGATAGTCCAACATCGCCGGTGTTGCGGAAGGATTGGCGACCAGCCATTTGCGCAGTTGCGGCGCGTATTCCGCGATATGCCATAGCACGTCCTGCGGTGTGTCCGGACTGCACGCCACCAGCGGCGTCAATGGAATTGGGGGAGACGGCGGATCCACCAGCGGTTTCGGCCGCGGTTTGGGCTGGTATGGCGGCGGTTCGCGGCGCGTCCGCTGTGCACGGTGTGCGAGATTCCGCGCATCCCGATGCGTCTCGCGATGCGTCCGTGGCCTGCGTTTTTCTTGGATTCCGAGCAGTCTGCGGAATCCGTTTGCTCTGTCGGCACCTATCCTGTCGGCGTGCGTCGCGCGCCGCGCCTTATGCCTGCTATGCGCTGCGCTCATATTCGTCGCTTCTTCCGTCGATCGCAAGAATGTAGTTGCGCGCCTGTGGCGCGTTGCGAATATGCTTCGTCTCCTGCATGATTTGCATGCAATCGTTGGAGCGGAAATGAAATTCCTGCATGAGCATGCAGATGATTTCGGAAACCAACGATTCGCTTTCGGGGGTGCAGTTCAATGCGAGATCGCATGCGGTGCGAACAGGCGTGGTCACGATGATCGGACCGACTTTGATGGTGTGTTCGTTTGGTGCGAGACGGTTGAAAACGTTGATTTTACGGCCGTAACGTAGCGCTCGATAGTGGGCTTTCGCGATAATGTCGATGGATTCGGGGAAGGTGCCGCCTAGCCAAACCCATGCGGCGGTGCGTGAACATGCCACGGACCGGCTCGGCAGCAATGTCGCGATGATGCAGGACCGCCCGTACAACGTGTCCGAATCGTGGCATGAATAGGCGTTCGCGCTGTCGAGCTTGCACAGCGCGCCGGATGAGGCCAGCAGGTTCAGGCACATCGGGCCCGGAAGGTCATCGTTGCCCAGAAGGGGTGGTGGAGTGTCCATGACGGTACCGTAGCGGATTCGAATTCCGTTGCGCCACCAGCCCCCGAAAATCTGTGGATATGTGGAAAATGATTGTTACGTAATGCAACAATGTGGATAGATCGGCAGATATGCAAATTATGATGCAAACTATTTCAAACGATTGAAATCGATGATCGCACGTCCATCCTCCAATAAAAATCCAACTACCGAAATACATGGAAAATGCGGGATATGGCGCTTTGTATAATCGGGCACCATGAGTCATATTTTGGTGAATGTTGCTTGGCCGTATGCTAACGGCCCCCGTCATATCGGTCACGTCGCCGGATTCGGCGTGCCCTCCGACGTATACGCGCGCTACGAGCGCATGAAGGGCAATGACGTGCTGATGGTGTCTGGCACCGACGAGCACGGCACCCCGATCCTGGTGGAAGCCGACAAGGAAGGCGTCAGCGCACAGGAGCTCGCCAACCGTTACAACCGTGTGATCGCCAAGGATCTGTGCGATCTCGGCCTGAGCTACGACCTGTTCACCCGCACCACCACCGGCAATCACGAGCAGGTGGTGCAGGAACTGTTCAAGCAGTGCCTCGCCAACGGCTACATTTATAAGGGCACCCAGAAGGTCGCCATCTCGCCGTCCACCGGCCGCACCCTGCCTGACCGTTACATCGAAGGCACCTGCCCGATCTGCGGTGCCGACGGTGCCCGCGGCGACCAGTGCGACGCCTGCGGCAACGAACTCGACCCGGACGAGCTCATCAATCCCGTTTCCAAAATCAACGGCGAAACCCCGCGCTTTGAGGAAACCGAACACTTCTTCCTCGACCTGCCGGCGCTCGCCGAAGCCAATCTCGCATGGCTGAAGACCCGCGAAGGCTGGCGTACCAACGTCATCAACTTCTCCATCGGCCTGTTCAAGGAAGTCAAGCCGCGTGCCATCACGCGTGACATCGACTGGGGCATTCCCGTTCCGGTTGCCGGCTGGATCGACAATCCGAACAAGAAGCTGTACGTGTGGTTCGACGCGGTGATCGGCTACTTGTCGGCATCCATCGAATGGGCTCGCCGCAAGGGCGATCCGGAAGCATGGCGCGCATGGTGGAATGATCCGGAAACCCCGGGCTACTACTTCATGGGCAAAGACAACATCACGTTCCACTCCCAGATCTGGCCGTCCGAAATGCTCGGCTACAACGGTCAGGGCTCCAAGGGCGGCGAAACCGGCAAGCTCGGTCCGCTGAACATGCCGGAGCAGGTCGTGGCTTCCGAATTCATGACCATGGAAGGCAAGAAGTTCTCGTCTTCGCGTGGCATCGTCATTTATGTGAAGGACATTCTCGCCCGCTACCCTGTGGACGCCGTGCGCTACTACATTTCCGTGGCCGGTCCGGAAAGCTCCGATTCCGACTTCACGTGGGCTGAGTTCGTGCGTCACAACAACGAGGAGCTCGCCGCTTCCTGGGGCAACCTCGTCAACCGTGTGGCCAATCTGATGAACAAGAACTTCGGTGAGATTCCGGCGCTCGACGAGAACGAAATGACCGACGAGGATCGCGCGTTGCTGAGCGAAACCAAGGCCGCGTTCGACACGGTCGGTTCGCTGATCGAGAACCATCGCCAGAAGAACGCGCTGAGCGAAGCCATGCGCGTGGTCGGCGACATCAACAAGTACATTTCCGCCACCGAACCGTGGAAGATCAAGGACAATCCGGCTCGCCTCGGCACCGTGCTGCACGTTGCCGCCCAGGCCGTGTCCGACGCGAACCACCTGCTGGCCCCGTTCCTGCCGCATTCCGCGCAGAAGGTGTGGGAGGCTCTCGGCGGCACAGGCACGTTCTCGCCGTTGCCGCGCTTGGAAGAGGTCGAGGATCTCGACAAGCCGGGCTTCATGTATCCGATCATTACCGGCGACTACAAGCTGGGCGAAACCGTGCATCCGTGGGCTTCCGAACCGATCGTGGCCGGCACTGCAGTGCCGAAGCCGCATCCGATTTTCGCGAAGATTCCGCCGGAGGCCGTCGAAGAGGAGCTCGCTCGCTTCGATTCGGAGCTGAAGGCTCGTCGTGAGGCCGAGGCGGCCCGTCTTGCCGCCGAAAAGGCCAAGCTGGAAGGCTGATTCGCTGATTCACCTGAGGATTCGGCTTGATTTGGCCTGATTTGCCGCTAAGGTGAGTTGTTCTGATTGCCGGTGCAAGGAATTACGAAGTTCTTGCACCGGCTTTTTATATCTGATTTTGCAAATCCGACTTGTAAATCTAATGCGCAATATTCGACTTTCTGTATACGATTTTACAAATCTATAGTGCAGTCCGGATTGAATCGATTTCAAAATCCGTAACAATCGCTATTTCTCTTCGCCATTCCTCTCGTTACAATGGGGAAGTTGAGGGAAATGCGATGCTGCAGGGAGGCTCTTATGTTGGACGTCAAGCGAGTGCTGAAAGCCGCGCCTACGAAAATGCGTTCCCAAGAGCCGCTGCAGCAGTTGTGGACGCCCTGGGGCGAACAGATCGCCGGCGAATGGTTGTCTTCCAACGACGCCCACAAGGCGTTCTGCCCTGCAAAAGACGGCGAACGCAAACTGGAAAACGGCCGCACGCCAATCCTGAACGAGCATCCGCGCCCAACCATGGTGCGCGGCAATCACACCATGCTCAACGGATTCTGGGATTACGCGATCGTGTCCATTCCCGAAAGCGGCAACGGTTCGAAATGGCGCAAATCCGCGGCTGTGCTCACCCGTGACGAAGCGGTGCAGGCAGTGAAGGAAGCGGCCATCCCCGAAACGTTCGACGGCAAGATTTTGGTGCCGTTCTCCCCGGAATCCGCGCTTTCCGGCGTGCATCAGACGATTTACCCAGACAATATGATCTGGTATCGCACGGTGGTGCATCCCGTGACGCTTGGGGGAGGGGAAGCGGTTCGGCAGATCGGCGATGCGAACCGCTTGGTTCTGCATTTCGAAGCGGTCGATTACGTGTGCGCCTGCTTTATCAACGGGCAGTTTGCAGGGATGCATGTCGGGGGATATTTGCCGTTTGACGTCGATATTTCGGCATTCGTCGATCCCGATGATGCTTTCGAGATTGCGTTGTGCGTGTACGATCCGAACGATTCGGGCACGCAAATGCGCGGCAAGCAGAAAATCGAGCGCGAGGGGATTTGGTACACCGCGCAAAGCGGCATTTGGCAGAGCGTGTGGATGGAGATCGTGCCGGAAGCGTACGTGCAGACGCTTACGCTGAAGGGCGCCGCCGACGGCAGATTGTTTATTCGCGCGGAAATCGGCGGAGACAAGCCGAATGCCAAACTGCATATCGTCGTAGCCGATCCCGCGGACGGCACGATCGTCGCGGACGAACTGCTGCCGGCTGGCATGCGCAAGGTGCGCACGGAAATCGCAACGCGGGCCGAACACTTGTGGTCGCCAAACGATCCGTATTTGTATGACGTGACGGCGACGCTGGAATTTGGTGCGGCGAAATCGCAGGGAAAGCAGGAAAAGCTGCAGCAGGAATCGCAGGAAATTCAAGAGAAACCCGCGAAATCGCAGGAAAAGCAAGATATTGTGCGCTCGTATTGCGCGTTCCGCACGGTTGAGATTAAGCCTGATTTGAAGGGTGTCGCGCGCTTCCATCTCAATGGCAAGCCGGTGTTCCTCAAGGGTGTGCTCGACCAGGGCTATTGGCCGGACGGCCTGCTGACCGCGCCGAGTGATGAAGCGCTGGTGCATGACATAACCGCCATGAAGGAATCCGGCTTTACTATGCTGCGCAAGCATATCAAAATCGAGTCGGCGCGCTGGTACTACCATTGTGACCGCCTCGGCATGCTGGTATGGCAGGACGCGGTGTCGGGTGGCGGCGAATACAACGCGTGGGTCACCAACCGCAAGCCGACGCTCATGCGTGCCACATGGAACAAGTACCGCGACGACACGGCGAAGCATTTCGCGGCGCTCGGTGCCGACGATTCGACGTACCGCCGCGACTGGTCGCGCACCTGCGATGCCATGGTGCACATGCTTGCCGGCCACCCGTCGATCGTCACGTGGGTGCTGTTCAACGAAGGGTGGGGGCAGTTCGACGCGTGCGATGCGGCGGAACGCATTCATGCGCTTGACCCGACGCGCCCGATCGACGCCACGAGTGGCTGGTACGACCAGCGTTGCGGCGATTTTCACAGCGTGCACAACTACTTCCGTCCGCTGGAAATCTACCCGGATAAGGGGCCATTGCGTGGGTATGTGGCCGAATATGAAAAGCGGCATAAGCGGCGTCGTCGTGCCGCGCATTACGCGGTGTTGCCGGTTGCGCAGCATGGCGTTCGTGCGTTCGTGATTTCGGAATTCGGAGGATTGGCGCAGTTGGTTGCCGATCATGCTGCGGTTTCGCGCGCGTACGGCTACGGTGAATACGATTCGATTGAGGATTGGCGCACTGCCGTCCGTTCCGTGCTTGATTCGGCGGAATCGTTGGAATCACGCGGATTGGCGGGCTACGTGTATACGCAGGTTTCCGACGTCGAAGAAGAGCTCAACGGCCTCATGACCTACGATCGCCGCCTCAACAAATTCGCGCAATGATTCGCCGAGATTGAGTGCGGTCATGGCTGTCATGGAAGCGTTCTGCTTCTTGCGTTTCGGTGGCGCGTTCGGTACGTTGGGAACGGCGGCTATTATGGCGCCATCACAGCGAGCCACGGCGGAACGGAGCGAGGAGATGTGCGTTGCGTTTGCATTGGCCGCATTAACCGAGGGGGGTCTTGTGACCATGAATCATGTTCCGGAAGCGCCGCAGTCCGCAAGCGGCGATTATGCGTGGTTGGGAGCCGAGCCGGGTTCCGTAGCCGATCAGCTGTATATGTCGGCGGCCGACGAATGGAATCAGGCAATCAATTCGCGTTTTGTGAATGAATTGCTGGATGATACACTTCCAGAATCGATTTTGAAGTCTTATTTAATTCAGGATTTCAAGTTCTTTAATCAGGGCATCATGGCACATGCGATTGAACTTGCGCCGCGTCAGGAAACCAAAGATATGCTGGCGAAACAATCGCAATGGTTTGCTGACAATGAAGCAACATATTTTACCGGATTCCTTAAGGAATACGGAATTACTGACGAAGAATACAATAATTCCGAGCAGACTCCGGCAAATCGTGAATATTGCGAATATCTGACCAAGCTGGTTCAGGGAACTTGGGAAGAACTCATTACTGCGCTGTGCTGCATGGAATGGATTTATCTTGCCTGGGCCAAGCGCACCATCGACGCTGGCGTCGTTCAGCAGATTCCGGCGCACAAGGGTTGGGTTGATTTGCATGAGGGCGATTATTTCCGCGCCTGGACGGGCCGCCTGATCGCGCTCGTCAACGAGTATGCGTCGGTGGATGGCTCGGAGGCCGACGTGTTCCGCACCATCGTGCATCTCGAGCGTCGCTTCTTTGAGGATTCCTATCCGCAGCGGTGAGCGGTGAGCATGATATGAGGCAATGAGCGCCAATGCAAATTGGCGGTAACGCGGTAACGCAATAACGCAAGCAGGGGGAGATCCGCAGAATACGCGGATCCCCCCTGTAATTGTTGGGGCAACCGGCATGCCCCAACGTGTCAGATCAGCTCGATATCCACATCCAAGTGGAGCGGCTTATCGGCTGGAATGTGGTACTGCGGGTGCACCGGGCTCATCCAGGAATCGTCGCCGCCGACGCCCATTTGCGCGGCGAGCACGCGCAGGAACATGTGCTTCGGAGCGGGCAGTTCGTCCTGATGCTGGGCTTCTTCCAACATGAATGCGCTGTACGGCTGCAGGCTGAGCGCGAACGCTGATTCGCCGTGACGGCTCACACGTATGCCATGACCGGCATCATCCGTGATCTCAGCCCAACGCACATCCTCATGGTTGCCGGTTTCCTGCGGCATGAGGTACGGCGCATGATCGTCGTAAGCGTTGGTGTTCCAAATGCCCAGCTTGGCATGCTTGCGGTCGGCGTAGGTTTCGTCGGGTCCGGGGCCGTAGAAGCGCAGGTTGGAGTATTCGACCGGCAGCGTCCATTCCAAACCGAAAGCCGGAATGGTCGGGGCTTCCTGAGTTTCGCCCGGATAGTCGACGCTCAAGTGCAGCTTGCCGGTGGTATCTGCCACATACGTGATGGTGACGTGCGTGCGCTGCGGAGTGGCGAGCTCGTACTCGTATACGGCTTTCAGCGTATCGTCATTGACCTGTTCGATGGTGTTGTTGACGCACTTGGCGTAACGGCCTGCGCCGACCCACTGCGCGCGGTCGTAACCGTGGCCTGCACCGCGATCGTTGTCGGTCAGCGCGCGGAACGTGGTGAGCGTGGGCCTGCGCAGCACGAATTCACGGCCGTCAAGCGTGTACGAAACAATGCCGCCCTGCGTACGCGACAGCAGAATCTCACGACCGGATCCCTGCACGCCAGCATTCCAACGGCCAACGGTCACGATGCCGTCAACAGGCTTCGTCTCGCTGGCAGCAACCGGCTTGGAGCCTGCAACCACGGTCTGGCCGAACGACAGCTCGTAGCCCTTCGACGCCCACTCTTCCGCGGCGGCAAGGCGTTGGCTCACTTCGAGCGTGAGCTCGTTGGCTTGGCCTCGGTAGGCCTCCAACGGCCATTCAATATCGAAGTGCTTGGTTTCGCCAGCCGGCACATCAAAACGCTGTTCGGCCTGCCATACCGGCTCGCCATCCGCAAGCACGCGCGTAACGAACACATAGTCGGCGGTGGAAACGAACAGATTGTCATTCGCGATCTCAACGCCGGTTTCACCCGGCACAATGCGCACGTTGGCATACAGCTGCTTGACGTCTTGCGCCTTTGGCGACGGCGTGCGATCGGCGAACACAATACCGTCTCCGGCAAACTCGTAATCGCTCGGACGATCGCCGAAATCGCCGCCGTAGCAGAGACGTTCATCGCCATCGGGCAAGCGCACAAGAATCGCCTGATCAATGAAATCCCAAATAAATCCGCCCTGATATTGCGGGTAGCGTTCCAGCGCAACATATTCGTCCATATTTCCGACGGAATTGCCCATGGCGTGCATGTATTCGCAGGAAATATACGGCTTCTTCGGATCGGACTTGAGATATTCCTCGATTTCGTCGGCGTGCGCGTACATGCGGCTTTCGATGTCGGTCACGTCGTCATACTTGCGATTGTGGGTCACGCCCTCGTAGTGCACTGGTCGGTTCGGGTCGAGTTCGTGCACGTGGACGCTCATCGCGCGGAACACGTCTCCCGCATACGATTCGTTGCCAAGCGACCAGATGACTACGGAAGCATGGTTGTAGTCGCGCTTCATCATGCTGTTCACACGGTCCACGCACGCGCCCTCCCATTCGGGCTTGCTGCCCGGAACGGCGGAATCCTCGGTGACCACGTCTCCCGGCAGGCACCAGCTGCCGTGCGTTTCAAGATTGGTTTCGTCGATCAGGTAGATGCCGTATTCGTCGCACAGGTCGTACCAGTATTCCTGGTTGGGGTAGTGCGAGGTGCGGATGGCGTTGATGTTGTGCCTCTTGCAGAACGTGATGTCGTCGATCATGTCTTGCCTGGTGATGGCGCGGCCGCGCTTCGCGTCGAATTCGTGGCGGTCGGCGCCCTTGAAGACCACGCGCTTGCCGTTGAGCTTCATGATGCCGTCTTCGATGCGGAAGCGACGGAAGCCGACGCGCTGCGTTGCGGTTTCAACGATCGCGCCATCATGGCCGATCACCACAACTTGCAGTTCGTACAGTGCCGGGCTCTCGGCGCTCCACGGCTTGACGTCCAACGAGCCGGAAACGATGCCGGTTTCGTCGGATGCGGCCAATGCGGTTTCCCACACCACATTGCCACTCAAATCCTTCAGCGTCGCCGACACGGTGGCGGCATTCTTCGCATTGCGCACCGCGAGTAGCGCGTCGAGCGAACCGGTGGCGGTTTCCGGATTCCAATCCGCTTCGACCTTCATATCTTCAATGTGCACATGCGGCTGTGCGGCGAGTTCCACGGAACGGAACAGGCCGTGCAAACGCCAGTAATCCTGATCTTCCAGCCAGGATGCGCTTGCGTATTCGTAGCAGGCGACGGCCACGACGTTGTCGCCGTCGTGCAACGCTTCGGTGATGTCGAATTCGTTCGGGGTGTAGCCGTCTTCGCCGTAGCCGACGAACACGCCGTTGACCCACACGTAGATCGCGGTGGCCATGCCGTGGAACGTGATGCTGACGGTGCCGCCATTTTGACGGGCCGCATCAAGACGCTCGGCGACGGTGAACGTGCGGCGATACAGTGCCACATGGTTGGTTTCGGGAACGTTCGGCTCCTGCGGATTCTCATGGCCGTCCCACGGGTACTGAATATTCACGTACTTATGGTTCATGTATCCCGCGTTCTGCAGGTGGGAGGGCACGTCGATGCGGCCGAAAGCGGAATCGTCGAAATCCTCGGCTGCGAACGGCTCTTCCTCAAGATCGATGTCGGAGGCCTGCACCATTTCCACGCGCCATTCGCCGTCGAGGCTTTGCTTCAAATCGCTCGGCTCGCCGATCGCGGGAATGTGAGAAAAGGTTACGTGATTGGAATGTGCCGGCGTGCGATTCACTGCGAACACCGTGGGGTCGGTGAGCCACGCGGCGGATGCGGTGGTGATCTTATCTGCCATGATTTCCTCGTTTCCGAAACATAACTTCGTTGTTGATGTAGGTTTAGTTGGTGTGTACTTTTGTGTACTCAGAGTAATAAACTCTTTTACTAGCATGGTAAACGTTGTTTACTTAAATTGCAAATCTGCGTGTTGCTTTATTTGCAACTGAATTTACTTATATGGCGATAGGTGACGGCAAATGGCGGTAGTAATCATGATTGCAGATGTCAGTATTTGATAATCGTAAGAACTGCGATTGCGACACGCCGTTTGGGGGCTTTGTTTACTAAGGAATTTTACTTTTGATAGTAAACAACGTATACTCAATTTTCGAGGTCAACGGGTGATCTCATCAAAATCTTCTAAGGAGAAGAGATAATGAGCAATACGACCACTACTGCGAACGGCACGGCTCGTTGCGGAAAGCTCGGCCAGCGCGTAGCGTACGCGTGCGGCAACCTTGGCCAGTCCGCGTTCTATAACGCACTGAGCACCTACTTCGTCGTCTATGTGACGAGCTCCTTGTTCGCTGGTGTCGATAAAGGCGTCGCCACCAAGCTGATCGGCATCATCACCGGCCTGGTCGTGGTGATCCGTATCGCGGAGATCTTCATCGACCCGCTGCTGGGCAACATCATCGACAACACCACCACCAAGTGGGGCCGTTTCCGCCCATGGCAGTTCCTCGCCGGCGCGATTTCGTCCGTGCTGATCGTGCTAGTGTACACCGGCCTGTTCGGCTTGGTGAACGTGAACACCACGTGGTTCATCGTACTGTTCGTCATCACCTTCGTCGTGCTCGACGTGTTCTACTCGCTGCGTGACATTTCCTACTGGGGTATGATCCCTGCATTGAGTTCCGACTCCCACGAGCGCTCCACCTACACCGCACTCGGCTCCTTCACCGGCTCCATCGGCTACAACGGCATCACCGTCGTGGTCATCCCGATCGTCACCTACTTCAGCTGGGTGTTCACCGGCAAGTACGTCGAAAGCCAGTCCGGCTGGACCTGCTTCGGTATTATCGTCGGCCTGCTCGGCCTCTTGACCGCATGGACCGTTGCCTTCGGCACCAAGGAGAACGAGAGCGCCCTGCGCTCCAAGGCCCAGAAGAACGGCAACCCGATCGAAGCCTTCAAGGCCATCTTCCAGAACGACCAGCTGCTGTGGGTTGCCTTGAGCTACCTGCTGTACGCCATCGCCAACGTGGCCACCACCGGCGTGCTGATCTTCCTGTTCAAGTTCATCCTCGACAACCAGGCCGCATACTCCCTCACCGGCGTGATCGCACTGGTCGCAGGCTTGGTTATGGCTCCGCTGTACCCGATCCTGAACAAGCGCATTCCGCGCCGTTACCTGTACATCGGTGGCATGATCTCCATGATCGCCGGCTATGTGATGCTCGGCATCTTCTCCGACAACATCATCATGGTGTTCGTGGCTCTGGTGCTTTTCTACGTGCCGGGTACCCTCATTCAGATGACCGCCATCCTGTCGCTGACCGACTCCATCGAATACGGCCAGCTCAAGAACGGCAAGCGCAACGAGGCCGTCACCCTGTCCGTCCGCCCGATGCTCGACAAGATCGGTGGCGCCATGTCCAACGGCATCGTCGGCATCATCGCCGTGGCCGCTGGCATGACCGGCAATGCGACCGCAGCCGACATGACCGCATCCAACATCCACATCTTCAAGATCTGCGCCTTCTACATTCCGCTCGTGCTCATCATCCTGAGCCTGATCGTGTTTCTGTTCAAGGTGAAGATCACTGAGAAGATGCACGATGAGATCGTCAAGGAGCTCGAAGTGAAGCTCGCCAACGGTGAGATCGAAGCCGACGACGCTCAGACCGTGGAAGCCGTCGAGGCGGTTGCCGTGGCTGAAACCGCTGGAACTGCTGGAACCGCGACTCCGGCGGGCCAACCTGAATCCCGATAACTGAAATTCCCCTTCCTTTCCGACAACCAGGGCCGCCTGAAGCACTCCATCCGCTGCAGGCGGCCTTTCATTCTTTTCGTCTCCATGCCTCTCATCCCGTCCGGGTTTCTCCACTCACTGGAACAATCTGGACGATAAAAGGCCTGTCAGCGGGAGGATTCCTCCGCTCACTGGAGGTTTTTGGACAGTACGGGGGTATTTTGCGGTCCGGATTCTTCCAGCGACTGGAGGAATATGGATGCTTGGAGAGTTGCAGACGGGGCGATTCTTCCGGTGGCTGGAGGTTTTTGGACGTTAGCAGGTCTGTTAGCGGGTAGCTTCCTCCACCGACTGGAGGTTTTTGGACGTTAGCAGGTCTGTTAGCGGGTAGCTTCCTCCACCGACTGGAGGTTTTTGGACGTTAGCAGGTCTGTTAGCGGGTAGCTTCCTCCACCGACTGGAGGTTTTTGGACGTTAGCAGGTCTGTTAGCGGGTAGCTTCCTCCACCGACTGGAGGTTTTGGGTCGCGCTAAGGCGTCCGGAGCTATGCTTCGCCGATGAGGGAGCCGCGTTCGTGGATCGTCGGTACCAGTGTGCGGATCACGATGGTGGCCTGTCCGCGCAGGGTGAGATCCTCGCCTTGCCTGCAACGGTGAATTTGCGGCGCCTCCTGATAATCCGTGGTCACGGTGCGGCTGATTTCGTTTTCCATCGCGTCGATGAATTGAGTATTGACGATTTCCGGCGCACCATATACCGAAATGTCGCGCAGATCCAACAATCCTGCCGGTATGGCCATGACGCGCCCGAGCAACGCGCCCGCTTCGGTGAGAATATGCGTACGCGCGGCGGGATCCTGCGAGATGCGTTGCTGCAACCTGTCACCGGAAACGAATGATTCGAGACATCCCTGTTTGCCGCATTCGCAGATTGGCCCGTTCGGGTCGACCACCACGTGTGCGATTTCTCCGGCAGTGAAGGAACTTCCTTCGATGATGACGTCGTTGAGGCATAATGCCGCGCCGACGCCCCGCCCGATGGAGATGAGCATGGAATTGGGGGAGCAGTCGCCGAAGAATCGTTCCGCCACAAGTGCCGCATTGGTGTCGTTGCCTACGATCACGGGCACTCCGGTGGCGTTTTCCACTTCGGTTTTCAGCGGCAGTTCGCTCCACCCCAAGTGCACGGATTTGCGCACCACGCCGTTGGGTTCCACAATGCCGGTCACCGCGATGCCGATGCCAAGGGTCGGCAGTGGCGTTGAGCTGATGAGCTGCCTGCAGAGGTCGATCACGTCATTGACGCTGCAGCCATGGTCGACGGGAAGCTCGGTGCGGTCCACGATTCTGCCGGAAAGATCCGCCAGCGCTCCTTTGACGAGCATCGGATTCGACAGGTCGACGGAGACGATTCGCCAGAAATCGGTGTCGATGGCGAGCACTTGTGAACGTTTACCGCGCCCTTCGCGATTGTCGGGGCCGAGTTCGCGCAGAATGCGATTGTCGACCATTTCGCCGGTCACTTCGCTGGTGGTGAAGCGCGAAAGTCCGATGAGTTTGCCGATATTGGCTCGCGACATTTGCGTTGCGGGGAAAAGCTGCTCGAATGCGGCGGTGATATTGCTGATTCGAATGTCGGAAGGTGATGCCTTTGCTTGGGTACCGCTCACGATGTCCTCGCTTTCTTGTGTGGAGCCGATACATATTGTAGTTTGTGGCGATACAAGTGCGTTATGTAATTTTTATTGGCAATAAAGAGTACTAAACAAGAGTATACGGCATTTTTCCTCGAATTGCGATTGCTTTATGATTGTCACTAAATGGCGGAATTTCAGCTTTTTTGTGGAATAGCAATCGCGTGCCGGATTTAAATGTAAGGAAACTTGACAAAAAAGGATTACGTAGGTATGCTGTGACTATCCGGTGCAAGGAGGTGCCGGAATAATCTCACGAAGGAGAGAGATATGCGATCCCACACTCAGCGTTTGATGGTTTGCGCAGCTTCTTTCGCGGCTCTGTGCATGGGTCTTGCAGGATGCGGTTCCAATACGGCCAGCACCGGCGGGGATTCCGGGGAGGTCGTCAACCTCACGTACATGCACCGTCTTCCGGATTCCGAAGGCATGACCTTGGTCAAAGACATTGTTGCCAAGTGGAACAAGGATCATCCGAACATTCAGGTCAAGGCCACCAAGTTCGATGGTGCCGCACAAGATATGATCAAGAAGCTGGAAACCGACGTCAAGGCCGGCAATGCTCCGGATCTTGCACAGGTCGGCTACGCCGAAGTGCCTGAGGTGTTCACCAAGGGCTTGCTCGAAGACGTGACCGAAGAGGCCGCGAAGTACAAGAGCGACTTCGCCGAAGGCCCATATTCCATGATGCAGGTTGATGGCAAGACCTACGGCCTGCCGCAAGATACCGGCCCGCTTGTGTACTTCTACAACCAGAAGGCTTTCGATGAGCTGGGCATCAAGGTTCCCAAAACCAAGGATGAGCTGATCGAAGCGGCAAAGACCGCGGCCGCGTCCGGCAAGTACATCATGGATTACGAAGCCGATGAGGCCGGCAACATCTTCGCAGGTTTGGCAAATGCTTCCGACCCGTGGTACACCGTCAAGAACGACGCTTGGGTGGTCAACACCAACGGCAGCGGTTCGCAGGCTTTTGCTGAAACCTTCCAGGAACTGATCGACAACAAGGCCACGCTGACCAACCCGCGTTGGGTGCCGTCGTTCGACGCATCCCTGCAGGATGGCACGCTGATCGGCAACATCGGCGCCGCTTGGGAGGCTCCGCTATTCAAGGACTCCGCAGGAGACACCGGCAAGGGTGACTGGCGTGTCACCCAGATCGGTGACTGGTTCGGCAATGGCACCAGCACCGGTCCTGACGGTGGTTCCGGCGTCGCAGTGCTCAAGGGTTGTGAGCACAAGGCCGAAGCCATGGAATTCCTCGACTGGTTCAACACTCAGGTTGAGGATCTGACCTCCCAAGGTCTGATTGTGGCCGCCAGCACCGAAACCGCGAAGACCCCTGAATCCTGGAACGAATTCTACGGCGGCCAAGACGTGATGAAGGAATTCGCTACTGCCAACGACAACATGGTCGCATTCAACTACATGCCGGGCTACTCCGCGGTCTCCGCAGCTATGCAGGAAGCCGCCGACAAGGCAGCCGACGGTTCCGGCAAGGTGGCGGACGTGTTCCCTGTGGCACAGCAGACCTCCATCGACACCCTCAAGAACTACGGCCTGTCCGTAGCGAAGTGATCGACGTATGGAACCAGGGATCACCCGCTCTGATTCCATAACCCCTCCAACGACGGTGTGGAGCCAACGCAACACACGGCTCCACACCGTTCCTTATGAAAATATTCCTTGTGAATATTCCCTATGAATCGATCTAGCTGATTCGACGGAGCGGCTGAAACCGGCACTCCTCTCCCGTGATGACGATTTGGATACGGCGATTCGAACTGTGAAAGATGCCATCAACGATGAATGGCATCCGATGCGAAAGATAGGTACATCATGACTGCAACAACGCATGCGGCGAAACCAAAGCGCACTGATGCGCAACGCCGCGAGAATCGAACAGGATGGGCGTTCATGGCGCCATTCGGCATACTGTTCGCCATCGTATTCATCATTCCGATTTTCTATGCCATCTATTCCAGTTTCTTCCGTCAGGTCACCGAGGGCGGCGGCGCGTACGGCGGCGGCGAATTGGTGAATAAATTCGTAGGATTCCAGAATTTCGAGTACGTGCTTACGTCCGGCAATTTCTGGTCCGGTGTGGGCAGGGTGCTGATTTACACCCTCATTCAGGTGCCGCTGATGATCATCATCGCATTGGCTTTGGCGATGGTCATCGATTCGTTCGTGGTCAAGCACATCACGGGTTTCCGTCTCGGCTACTTCCTGCCGTACGCCATTCCAGGTGTGGTCGCATCCATCATTTGGGTGTACCTGTATAACGGTCAGATTTCGCCGATCGTCAAAGGTCTTGCGGCCATCGGAATAAACGTTGATTTCTTCAGCAAGAACGTTGTGCTCGCTTCCATGGCAAACATCACCACATGGACGTTCACCGGCTACAACATGCTGATTTTCTTGGCCGCACTGCAGGCGATTCCGCACGAACTGTACGAAGCCGCACGCATTGATGGCGCAAGTGGATGGCAGATCTCCATGCGCATCAAACTGCCGAACGTGCGTTCCGCGGCGCTGCTGTCCATGTTGCTGTCCATCGTCGGCACAATCCAGCTATTCAACGAACCGCAGATCATGCAGACCGCCGATCCGGGCATCTCCAAAACCTATACGCCAATGATGATGGCCATGAACACATCCCAAGGCACACTGACTCCGGGCGGCGACGGACCCGCATCGGCGGTCGCCATCGTCATGGCACTGATCGCAGGCATTCTCGCCATGATCTACGCACTGGTCGAGAGGAAGGCGAACGAACAATGAGCAACGCAGTCGCAACAAGAAAAGACGAACGCGCCCGCAGAAAAGCGGAACGCATGATGGAAAAGCAACGCGAAGCGGCCGAACACGATCTGCCGCGCTCCATGCGCCCATCGCCGATCACCAAAACCATTACCGTGATCGTGCTCGTCGTAGCGCTGATCTACTTCCTCTTCCCAATCTATTGGGCCATCATCGCATCCACCAAAACACCATCGCAGCTGACCAGCAGCAACGGATTGTGGTTCGCCGTCGGACTTGACCAGATTCCCGACGCCATCGCAACCAACTATTCGAAGCTTATGGGGTGGACCCGTGGCCAATTCTGGCGTTGGGTGCTGAATTCCCTGATCTACTCCGGGGTTTCCGCACTGATCGGCACCATCATTTCGGTGATGGCAGGCTATGCCACCGCAAAATTCAACTTCCGTGGCAAGGCCATCGCCATCGGCGTGGTCATGGGATGCATGCTGATGCCGGTCGCACTGCTCACCATTCCGCAGTACTCCATCTTCCACGCACTGCACCTGACCAACACCATGCTGGCGATCATCATCCCGTGCTGCGTTTCGCCATTCGGCTTCTTCCTCGGACGCGTGTACGCGCAAACCTCCGTACCGAACGAACTGCTGGAAGCGGCCCGCATCGACGGCGCCGGTGAAGCGAGAATCTTCTTCACCATCGTGCTCCGACTGCTCGCCCCAGCCATGGTGACCATCTTCCTGTTCCTCTTCGTGGGAACGTGGAACAACTTCCTGCTGCCGTTGATGATGGTTTCCTCCGACACCCTCAAGCCGGTCACGCTCGGCCTGTATGGCATGGTATCGCTCGCAACCTTCAACGATCGTGGATCGCTGATGATGGGCGCACTGCTCGGCGTACTGCCGGTGATCGTGCTCTTCCTCGGCTTGCAGCGCTACTGGCAGGCCGGCCTCGCGGCAGGCGCAGTCAAGGGTTGACGGGCATCCATCCAACTCCATGCGTGGCATGCAAACGCCACGCATGGAGTTGGATCAACAGAACAACCGTAATCCGGGCCCCACTATTTCAGGCAGGTACATGCAATGAACGCAAGACTGCACCATAACGGCCGTTCGCAAGGATGCGTCGGCATCGACATCGGCGGAACGAAAATCGAAGGCGTGCTGCTCGACGCAACAGACCGCGTCATCGACGTCTGCCGTATGCCATCGCACTCCGGTGAAAGCAATGTCGTAACCGACATCGTGCGCGTCGCCCGCATACTGTCCAACGAAGCGCTGCCCATCGGCATTGGCATTCCAGGGCAGGTGAACTGCGCGACCGGGCAAGTGAGCAACGTCGTCAATCTTGATATTGAAACGTTGGAACTTGGCGAACGCGTCAGCGCAATCATGCACGCTCCGGTGCACGTGGAAAACGATGTGAACGCGGCTGCGGTCGGAGCCGCGGAATTCGTGGAACAAGTCGACGGCAACGCAACCGTCGTATTCCTCAACTTCGGCACGGGACTGGCCGCAGGACTCGTGCGCGGCGGGCAAGCCGAACACGGGTACAGCGGATCCATCGGCGAAATCGGGCACCTACCCATCGACCCCAACGGATTCGAATGCCCATGCGGGCAGCGTGGATGCTTGGAAACCGTGGCATCCGGCGGGGCCGTGGCAAAACTTTGGCCCTCCGCAAACCCGCCCATGCCTGATCTCATCCGCAAAGCGCGGCAAGGAGACGGGCATGCCAACGACGTGCTCGCCATGGTGGCCCACGCCATGGGCGACACCATCCAAATCGTCGCGCAAGCCTACGATCCGCAACGCATCATCATTGGCGGAGGCATGGCGAAAACCGGTGACGCACTCATCGAAGTCATCCAAGCCGAACTGAGCCGCAGAGCCGAAGGATGCCGATTCCTGACCACACTCGACATCGCATCGAACATCAGAATCGCAGCCATGGACCAACCAATCGGCGCAATCGGCGCGGCGCTCGCGGCAAAACGAGCGCAACCGCAATCGTGAATGCGTGATACTTCAGGCAGACTGGAACAAGCGCAACAATTCCGGAAATCCAGATCCGGCAATCCCGGCAATCCCGGCAATCCGAGAATCACAATCGAGAATTGAAATCGATAATCGACAATCGAAAGGCGAATCGATGGCAAGCGAGAACACCCGCAAATGGGCGATCATTCCCGAACCGAACAGCATGACGGTCGGCGAAGGCACGGTGCTGTTGCCCTATGCGGGGCGCGTGAACGAATCCATTGCGATTGGCGATGGCGATTTCCTGCTTGCGCATCAGCTTGTTGCCGACATACGTTCCGCGACAGGCACTGATTGGGATATTGCGACGGGCGATATGTGGTCGGGCTTCATCAGATTGCGTATTGCGGATTCGCGGGATTTCGATTCGCAGGATGGCGGTACCGCCGGCGCATACACGCTGACTATCAACACTGACGGCATTACGATTACCGGTTGCGATTTCGAGGGTGTGCGCAACGGCGTGCAGACCCTGCGTCAACTCATACGGCAAAACGGTGCCGTACTGCCGGAACTGCAGATTGCAGATGCCCCCGCATGCCAAATCAGGGGATATTATTTGGACGCGACGCGCGGCCGCGTGCCAACGCTCGCATGGCTCAAACAGTGGGCCGACAAACTCTGCCTCTACAAATACAACCAATTGCAGCTGTACATCGAGCATACGTTCGCATTCGACGGTATGAGCGAAACATGGCGCGGATCAAGCCCGCTCACGCCGGCAGACACACTCGAATTCGACCAATACTGCGCGAACCTTGGCATCGAACTCGTGCCGTCAGTCTCCACATTCGGACACCAATATGTGGCGATGCGCACGCAGGAACTGCGCGAACTCGGCGAATTCCCCGAAGACGCAGACCGGCCGTTCAGCTTCATCGAACGCATGAGGCACCACACGCTCAACGTCGCCGACGATCGAGCCTTCGCATTCTCTGCGCAACTGGTCGACTCGTATCTGCAACTTTTCCGTTCGAAGCGATTCAACATCTGCGCCGACGAAACCTTCGACCTCGGCAAAGGCAAGTCGAAGCAGGAAGCGCAACGCGTGGGCGTCGCAGCGCTGTACGCAACATATGTGGGCAAACTCTGCGAACACCTGTCCCAGCAAGGCCGCGAACCCATGTTCTGGGGAGACATCGCCATCGAAATGCCGGAAATCCTCGAAACCCTGCCGAACAATGTCACCCTGCTGAACTGGCAGTACGAACCGGAAGCGACCGACGAAAAAATCCAACTCGTGGCGCAAGCCGGAGCCAAACAAATCGTATGCCCGGCCGTATGGGGGTGGAATGCGCTGCTGCCGCGCATCGACGATGCGTGGAACAACATCGCACGCATCGCGCGCTACGGCATCGACTGCGGTGCGGAAGGCATGCTCGTCACCGATTGGGGCGATTTTGGGCATGTCAACGATCCGCGCATGGCCGTGCCCGGCATGATATTCGGTGCGCAATATGCGTGGAATCCTGCCGGAGATACTGCCGAAAATGATTTGCTTGAGCGTATTTCGCGCGTCGAATATGGCGATTGCAGCGCACGATTCGTTGCATTGCTTCGTAACGCTTCCGCGCAAGCCGTATTCACTTGGCGTGAGCTTGTGGAATATCTCGAATTGGATGACGGCACGGGAAACTGCAATACCGATGTTGCGCAAACCATTCCCTGCCTGGCCGATCGCTTGGTTGATCATTTATCTGACTGTGGAAACGCAATGACTGTGCGTGAAGCACGCAATCGCATGATGCGCAATATGGCAACGACAATCGAACGAATTCCGCAAGCCAATCGTGCATTGCAACAATGCATGGTCGACATCGCGCCGATTGCGGCACATATGGGAAATCCGGGCATTACTGCTGCCGTACGCATCGCCATGGAAGGGCAGCTGCTGCTCAATCGAGTGGGATTCGCGCTCGCCGAAGCACATGACGTGCGTGATGCGCATGACGCTGGCGATTGGCGGCCTTCCGATTATCGTGCGCTGGCGCGCGAGCTCGAATGCTGGTGCGAGGCCTATGCGAAGGAATGGAACGCGACAAGCCAACCGTCGGAACTGCATCGCATTCAGGAAACCGTGTGGAAAGCAGCCGACGAGCTTCGCCGAATCAGCAAATAAATCATCAAACAAATCCTCAAGAAATCAGCAAAACGAAAAACGTCAATCCAATGCCAATGAAAGGAACATCATGACCGAAGTCATCATCGTGAAAAACGAGCGCGAAGCAGGCGATATTTACGGCCGTTCAGTCGCCGATCTCATCAAAACCAAGCCGAATGCGGTGCTGGGACTGGCAACCGGATCCAGTCCGCTCGCCGCATACCAGTCGCTCGCACGCATTGTGCACAGCGAGCATATTGACGTATCGCAGGTGCGTGGTTTCGCATTGGACGAATATTTGGGATTGCCGCTTGATCACCCGCAGTCATATCATTCCACCATTCACCGCACGGTCGTGGAACCGCTTGGACTGAACCCTGATTTGGTGCACGTGCCTGGTGACGTGCTCGACGGGGCGCCGCTGAGCGACGGCGAACGCATTGCGGCTGCCGGCCCTGCCTACGATAAGGCAATCGAAGAGGCCGGTGGCATAGATGTGCAGATTCTGGGCATTGGCACGGATGGGCATGTGGGCTTCAATGAGCCGGGATCGTCGCTTGCTTCCGGCACGCGCGTCAAAACGTTGGTTGAGCAGACGCGCATCGATAACGCCCGATTCTTTGACGACGACATCGACAAGGTGCCTACGCATTGCATCACGCAGGGTATCGGCACGATTCTCAAAGCCCGCCACTTGGTGCTGCTTGCCTTCGGTTCGGGCAAGGCCGAGGCTGTGGCCGAAACGGTGGAGGGCGGTGTGAGTGCGTTCTGCCCGGCGTCCGCGCTGCAAATGCATCCGCACGCCACCATCATTGTGGACGAGGAGGCCGCGAGCCGCCTGCGTCACAAGGACTACTACCGTTACGCCTACGCCCACAAGCCCGCCTGGCAGCGCATCTGATTGCTGCTCCGCAGTCGGTGTCCGCTAGCGTCCGGATTCTTCCACTCGCTGGAACATTCTGGACGTTTTTCGGCCTTCCAGCGGGAGGATTCCTCCACTCGCTGGAAGGTTTTGGGCAGTACGGGGGTGTTTGGCAGTCCAGATTCCTCCACTGACTGGAGGAATTGGGACTCTGAGGTGGCTGTTAGCGGGAGGATTTCTCCACTGACTGGAAGGATTGGGTTGCTGATGGGCTTGTCAGCGGGGTAATTCTTCCACTGAATGGAAGAATTGGATGCTAATTGAGGAATATGGCTGGGAGTGAATTGGAAGGTATGAAGATGGAACAGTCTCGTGAGCGGTTTGCGAATGAGGTGGACGTTGCGTTAGCGCAGTCGGCCCGTCCGTTTGCGATTCATAATGCGCGCAAAGTCGATGCGCGAGGTGTTGCGGAACATTATTGGCTGGTTTCCGATGGTAGCGCGATTATTGCGACTGGGAATCGGGACGCTGATTTTGCTGCGGCTTGCGCAAGCGTCGGTTTGGATGCCGATGCTGATTCCGATTCGGTCAGTTCGGCTGATTCCGGCAATGCCATGACCGGTTCGGCCGGTTCCGTAACCGACGCTGCAGGTCGCATGATGACTCCCGGTTATGTCGACATTCATGCGCACGGTTCGTGGGGCAGTTCCTTCGATGATGGCGTGCAGGGCATACGTTTGGCTCGCGCGGGTCACATGATGCACGGCACCACCCGCCAAGTGCTCAGTTTGATCACCAATCCGCTTGACGTGATGTGCGCCAATCTCGAAACCGTGCACGGCATGATGAGCGCCCGCCCTGACATTCTCGGCGCGCATCTGGAAGGACCGTTCCTTGCGCTGTCTCGCAAGGGTGCGCATGATCCGGAATGTTTGAAGGATCCGGTTCCCGAATATGTTGATCGGCTTTTGCAAGCGGCAGGCGGCTGTCTGCGTCAGATCACCATCGCCCCCGAATTGCCGCACGGCATTGATGCGATTCGTCGCTTCGCGGCGGCCGGAGTGGTTCCTGCGGTAGGACATTGCGATGCCGATTATGCGACCGCTCGCAAGGGTTTCGACGCGGGCGCGGGCATTATGACGCACATGTTCAATGCGATGAATGGCTTGCATCATCGCGAGCCTGGTCCAATTCCGGCTGCTGTTGAGGATCCACGCGTCACTATCGAGTTGATCAATGATGGTTTTCATGTGCAGAATCCGATGGTGCGTTTGGGATTTGGTTTCGCACCGCATCGCACGGCATTCGTGACTGATGCCATGGCTGCTACCGACTGCCCGGACGGTCATTATCTGCTGGGTGCGTTGGATGTGGATGTGATCGATGGTCACGCTCGGCTCGTGTCGAATGGTGCGATTGCCGGTTCCACGCTGACGTTGGAAAAGGCTGTTCAGCGTGCGGTGCTCGAATTGGGATTCACGCCCGCCGACGCGGTGGAGGCCGCCACGTTGACTCCGGCCAAAGCATTCGGTTTCGACCGCGCGAACCCGGTCACCAAGCAACCTCTCGGTCTGCTTGCTCCCGGCTACGCTGCCGACGTGCTTCTGCTCGATCCCGTCACCTGGTCCGTCACCCACGTCTGGTGTGACGTTCGCCCTCTCCGCTAAGGTGAGATTACTGAAGCGAGATTACTGAAGCACAATTGCAGGGCCGGCTCCGCAATAGGATGCCGGCCCTTGCCGTATCTCAAGTTTTTATATTTAGTCTTGCGGGGTGAAGCTGTCGCGTGCGACGAGACTGGTGGAGATTCGCATATGCTGGCTGATTTTGCGGTCGGCGGTCAGCGCTTCGGCAAGCATAAGCACCGCGGCTTTCGCAAGCTCGTCCTGGCTAATGTCGTACGACGACAATGCGGGAGACGTGTATTTTGCGATCTCCTGATTGTTGATGCTGATCACTTTGATATCTCGCGGCACCATCACATTTTCGGTGGCAAATGCCTGCAGCACGCCAACCGCCAACGGATCGGCTGCGACGATTACCGCGTCGGGCAGATCGTCCGCATGATCCTGCACCAACTGACGCCCCTGCAAACGGCCGTTTTCCACAGTGAACGGGCCGTCCGCATACACCAATCCTTGCGCATCCAATCCCAAGCGCAACGCCCAATTGCGGAATGCGAACGTACGAATATCTTCCGGATATTCATGCTTGCCCATAATGTTGCCCAAGCCGCCAATGAAGCCGATCCGAGAGCAACCCGACCCCATAAGCGCGTCGATCGCATCCAATATGGTTTGTTCCAAATCCGGCTGTACCGAATCGAACAATGCCGGCGCAGGATTGATGTCGATGAATACGCCGTGGGGGAGCTTCTTATGCAAGCGGTGAAGCGTCTTGTGATTTAGTGGGGACGGGCCGATCGAAATAAATCCCGCGTATTTATCGGCATCGGCGATCAGCGAATCCACGTCCTCGTGCATGGTCACGTTCATACGCTGCTCTTCGGCATGCTTGACGAGCACTTCGCGCAGCTCGTCGAAATACGCGTCCTGCAAGCCCTTGTCGGGTACGACATTGTCGAGAATCGCAACATCCTGCGGAATGGTGATGCGCTGGTATTGCGGTACGTTCTTGTATCCCATTTCCAGACTGGCGTTTAGAATCTTCTCGCGGGTGGAATCCTTCACCGAAAAAGTGGGATCGTCCTTCAAAACCCTGGAAACAGTGGCTTGGGAGAAACCTACCCGTTTCGCTATCTCTCTGATAGTGGCCATGTGAATCCTCCTCAAAGCCATCGTTGGCTAAACACGTTTACTAATTAATTTAGCACACATGCTCCCATCTCGCCATATTTCCTCCAAGCGTTTCACGAGATGAAGCAATCGTGCGACAAACGAGACTCCTCTTTACTCAGCTTGCCTCGGGGTGGCTTCGGGCAATGAAGTGCCCATGGTTTCGAGGCGCATGAGGAACTCGTTGGCGCTCATGGCGTTGCTCAACAGCGTGCCCTCGGCGAGCGTGCCTCCGATGGAACGGATGAACTCAACCTGGTCCAGGGACTCCACGCCATCGAACACCACATGGAACGCATCGTTATCGCGCGAAATCTCGAGCGTGCGCTGCATGATCTGCTTTGCGCGAGGCGTACGGAAATCGCGAACCACCGTCTTGTCGAATCGTGCGAAATCCAATGGCAGATGCGCGAACGCGGCAACCTCCGAATACGTGGTGCCAGCATTGGTCAAACCCAACTCGACGTTCGGCAAAGCGGCAAGAGCGGCAACCTCATCATCAACTTCATCATGCACCACATGAATGGCATGCGATCCCAACTGCAGGCCGAAACGCAGCTGTGGCTGCTCATGAGTCAACTGCTCCAAGCGCTCGTGGAAGATGGACGCGCCTAATTCCGAACCATTCATGCAAATGTCCACAATATCCAATTCGGGTGCCACCTTGCGGAATGCGGTCATGTCTTTCACGCAGGTTTCCAGCACGTCGAGCGTCAGCTGCACGCTCATGTTGAGACGATGCGCTTCAGCCGTTACGAAATACGGTGCCAGCGTACGGCCCTTCGCGTCATGCACGCGCACAATCGTATCCAGCGAAGTGATACGTTTCGTATTCACATCGAAAATCGGCTGGTAGAGCACGGAAATCGTATTGTCTTCGATCGCATGGCGAAGCACGTCGGAAGCGTTGAAATAGTCTCCCGAACCATTCTGCGCGGCGAGCGTGGACGTCATGCCGTCGACCACGGGCAGATTGGAGCTCTCCGACTCGTAGATGTGCGCGCTCGCATCGGCGAGGAGCACGGAGAAGCCGTCTGTCGCATTCGAGAACGAAATGCTGCTCGATACGTCCACGGAAACCTCGCCTTCTTCGGTGTATACCGGCATGACGGCAAGATTGCGCATGCGCGTGGCCAACTCCTCCACATCGCTGGTTGACGTCACATCGGTTACGATCATGGCGAATTCCGCGCCGTTCACGCGCGAAAGCGTGGCGTTTCCCGGCAGCAGCTGGCTTAAACGCATGCCCACGGATCGCAGCACGGCATTGCCGATTTTGCGTCCATAATGTTCGTTGACGGTGCGCAAATGCTCCACGCCGAAATACACCACGGCAACCAGATTATGCACATTCTCGGTCTGCAGACTCTTCAAATGTCCGATGAACGCACGATACGTGAGTGCGCCGGTCAGCGTATCCGTTTCCGATTCGGTGCGTAGCAGCGTCACTTCCTTGTTCACGCGTAACGATTCGGTAAGCACTTCGCCGCAGGTGAGCAATATCGTCTCGTCGGTCGACATGAACGGACGATTCCAAATACTGCGTTCCATCGCGAGATAATACTGTCGCGAGCCGGTGGAAATAGGCGCGGAATAGCGGTAGGAATACCCTCTTTTATCAAGATTGTTTGCATTGCTGATGAAACAGCGCATGCGGGTGAGGCCACGATTGATGCGTCTTACGACGGTCTCTTCCGGCACTTGATTCGGCAACGGCAGCGCGTCGCTCACATTCGCTATGCATTTCAACGCACTTCGGGATCGCGTGAGCCGGCTCATCGTATCGACCGTCATCAGCAACAGCGAGTAGGCGATCAGTGCCAGCATGAACACGGAAAGCACGGTGGCAGTATCCGAGCCAATATTGGCGAACTCCAGAATTTCAGGAATCCACACAATCGCCATCAAATCAGCCAAAGCCATGGCAAGAATGTGAGACAGCGAATACTCGCGCATGGCTTTACGAATCGGAATTTGTACAAAAAAGAACGTTACAATATCACAAATCAATCGAATAATCGGCACTGCAACAGTCATAATCAGTAATGGCAGCAACCAATGCTGGAATTGATAAGGATTAATCGCAGCATTGACGGAATTCTGGCTGATGATAATTGACAGTACGTGAGAAGTGTTCGCAAATAATATTTTGATCAGTGGGATTGGCGCAAGCGTGGTTCCGGCGCGAAGAATGCCGATTTTCAGACTGCGTGCGGTGATGATCGACGTGATGATGGTAACGATGATCAGGAACATGGCCACGTCGGGAAAATAGCCGGTTATCAGCAGTATGACGGTCAACGGTGGCAGCACGGTGTGTTCGGCGGCAACGCGATACGACGAACGCTTTTTGTGGTAGATCAGGCACAGCAGAAAGCACAGCGACCATATGCAGATGCGCGCAGGGTCTTCCATAAGTTGCTGCACGCCTTCCTGTGCATGGAATGCGATTGCGGCCGCAATGCACAACGCATAGATGATGGCCAGAATGGTGAGTCTGGCTGGTTTTCTGATGCCGTCTTTTGGCTGGCTGCCGGTGGCTGCCTGATGCTTTGATTGCTTCGATGTCATGATTGCCTGATTTCGTTCCCCTGTTGCGTGCCACTTTTACTGAAAAGTAGCGACTGCCTTGTGTTCCTGCCTTGTATTGTGTCTGTGGTTGCGTCTCGCTGCGGCAAGCGTTTATAACACCGGTCCGATGATGCGCCACGGTGCGTTCGTGCCTTCCTCGGCGCTGTCCGGCTGCTCGTTTTCGTTGTTGCCCAACGATTCGTAGATATTGCCGTTCCAGATCACCTTGTCGCCTTGCTTGTACAGTACTCCCGGTTCCCACGTGGGGTAGGCCTGCTGCGAGGAATTCCAGCTGGCATTGTCGAAGTCGACGAGCGTGCCCGGCGTGCCTCGGAATCCTGACCCCAATGTGGTGGCGAATTCGCCGTCCGTCTGTTTCATGCCGCTGCAGAACGTTTTGAGCGTGTTGGTGTTCGTATAGTTTTCGCCGCATTGCTGGTCGCGGTTCAGCGACCACATGCTTAAGTGGCCCAGGCTTGTTTCCAGTGCGAACGTGTTGATTTCGCGCGCATTGTCGAGCGTGAAATACTCGTTTTTGGTATCGTTCTGGCCGATGAGCACGGTGGCTCCCAACAGCTCCCAGATCTGATGGTCGCTGAAGAGTTTGCCGCGACTGTACAGCAACGTTTTGTATTGCGCGTGGGCCGCGTTCAGCGAACTTTTGATCAGCGTGGATTGCGTGATCGACGTGGACGCCACGTTGAAATCCATGGTCATGAGATTTACGGTGGATAGCGTCACGCCGGCATCCAGAAACGCGTTCACGGTTTGCATTCCTTGCGTTGTAAGACCTTTCGCGTCGGCTGGAAGCGTCAAACTGATGATCAGATCGTGACTGGTATCGTCTTTCCCTTTGTTTTTGGCTTTTCGTTGGCGATGAGTTTTGCCACGGCTTGCGCTCGCCGGGTTGCGGTTTCGCTGTACCCGTCGAGATTCGAGTTTTCGATGTCGAAGTCGAGCGAGGTGATGTGATAGCGGTCGATCACCTGCTGGTATGCGTCGGCAAGGGAATCGACGTCGGAACATGCGCTGGCAAGTTCGGTGCCGTTCTGCCCGCCGAAGCTGACGGTTACCGTGCGATCGGTTTTGTAGGTTTGCGCGATACGGCTGTCGAGATCGAGCGTGGAGGCCGCTTCGTCGAGCGTGTAGTAGCCGCCCCAGCTTGGCTGGCAGCCGTCGCCGGCGGTGACGAATCCGAGAATCACATTCCGGTAGACGTTGCCTACCTTGGATTCGAACTCGTATGAGGGTGTTGCGGTCACGTCCACATAGCCGCCGAACCAAGGTTCCGGCAATTTCTTAGCCGCCGTTCGCGTGAACGTGATCCACGACCATGTGCCGGCCGCGACGAGCGCGATGCACAGTATCGCTATGAACAGTCGGAGGAAGGAAAATCGTCTTCCTGGAAACAGGGGTTTCATCATTCCCTTTCGAAATCGTCAGGTCACCAATGCTGATGGGGACATTGGGGCGTCTAGCAGGCTGTGTCCCGCTGGGCTTCAGTGCATATGCGGGGGATTTTACGGGGGATTAAGCTTTCCTCTCGTGCGCTGTTTTTCTTATATCTCGCTTACAGTTAGGGAGTGTAGTCTGTGGCTAGTACGACGATTTCAACAGTGATGTATGGTTTATGCAGGTGAGGCAGCGCTGATAAGGCAAAGGGGTATATGGTGGCAAAAATAGGGGATTTTGACGGCGATGACCGCAGGCACCAGTGGGGTGCTGAAACCTCCACGCAACCGCTTGCGATCATGCATGCCAAGCCTTCGCCAACGCGCGTTGTGCGTGGTTACGTTGCCATCATCTGCACGGTTGTTTCATGGCTGATCTACATGATCACGATGATTCTGTCGTTGTTCGTCAACAATCCTTCACTCACGTTACGTTTCGTGGTTGAAGGCGTGCTGTACATGACGATTGTGACCACGCTGATTTTCAGCGCGCTCGTCTACTTGACCACACGGCAAGGGGCGCTATACCGTTTCATCCGGCATGAACGCGTGCCTCGGGCGATGCTCGACGACCATTTCGCACACAACTACGATAAGGGAATCACAGTGCTGATTCCTTCGTACGTGGAACAGCCGAAAGTCGTCGAAAAAACGATCTGGTCGGCGGCATTGCAGGAATTTCCCGACCTTGCAGTCGTACTCCTAATCGACGATCCTCCGCATCCTAACAATGACGAAGCGCGAGCGATTCTCAAAGCAAGCCGCGAACTCATGCCGAAAGTATTGGCCGAATTGGCGGCACCTGCGGAACGTTTCACCAAAGCGCGCGACGAAACCGTTGCGGCGCTCGCCGATCAGATGGACGCAAGGCGTAGTGTGGTCGCACGCTGTGCGGAAGACTATCGTGCGGCCGCGCAATGGTTGGAGCATAAGGCCGACACATGGCTGGTCGAAGATCATACCGACGATTTCTTCTGCGACCAGGTATTGCGCGGTCTTGCACGCGACCTGCGTTTGACGGAACAGGCGTTGAACGAATCGATCACCCTGCAGCAGCATGTCGACGCGAATCGCATTCTGCAACTGTACGAACGTTTGGTACGCATTTTCACCGCAAAAGGATGGTCGTTCGAACGCAAGCTGTATGCGTCGACCTCCCGTGAAGGCAACAAAGCCATGAATCTGAATTCGTTCATCGGATTGATGGGGCACTCGCTCAAGCGCGTGGAAACGTCGGACGGGGTGATTCTGCGTGACGTGCGCGAGGGAGAATCTCCCGATTTCGTGATGCGCAATTCCGAATACGTGCTGACGTTGGACGCCGATTCCATGCTGTTGCGCGACTACTGCCTGCGCTTGGTGTACCAGATGGAACAGCCCGGCAATGAGCGCGTGGCCGTGATCCAAACCCCGTATTCCTCGTATCGTGGCGCGCCGACGCGAATCGAACGCATCGCGGCCGCCACCACCGACATTCAGCACATGCTGCATCAGGGCATGACCTACTATGACGCCACGTTCTGGGTAGGTGCGAACGCGGTGATCCGCAAGGCCGCGCTCGACGATATCTGCGTGGTGTCGACTGAGGGCACGCGCACGGTGAAAACGTATATTCAGGATCGCACGGTGATCGAAGACACCGAATCCAGTATCGATTTGGGTTATTTCGGCTGGCATTTGGTCAACTATCCGGAGCGGTTGAGCTATAGTGCCACCCCGCCTGATTTCGGTTCGTTGGTGGTGCAGCGGCGGCGTTGGGCGAATGGCGGTCTGCTGATCATCGGCAAATTCTTCCGTATTGTGCACGCGCGGCATCAGCAGGGCAATGATGTGAAGCTGGGTGAGTGGGCGCTGCGCGTGAACTATATGGCGTCCATCGCATGGTCGAGTTTCGGCCTGATGTTCCTCTTGGCATATCCGTTCGACCAGCGGTTGCTGAGCCCGTGGGTGGTGCTCGCGTCGCTGCCGTATTTTGCCACCATGTCGAGCGATTTGAAACGCAACGGGTATAAACGTTCCGATATTTTCCGTATTTACGGCTTCAACATCGTGCTGTTGACGGTGAATCTTTCCGGTACGCTCAAGTCGATTCAGCAGGGCATGACGAACACGAAGATTCCGTTCGCGCGTACGCCGAAAGTCAATAATCGTACCGCTTCTCCGGCATTGTATGTGACGATGCCGTGGGTGATCATCATTTACTCGTGCATGGTGTTCTACGCCGATACGCTTTCGCACAATTGGGGCAACGCGGTGTTCGCCGGCTTCAATGCGATCGTGACGTTCTGGGCGTTGACCGCGTATATCGGCATCTGGCATTCCGTGCAAGACATGGTGGTTGGTCTGGTCCGTTGGTTCTTCGTGCCGATCAAGGAGCCTCAGCAGGAGGCGGCCCGCAAGAAGGCCTCTTGGCGTGACGCCCTCTACTTCGGCGACCGCCAAATGATCTACGAGTCCCGCCCGCTATAGCGTGCTCCCCGTGTCGGTCTGCACTTTCTTCGGGTTTTTGAAAGGACTGTCGTACGATTTCAAAAATCTGACCGCGCGATTCCGAAATAAAGGTAAATTTTCCAATCGTGCGGTCAGCAAATCAAAATCGTGCGACAGGGCTAGAAATCGTATGACGGGAATCGGGATAGTGCGGTTAATAAACCGAAATCGTGCGACGAAATTGCAAAATCGTCAGTCGGGGTTTAAAAAGCCGTGTAGCAGAAAATCTTGTCACGTGTTTGAGTCGAATCTCCGTGAGGCACTGTTGTGGGTGCCGTAAAGTATAAGGAAAAGGGGCGCCGATGATTCAACGTAATAACGATTGGAGCGCTATGCAGCAAAGCTTATATCACGATATGCAGGTCGATTCGTCGGGTGCGTTCGCCGCGCGCAGTCCGCTGGACTCGCTGGCGGTTGCGGCACCAGGGCGCACACGTTGCGTGAACGCCGAGAATCCCACGGGCGGCAAGGGCGCTGCGGCCACTGCAGCCAGTGCACTTGGCCCGTCGCGCAAGGGCAGTCCGTGCATCCAGACCGTGAAAGCGGGGGAGAGCGTCACACTGATGGACGTGGACGGTCCGGGCGTGATCCGCCATATTTGGATGACCGTCACCGACCGAACCTCCCCGACCGGTCCGAACGTGCTTCGCAACCTGATCCTGGAATTCTATTGGGATGGCGAGGAAACCCCGTCCGTGCAATGCCCGGTCGGCGACTTCTTCTGCTGCGGCCACGCGCAGGCCTGCCGAGTCAATTCGATGCCGGTGGTGGTCGTGCCCAATCGCGGTTTCAACTGCTACTTCTCCATGCCGTTCGAACATGCGCGCATCGTGCTCCGCAACGATCACAATGAAGACGTTCCCGCGTTCTTCTACCAGATCGACTACACCGAATACGATGCGCTTCCGGCCGGCACCATGCGTTTTCATGCGCAGTGGCGTCGCGAGCGCGTCACCGAACTGGCCCGCGACTATGTGGTGCTCGACGGCGTGCATGGTCGTGGCGCGTATATCGGCACGTATCTGGCGCTCACCGCGTTGGAAAGCCGCTGGTGGGGCGAGGGTGAAGTCAAGATGTACATCGATGGGGACGACCAGTATCCCACGTGGTGCAGCACCGGTGCCGAGGATTATTTCGGTGGCGCGTGGAGTTTCGCCGATTTCGACGAGCATGGGCGTATGCATGAGCAGACGTTCTGTGCGCCGTACGTCGGTTTCCCGTTCTATTCGCAGCGTCTCGCCTCGCATCGCGAGAGCGCGTATTGGGATGTGAATACGCCGGTGACCCGCGGATTGTATCGCTGGCACATTCCCGATCCGATTTATTTCGAACATGATTTGCGTGTGGAATGGCAGCAGATCGGTACTGAGGAGGGCGGCAATTTCGAGCGTCAGGACGACGTCGCTTCCGTCGCGTACTGGTATCAGCTCGAGCCGCATACACCGTTCGATCCGATTGGCGATCGTCGCTTCCGTCAGCCCCGCTGATTTTTGCCCCCAAGCTTACGATTTTCGGCCTATCCGGTCGGTTCGGGGGTGTTGTGCTGTCTGCGCGACTTGCGTTCTGCGTCTGCACAACCCGGGTTTTAACCCGATTTTATGGGTTGTGCAGATGCAGGGTGCGGGTTGCGCAGGCGGGAAACGTGACTAGATGGGGTTAGATGTCACGGCGTCTGCTGCGCTGATTATCGTGCGAACGTTCTGCGCATCCAAGAGACAGCCAGCTGCGGCCAGATCTGGATACTCGGTTCAATGCCGTTGACGCCCTGCCATGCGGTTTCCGCAGTGCCCAACGACAGTCCATGCCCGCCTTGCGGGAATAGGTGCGCTTCGATGCTGACTCCGGCTTTCTTGCAAGCGTCGATCAGCATCAGTGTGTTTTCGTATGGCACGGTTTCGTCGGGAACGGTATGCCATGCGAAAACCGGCGGTGTTTTGGCGTCGATATGACGTTCGATCGACACGGATTCAAGCGCTTGTGAATCGTTGCGGCGTTCACCAAGCAGCGAATCGAAACTGCCGCGATGGGCGAGCGGGCCAGACGTGATCACCGGATAGGCGAGCATCAAACCATTCGGACGCACCGCATCCGGATCGTAACCATGAGCGACAAGAACATCGTCGCTGGTGGAGGTGGCGAGATTCGCAGCAAGATGACCACCTGCGGAAAAGCCAATCACGGCAATCGCATCCGGATCGACATGCCACTCGGCGGCATGCTCACGAATCATCGTCATCGCATCGGCAGCTTCCAACAGCGCAACTGGAAAAACGGAAGGCTTCACCGAATATCGCAGCACAAAAGCGTTGAAACCGGCCGCAAGAAACTGCATCGCAATCGGCTCCGCCTCACGATCCGACGTCATTTCGTAACCGCCGCCCGGAATCACAAGCACAGACGGACGCACACGGTCGGGAACGACTTCTTCGCTGTTATCAAGGCAATATCCGACGAATTTCGCTGCGCTGCCGTCGATGCCGGAGATTTCATATTCGAAATGTTTCATATATCCATCATAGGTGGAACACGGCGCACGTTATGCAGGAACTATTTGGTCCCGCTATTTTTCGTACCTTGTGATCCGTGGACGCAAATTGTGCAGTCGGGAGAGTGTGTCCTACTCGAGCAGCCAGTCGAGGATGTTGCGGTGTCGAATGTCTTGGTAGTCGCCGAGCCCGATGGTATCCAAGGTGAGCTGTGTGACGTAGAGGAGACCTCCATATGTGAGATACCGGTCGAACAGCGCATTGTCATTTGCTGTCGGTTGCAATGCATTTCGGTATTCCGAGAAAGACAACGGCAGCATCTTGAGCTCGACATATCGTCCGGTGAAATGGATGATTTTGCGTTTTTTCAGAATCGTCCAGTGAAATGGATGATTTTTGCGGAGTGGGTGAGTGATATAGACGTGCGATTGGGCAAATCGGAAGTAATGTTGCGATCATTCGACGGAATTCACGAATGTGTATGGCCGCTCACATGTCTGATACATTTTTCTCAGCTAATTGGCAGGAACACGTATCATTCCTCCAAGACTCGGGCGCTTATATAGAACATGTCAGCAGTTACGGCGGCTGGCGAGGTTCCTGAAGAACCCCATAACTGAACCCTTCTTCTCTCTTCTCTCTCAGCCGGCGGCCCTTCTCTCCGCCGGCTTTCTTCTTTTCTGAACACGATGCATGCGATTCGTGCGATTCGCGATTTATGTTTCGCGATTTTGCCGAAAAGAGTTGCAAGACAAACGGCCGACCATGCGTGAGTAATGCATGGTCGGCCGTTTGTGATGCTGGTGATTATGCGTGGTCGCGTGCAGGCATTCGTGATTCAGCAGCGCTCGTACGAGAACCTGCGCAGGCGTTCGAAGCATTCCACGCTTTCGTCAAGCCATGGCATGCCGATCACGAACACGTGGCCGAGCGTTTCGTGGCGGCGTGGCTTCGGGTCGAACAGTTCGAAATCGGCTCCCTTGCGGGCCAGTGCGGCAGCAAGCGCCAGATTGTCGGCCTCGAGGAAATCGTCGCCGCAGGTCACGATGAACAGTGGCGGCAGGTTGACGTTGAACGCCAGGCCTTCGGCGGTGAGGAACTTCGGGTCGGCGGCTTCGATGCCGTCGAAGAATTCGACGCCCAGCATCTGTTCGAGTCCGGTGCGGCGATTCGGATCGTAGCCTACGGTCAGTTCGCTTCCCATGGTTTCCAACGATGCGGAACTGTAGGCACCGCACACCGGAGCGGCACCGGCGAAACCAATGCCCGAAGGCTCATCCACGCCGAATGCGGCCGCGGCTTCGGCATTGTTTTCAATCGCCAACGTCAGCATGGTCAACGCGCCGCCTGCCGAATCGCCGGTGAGGAACACGGCGTTCGGATTAACCGGATAATCAGTCAAATGCGCCTTGATCCAACGCAATGCCGCCTGAACGTCCGCCAGCTGACCCCTCAAATCGGTTTGCGGGGCCGGTCGGTAGTTCAGTGAGAATACGGCGAAGCCCGTTTCGGCCAGATGCACGTTGAAGTTGCGGTTCAATTCCTTATATCCGTAAGTGAAACCGCCGCCGTGTATATCGATGTACACCGGCAGCGTATGCCCGCAGCGCAGCACCGCATCGTGCGGTAGATACAGGTCGAGCAAATGCCCTCTGCACTGTCCGGCTTCCGTATCGTAGCCACCGTCAGGCAGGTATGGAATATCTTCGATCACGTCGATTGTGTCAGGCGTGTGCCACAGTTCGGAACGCGGGGTGTCAACCGCGATCGCGCCGAAACGCATGTCGAGAATGCCGCGGACGCGCTCTTCGGAAAGGCCTTCGAGATCGCCGTCGGTTTCCGTCCAACGTTCCGCATGGTCGATCATCTCACGGGTGATGCCATATTTTGCCGCGTATTGTGCGCTGAGTTCCTCAATGGTCTGTGTGCTCGTCATCGACGCCGTCCTTTCATGATGTTCATGCGATTGCGGCCGTTCCGTCATCGGAATGCCGCACCTCGATATATCGTACCGGTTCGATATAGAAAGCGCTACTGCGATCACCCATATTCCTTTACGTCCAGAGCGAATTTATGTAACGGTACATGCGTTGATTTTATTGCGATTGCGACACGCCGAAATCACTCACGTTGCATCAAAAAACGGTTCGCATAGAATAAGTCGCGTTTGCGAATCCGAACAGGGGTTTCGACCGAGAGAGACGGCAACGGGACGCTCGACAAACGACGGACGTGAATCGTAACGGCAACGAATGGCCGTAAAAGCAACGCAAAAACGCAAAACCAACCCACGAAAACCCAGACAACCAGCAAACAATCCGAAGGAACGCTACGTATGTACGTCGATCCGAATCGTAATACAGAAGCAGGCAACCTTAAATGGATCCTGCCATACTGCAAACCCGACCTGCCACGAGTGGCCGGCGCGATAGTGCTGTTCTGCGTCAACAACACCATGGCGCTCATCATTCCGCTATTGTCAGGCCTCATCGTGGACCGTGTCATCGTGCAAGGCCAAGTCGACGAACTGACGCGACTGTGCATCATGATGATCGTGTTCACCATCGTGCGCGTCGCCTCGCGCTACGGCTACCAAATGTGGATGGAACGCTTCGGGCAGAACTCCGTATTCCGTCTCGTCAGCGACGAATACGAGAAACTGCACGAACTCGACTTCACCTATTTCAACCACACGCGTACCGGCGACATCATGAGCCGCATGACCTCCGACACCGATGCCATACGCCACGCGCTGAGCTGGGTGAGCTACCAGGTGCTTGACTGCGTGGTCATGTTCATTGGCGCGCTCGCCATGATGTTCACCATCGACTGGCGGCTCGCGCTCGCGCTCGCATGCGTCACGCCGTTCATTTTCATCCTTACGCGCGGACTCTCCACGCACGCAAGACCACTGTTCTTCGCCATCCGCAACTCGCTTGCCGAAATGAACTCAATGGTCGAAGAAAACATCGAAGGCAACCGCGTGGTCAAAGCGTTCGTGCGCGAACCGTATGAAACCGAAAAATTCGACAAACACAACGACGATTACATGCAACGCAACATGGACCAGGCCTACAACAGCCGCAAATACATGCCATGGCTCGACGGTCTCGGCTTCTCACTGCAGCTGATCACGCTTGGATTCGGCGGATTCCTGGTCATCACCGGGCGCATGACCCTCGGCAATCTCGTGGCGTTCAACTCCTACCTGTGGATGATCGACGGGCCGGTACGCCAATCCGGATGGCTGATCAACGACTGGCAGCGATTCAACGCATCCTGCATCAAAATCCGCAAACTGCTCACCGCTCAGTCACGTATTACGGAAAAGCCGGAAAATACGGAAAAACCGGGAGACAGCGCCGACGCGAATCACGCCAGCACAGCGGCTGCAACCGCTGCAACAACCAACACAACCCGCATCGCAGGCAGCATCGACTTCCAGCATGTCAGCTTCGCCTTCCCCGACGAACCAGACACCCTCGTGCTCGAAGACGTCGACTTCCATGTTCCGGCAGGCGCCAAACTCGGCATTCTCGGCGAAACCGGCGCGGGCAAATCCACCCTCGTCAACCTCATCTCCCGCTTCTACGACCCCACCGAAGGCCATGTGCTCATCGACGGCGTCGACGCGCGAGACTGGCCGCTCGCCACACTGCGCTCGCAAGTGTGCGTCGTGGCGCAAGACACGTTCCTGTTCTCCGACACCATCGGCGGCAACATCAGCTTCGGCGCAGGCGAACAACGCGAATACGACGAACAGTACATTCGCCGCATGGCCACCATCGCCGGCGCGGACGGCTTCATCCGCAGCATGCCGGAAGGCTACGATACCGTGGTCGGAGAGCGTGGCGTCGGCCTTTCCGGCGGCCAAAAACAGCGCCTGAGCCTCGCACGCGCGCTCGCCGACAATCCGTCGATCCTCATCATGGACGATACGACCAGCGCCGTCGACATGGAAACGGAAGCGGAAATCCAGCGCCATCTGCGCGAACTGGACGAACAGAAAACCATCGTCACCATCGCACACCGTATTTCATCGGTGAAAGATTCCGATCTGATCCTCGTGCTTGAGCATGGCCGCATTGTGGAGCGCGGCACGCATGACGAACTGGTGGCCGCGCACGGCCGATATTGGGAGATCTACTACAGGCAGCTCGGCTTGCAGGCGGGTCGTTCGCAAGGTTTCGAAGCGTAGGCGCGGGAAAGCAGGAAAGGGGGAAAACCCATGGCAAAACGTAACACATACCGCGAAGATGAAGAGCTGGAAGAACAGATCAACCTGCATGATATTCTGCGCATCGGCGTCTATGTAAAGCCGTATATGTCACGAATCATACGCATTCTTGCCGTCGTCGTCATGATGAGCTGCATTGCGGTAGTCGTGCCATATTTGACGAAAATCATGATTGACAGCGCGATTCCTTCGAAAAATCTCACCTTACTTGGTGAATTAACGGGGTTGATGGCCGTACTTATTGTGATGTATGAGTTTGGATTGCGTTATCGTACCGTCGAAATTACTCGCGTCGGTCAGCTCATGTTGAAAGACATGCGCCGCGATATTTTCACGCATATTCAGACGCTGCCGTTCAGCTATTTCGATTCGCGTCCGCACGGCAAAATCCTGATTCGCGTGGTCAATTATGTGAACACGCTTTCCGACACGTTGAGTTCCGGCCTGATCAATGTGATTTCCGACGTATTCACCTTCCTGATCACGCTGGTGGTCATGTTCGTGGTCGATTGGCGGCTTGCGCTGTTCAGCCTGGTGCTCTTCCCGTTCCTGATCGCGTGGGTGCTGGTATTGCAGCATTTCCAGCGCCGCGCGTATCAGATGTTGTCGAACAAGCAGAGCAATCTCAACGCGTTCATTCACGAGTCGATCACCGGCGTGAAAACCACGCAGACCTTCGCCCAGGAGGCGGCGCAGTTCAAAACCTTCCAAGAGCAGCAAGACGACGTGCGCACCTCGTGGATGAAGGCCGTGCATATCCAGTTCCTCATGTGGCCGGGCATTCAAACCATTTCCGTCATGACGATCGCATTCATCTACTATGTGGGCGTCACGGGCTTCGGCGCGGTGAACGTTTCCACCGGCGTGCTGATCGCGTTCGTTGGCTATGCGAATAATTTCTGGAATCCGGTGATCAGCATCGGCAATTTCTACAATCAGCTGATCACTTGTTCCGCATATCTTGAGCGTATTTTCGAAACGCTTGACGTGCAGCCGGAGATTCGTAACGCGCCTGACGCGACTGAACTGCCGCAAATCGAAGGACGCGTCGATTTCAACGATGTAGTTTTCCGTTACGAGCCTGACGGTCGCAATATTCTCAATCTGGTTGATCTGCATGTTGAGCCAGGCAGCACCGTTGCGTTGGTTGGTCCGACCGGTGCCGGCAAAACCACGATTATCAATCTGCTGTCGCGTTTTTACGACGTTGCAGAAGGTTCGGTCACAATTGATGGTCATGATGTGCGTTCTGTCACATTGGAATCGTTGCGTCGGCAGATGGGCGTCATGCTGCAGGATACGTTCATTTTCTCCGGCAATGTGCGCGAGAACATCCGTTACGGCAAGTTGGATGCGACCGATGCTGAGATCGAAGCGGCCGCGAAGGCGGTGCATGCGCACGAGTTCATTATGGATTTGCCGAACGGATACGACACGGTGGTGGAGGAGCGCGGTTCCACGCTTTCCGCTGGTCAACGTCAGCTGATTGCATTCGCCCGCGTGCTGCTGGCCGATCCGCGCATTCTGATTCTCGACGAGGCCACGTCGAATATCGATACGCGTACCGAAGAGGCACTTCAGGCCGGATTGAACCACCTGCTGAAGGGACGCACGAGCTTCATCATCGCGCACCGACTGTCCACCATAGAGAACGCGGACATGATCTGCTACATCGATCATGGGCAGATCATGGAGCAAGGCAACCACGCCGAGCTGCTCGCCAAGCGTGGCGCCTACTATCGCCTCTACGACTCCCAATACGCCATGATCAAGGTCTAAATGGGCTGATTAGGGCTTGGACTGATTGGCTTGAAATCAGCCTTCCTGCTAGCCGCTTGTCGTTTTTCGGCCGGCGGCTAGCCGCAAATTATCAGGTACGAGGCGGAAGATAGGGAAGTCAGAAAGCAACGCATGTTGCTGCGCATGAAGATGACGCGTGAATGCGTCGATGAAACAACGCGGGAAGGTTTGGTATGGCAGTAGAGAAGCCAGTTCTCACCCAGGAGCAGCAAGATGCGGTCGCAGCGCTCGCATCCACCAACGTGTATGCGAAGCAATCGAAATTCAAAACCTTCCGCGAGCTGCCGCCGAAAGACAAGTGGCCGTACTTCAAGCAGAACTTTCTGACCGATGTGCTGATCATTATCGCAGTGGTCGGCTTGGTACTTGCTTTCGTCATCTCGTATGTGACCAAAGGTCCCGAGGCCGAGCTGAGTCTTGAAGGTGTCGATATGGCGGAATATTCCGAACAGATTGATGCGTTGGGCGCTGATTTTGTGAAGACGCAAGGTATTGAAGACGAGCGTCTCGTGCGGACGGATGCCTCCATTGCGATTAGCGAGAATGCCGCGCAAGATGGTTCCGCATCGTTGACGGCTCGCGTTTCGGCAGGTCAGATCAACATGATTGTTGCCGAAGCCGATATTTTCGCCGAAGTCAATGATCGCGGCGACATCACCAAACCCGCGGAAGTGATGAGTGCCGCCGATCTTGAGCAGGTCAAGGATGCGCTGGTCGACGCCAAAGGCAATCCGGTTTCCGATGTGAACGACGCTGTCGGATTCGACTTGTCCCATTCGAAAACATGGACTTCCATGAAGGGACTGCCGAAAGAAGGGGTTATTCTCGGATTCAGCAATATCACGGAATCCAAGGATATGCCGATTCAATTCGTGGAATATCTGCAATTCGAGTAGGTATTTGCTGGTCTTCGAACGGTCATTTCAGTTGCTGAATATTTGCTGAATGTGCGTAGACACGCACATCGCGGTTGCCCCGTTTTCCGCTTAAGCTAGTGAGGGTACGTCAAACGATGCACGTCAACGGATAGGCGGCATTCGGAATTCGAAGGAGATGGCAATGGAGAACGGCAATATGACTCCCCTTGTTCCTCGGCAGGATGGGCGCCTTGAATGGGGCAATGGTGTGGTCTCCATGCTGTTTGACATTGCCGCCGATTCCCCCGTTCGCCTCTGCAACGTTGTAGGGCGCAACATGGTTCCGATCGATGGTCGCTTGTCTGACGATGGAAAGCCAGTGGTTGAAAAGGATCCGCGTCCGATTGTTGAGGTGTGTGCCGCCAATACCGGTTCGCAAGACAACCGACTGACGCTGATTGCCACAGTTGCCGGCAGCCAATTGCGATTCGTTTCCGCGCTTGCTTCCGAGCCTGAACCAGGTTCCGCCGATCCGTTCCGTTTGGAGATCACGCAGTTCGCGCCGTATGCCGATCTTGAACCGAAAGGTCGTGAATTCGAGCCGACGGCAAGCGAACGTGACGCAGCCGATTCCGCCGCGAATTCCGCGTCCGAGGCGGTTTCCGCCGATTCCAATGCAGGCTTGGTGGTCACTTCCGTATTCGAGGCGTTCCCGAATCTTTCCGCAGTGCGCACCTACACGCGTCTGCAGTCCGCCAAGCAACTGCCGATTGAAGCGGTGTCGTCGTTGAATCTGACCGTTCCGATGCGCGTCAACTGCGGCAAGGTGCATCGTTCGAATATTTTCTGGGGCGATGCCGCTTGGGCTGTGGAAAACGATTGGCGTGTTCGTCCGCTGCGTGACACTCAGGTGCGTAACCGCAACCAGAAAATCAATCCTGGTCAGTCTAGTTCGCGTTTTGCCATGAGCTCGACTTCTACATGGAGCTCGGGAGAGCATGAGCCGGCCGGCATTCTGCAGGTGGAAGGTTCGGTACGCCGCGCCCGCGATTTTTCCGTAATGTGGCAGATCGAGCATAACGGTCCGTGGGAGTGGGAAGTCGGCGAGGACGATCCCGGTCTGCACGTCACTGCGTTCGGTCCGGAATATAAGGATCATGGTTGGTTCACCAATCTTGGTGAAGGCAATGATTTCGAGTCCGTTCCTGTGTCGTTTGCCATTGCCGCAGGCGATTGGCAGCAGGCTGTTGCCGAAATGACGTTGCAGCGTCGTGCGCTGCGCATTGCCAAGGCTCGTGAGTTGGGGCGCGTCGATCAGTTCGAGCATACGCAGGGTCTTGTGATCTACAACGATTACATGAATACGCTGTTCGGTGACCCTCGTATTGAGAAGGAACTGCCGCTGATTGAAGGTGCGGCAAGCGTTGGCGCGGATGTTTTCTGCATTGACGCCGGCTGGTACGACAGCACCGACGGCGGCTGGTGGGACATGGTCGGCGAATGGCAGGCCTCCACCAACCGTTTCGGCGACGCCGGTCTGCGCGGTCTTGCCGACACGATTCGTGCTCATGGCATGGGCTTGGGACTGTGGCTCGAACCTGAAGTGATCGGCGTGAAATCGCCGCTTGCGAGCATGTTGCCGGATTCCGCGTTCTTCCAGCGTCATGGTGTTCGCGTGTGCGATTCGGGTCGTTATCTGCTTGATTTCCGTTCTCCCGAAGCGCGAGAGCATGTTACGCGTACTGTTGATCGTTTGATTGACGATTTCGGTGCGGTGTTCTTCAAGTTCGACTACAACACCATTCCCGGCGTCGGCACTGATTTGAATGCCGAGTCCGTTGGCGATGGCCTGCTCGAGCATTGCCGCGCATATGTGGATTGGCTTGACGATCTGCGTCGCCGTCATCCGGATGTGATGATCGAAAACTGCGGTTCCGGTGCCATGCGCGCCGATTACGCGCAGTTGTCCCGCTTGGATTTGCAGTCCACTTCCGACCAGTGCGATCCTCTGATTTATGCTGCGATTGCGGCTGGTGCAGGTATGACGATTCTGCCGGAACAGCAGGGTAATTGGGGCTACGCTCAGCAAGAGATGGATGATGAGACTGCTGTGTTCACGCTTGCTACGGGTGTGCTCGGCAGGCTGTATCTGTCTGGTTTCATCGATCGCATGACGGAGCCGCGTCTTTCGCTCGTTCGCGACGCTATCGCCTTACATCGTTGTGTACTTGCCGACCAGCAGCATATGGTGCCGTTCTGGCCGTCCGGACTTCCCGACTTCGACGGCGATTGGCTTGCCGTCGGCTTGCGTCATGTCGAAACGGATATGCGTGACGCGTATGTGTACGGCAAATCCGCTTGGAATGAGCAGGCTGCCGAGCAGAACGATCAGCAACCTCAGCCGGAAGATAAGCCCGACTACATCATCGTGTGGCGTCGCGGCGGCACACCGTCCGTGAACATGCCGTTGGATGCGGATCAAACCATCGAACAGGTGTTCCCGAATCCTGCCGAACCGGACCATGCGCCCAATGCCAAACCGTGGACTATCGAACGCATGGATCCGGAAACGGTTCGCCTGAACGCCGCCACCTCCAAGCAACCCTCCGCCCGCATCTTTGCCATTCGCCGCCGCGACTGATCGGGGCTGAGCCAACCAATCGCTGAAATGCCGTATTTCCGGCTATCGTGCGTTCCACTGCAATCGGGCGCGGAACGCACGATAGCTATATGATCGCGGTCGTGGATTCACGTTCGACCAACTGATATCCGATGGTTGCGCGGCTCGGCGGCAGCACCGTGCCTGCATCATTGGAATTTCCGGCATTGCTGGAATTATCATTCACTTCGCCGCGTTCGATCCGTTCGACAATCATATCGACCGCGAATTTGGCAAGCTGGTCGAGATCCACTTGGATGGTGCTCAGCGAAGGGGTGGCGTAGGTTCCGGAAGTCACGCCGTCGAATCCGATCACCTTCACGTCTTGCGGCACATGGATGCCATAGTCGGCGAGGCCGCGAATCACGCCGAATGCGGCGAAATCATTGGCGCAGCACACTCCGTCGAACGCGATTGCGGGAATCTTGTCGGTCGTTTCGATCGATCTGCCCGTAATCTTGCCGCTTGCATCGTTGAAATCGGCGGTTCCGGCCGTGCCTGTTTCGCGGTCTCCAGCACCCGCGCCGGCTCCGCAGCCCGTCCTTCGCGCCGCCATGATCCGTTCGGCGATCGCGTGCCCGGCGGTAATGCCTTCGTCGGAGCGACCGCCTTCGAACACCATGGTTTCGTCATATGGCAATCCTGCGTCCAGCAACGCCGCGCACGCTCCTCGAAGTCGCAATGCAAATGCGTTCTGCGCATGCGCCAACTCGGCGCGCGGCACGAACGTATGCCCGACAATCGCAATATTCCGGCATCCCTGGGCGATCAGATACTGCATCGCAGCGCGTTCGCCCTCCTCGTTGGGAAAATTCACGGCATCCACGGTTGGCGTTTCCTCGCATGCGTCGAGCAGTACGAGAGGGCGCCCGCCGTTGAGTTTGGCGAGCGGTAGATTCGTGCCCAATCCGGTGGCGTGCAGAATCTCACCGTCGAAGAGCTGCCCTGAGAACGGATTGCTGGTCAGCGCATGTTCGGCCGCGTCCGGCGAATACTGGGTTTGCTCGATGAACGGCGTGAATCCGCGTGAGGTGATCTCGCGGCTCAATGTTTGCGTCAGCTTCGAATAGAACGGCGAATCGAATTCGTTGACGATGATGTGAATAATGTTGCTGCGACCTGATTTGAGCATGCTGGCTGTCAGATTGATGCGATAGTCGAGTTTTTTCGCTGCTGCCAGCACTTTGGTCCGCGTCGATTCCTTGACGCCGGCTTTGCCGTGCAGCGCATTCGATGCGGTCATGGGGGAGACGCCGGCTTCCGCCGCCACGTCGCGCAATGTCGGTTTGCCGTTTGCCATGCACCGCTCCTTACAGCCAAGTTTTTCTGTAACGATATTATATATGATGATTTTCTGGTAATCGTTGAAATTTCAAAGAATCACCGATATCCTATCATGATTGTGATTTCTGAAATATGCTATAAAATATGTAACGGTACATATCTGAAGTTTTCCAAGATGATGAAGTCGAACAAGTAAGTCAAGGATGACGTCAGATACTGTAAACGGCACGCTTTTCTAACGTTGTACAAGGAGAAGGCAATGGCGACTACCGAGGATCTGCCAAAAGCATGGCGACCGCCAATGGGCTGGAACAGCTGGGATTCCTACGGCACCACCGTCACCGATCGGGAGGTCCTGGCCAACGCGCGCTTCATGGCCGACCACCTCAAGGACGCCGGCTGAGACACCCTAGTCATCGATGCGGGTTGGTTCGATCCCAACGCCCATGCGCACGGCTACTCCGACGGCACCCCGCTGTGCATCGATGCGTACGGTCGCCAGATTCCCGATGAGCGGCGCTTCCCCGAGCGCGGCCGGCGGTCGACCGATGACGAAACGCTGCCAGACAGACGTCGAATCGCAACCAATCGCACGTACCGCAACACCATCCAACCCAACAAACAACCAACACCATCCAAGGACACACCATGACCGACAAACTCATCGCAACCCTCAACAAGGCGGGCGTGCGCAACATCAGCACCGACCTGTGGGGCATCTTCTACGAAGACATCAGCTACTCCGGCGACGGCGGACTCAACGCCGACCTCGTACAGAACGGCGCATTCGAATACAATCGCGCCGACTCCTCCGACTGGAGCAACTACAGCTTCTGGCGCAAAATCGTGCCCGCCGGCTCCTTCGCAGCCTTCGACGTGCTCACCGACAATCCGGTAGCCGAAGAAAACCCGCACTATGCGTCCGTCGAAGTCGAACAGGCGCCGGCTTCGCTTGAAAATATCGGCTGGGACGGCATGGTCTTCCGTGCCGGCGAAACCTACGATTTCTCCGCATGGATGCGTATTTCCAGCAATTGCGAAGCTTCTGCACTTCCCGTCACCGTCGCTCTGATTGACGACGATGGAAATGCGATTGCAGAACAAGATATCACCGTCGATTCCAACGATTGGCGTAAGCAAGAGGTTTCGCTGACGGTTTCCGGTGAAAGCAATGCCATCGTTGTACATGAAGGCGCTTTGCGACTCACCTTCACCACGGAAGGTACCGTCGATCTTGATTTCGTTACCCTCGAACCACGCACCACCTACAACGGGCTCAAGCATTTCCGTCCCGATTTGGTCAAGGCGCTCGCCGACCTGCAGCCGCGCTTCATGCGCTTCCCGGGCGGCTGCATCACCCACGGTCTTGGCATGGATAACATGTACCACTGGGATCGCACCATCGGTGATGTTGAGCATCGGCCGCACAATTTCAACCTGTGGGGCTACCACCAGTCGTTCCGTATCGGCTACTACGAATACTTGTGCCTGTGCGAAACCATTGGCGCGAAGCCGCTGCCGGTGCTGCCCGCCGCCGTGAGCTGCCAGAACACCAGTCAGGGCCCGGTGCCGATCGCGCAGAAAGACATGCCGGCATACATCGATGAAGTGCTGCATTTGGTCGAATTCTGCAATGGCGATGCCGCGACCACCGAATGGGGTGCCAAGCGTGCCGCCATGGGTCATCCGGAACCGTTCAACCTTGAATATTTGGGCATCGGCAACGAAGATCTCATCGATGACGTGTTCAGGAACCGCTTCCAGCAGATCTTCGACGCGGTCAAGGCCACCTACCCGGATATTGTTGTGGTTGGCACGGTCGGTCCGGCTCCGAGCGGTCCCGACTACGAGGCTGGTTGGCAGTATGCGCGTGAAGCCGGCGTTCCCATCGTTGACGAGCATTCCTATCAGTCCTCCAGCTGGTGGTTCCACAATCTCGACCACTACGACACCACGGATCGTGAGGGCCCGAAGGTGTACTTGGGCGAGTATGGTTCGTGGAACACGCAGCTGATCAACGGTCTTTCCGAAGCGGCGTTCATGGGTCGCATGGAATTGAACGGCGATGCCGTGGTCATGTCTTCGTATGCGCCGCTGTTTGCCAAGAACGGGCATCACAGCTGGAATCCTGATCTGATCTACTTCGACAACGAACGTACCTACCTGCCGTACAGCTACTGGGTGCAGCAGATGTATGCCACCACCACGTCCGATACCGCATGGCCGGTCGCGGTGGAAGGCAAGACCACGCTGCGTCGCGAACTGCCACCAACCGTTGGCCTGCGCTTGGAAGGTGCCGCTCACGCCGACATCACCAACTTCAGCGTTGACACCGCTGATGGCCGCCATGTCGATCTTGAGGACTGCCATTACGCAGGCAATGGTCCGATGAACACGAGCCTCAACATTGACTCTGACGCCTACACCATCAACGCCACCATCACCTACTATCAGGGTCGTTGGGGCTTGCAGCTGGTCCACGGCGACATCAACGGCAAGAACCACAACATCACCTCCTTCGGTCGTGCTTTCGAAATCAAGGTGGTGCGCGACGGTACCGCCTACAATCTTGACGGCACCGAATGGTCCATGGACGAAGTGTTCCCCGGAACCGTGTGGCAGGTGCGCATCGAAGTGGCCGATCGCGGCGAAAGCATGAAGCTGTATATCGATGGAGAGCTTGTTGCACAGGGTGTTGAGAAGCCGGAAGAGCCCCGCCGTACCGTCACCGTGGCTCGCAATGATGCTGAAGGCGTCACCTACGTGCGTATCGTCAACGCGCTCGACGCTGAAGCCGAGATTGATCTGAACCAAGTGCTTGAAGAGCTTGGTGTTTCCGCGGAATCCCGCGCTTCGGCAACCGCCACCGTGCTCGCCGGAACCGACCCGTACGCCGGTGAAATCGGCAAGGCTTCGCCAACCGTTCCGGTTGAAACCGCAATCGACCTAACCAGCGGCGCCTACACCGCCCCCTCCTGGTCCTTCACCACCCTCACCCTCCATGACTAATCGCGGAAAGCGTTTCAGCGCTACGCCGCAAAACATATGGAGGTGCGTTGGTTAATCCCACTGCCATCGATGAATAACGCGGCTTCCGAAGCAAGACTGCCATCGAGCGTAGGCTGGAGGCATGAGCAAACACCATCGTGACCGCAGCTGGGCGCCAGCACCGCAACCACTTCCCGAGAACGCGCACGTCATCGACAACCACACGCATGTGGCGTCCGTCGTGCCGTTCTCGCGGGCCATGAGCCACGAAGCGCAAGAAAAAGGACAGCCGGAAGTCCCCGTATACAGCGTCGACGAACTGCTGAACCAAGCGCAACAAGTCGGAGTCGAAGGCGTCATCGACTGCGGATGCGAACTGCCGAACCTCATGACGGCCATCGACATGGCACGCGAACACCCCCAAACCGTGCATGCGGCCATCGCCATACACCCCAACGAATCCGTGCTCCACGGTCACCGCGGGGTGCCGGGCCCAGACGGGTTGCCGCTCAAATACAAGCCATGGCACGACACCAGCTTCGAAGACGCCATGGCCGAAGTGCACCGCCTCGCCACCGCCTACCCCAACCAGGTTGTGGCCATCGGCGAGACGGGCATGGACCTCTTCCGCACCGGAGAAGCCGCCAAAGAACTGCAGCGAGAAGCCTTCCGCGCGCACATCGCGCTCGCGAAAGAACTGAACCTGCCCATGCAGATCCATGATCGCGATTCACATAAGGAAGTCATCGAAACGCTGCTGGCGGACGGCGCTCCCGAACGGACCGTGTTCCACAGCTATTCCGGTGATGCCGAAATGGGTGAGATCGCACGTGAAAACGGTTGGTATCTCAGCCTTTCGGGCACATCCAGCTATAAGGGCAACGATGGTATTCGCGAGTCGGCGCGCATTGTCGGATTGAGCCATGTCATGGTCGAAACAGATGCCCCCTACCTAAGTCCGATGCCGTATCGGGGCCGCACCAACGCGCCATACATGATCCCCTACACCCTGCAGTCGTTGACGAATTATCTCGATAAACCGCTGACGGAAGTCGCGCAGGCAACGCGAAAGACCACGCGCGAAGTGTACGGAATCTGAACAAATTCCGAAAATCGACAGGACGGAAACGATTTATCCGAAAATAAGAGAGAGTAAGAGAAAGACAAGAGGTAAAATAGAAAAAAACCCACAGGAAGTTTACTTCGTGCGAGATCAAGAATCGCAAGAAACAATGTGAAGATTTGACAAGACTTCGTAAGGCTCCTAACGTGCCTTTTTGCGTTTATTTTGGGGAGTGGGTTGGAAGGCCCGCCACTTGGAGGTAGCGTTATGGCTAACGAGCCAAACGAGGATGAGCCGCTGTTTCACGCAGCCACATACACGCAGGCGCCGAAGGTTTCGCACAAGGTGCTGACTAAGGAAGAGCGACAGGTGCTGATCAAGCAGCACGAGGAGAAACAGCAGGAGGCCGCCAAACTTGACCAGGTGGCCAGCAAGGGTCCCGTCGGTCGTTGGTGGAGCCGTCTGCAATCCGGTCCAAACAGAATCACGCCCGCCATGGCGATCGTGGCGTTGGGCGTGGTATATGGCGATATCGGCACCTCGCCGCTGTACACCATGCAGACGTTCCTCAACGGGCAGGGCGGACTTGCGCATGCCGACCGCGAAGCCGTGCTTGGCGTGCTTTCGTTGGTGTTCTGGTCAATCACGCTTATTACCACCGTCAAATACGTGCTGATTGCCATGCGTATCGACAACAAGGGCGAAGGCGGCATTTTCGCGCTGTACTCGTTGGTTCGAAAGTACGGTGCATGGCTTGCGATTCCTGCCATGCTCGGCGGCGCCGCGTTCCTCGCCGATTCCGTACTCACCCCGGCTGTGTCCATCAGCTCGGCAGTGGAAGGCTTGGAGACGCTACCAGCTTTTGAAAAACTTTTCACTGAAAACAAGCAGCTGACCCTGATGATCACCGCGGCCATCATTCTGATGCTGTTCTCTGTGCAGTCGCGTGGCACCGAGCGTATCGGCAAGGCGTTCGGTTCGGTCGTGCTTGTCTGGTTCTCGTTCCTGGCGGTTGTCGGCTTGGCGAACCTCAGTCAGTATTGGAGCGTGTTCGCGGCGCTCAACCCCGTGTACGGTGTCAGATTCCTGTTCAGCAGCCATAATGCCGCCGGGCTTGCCATCATGGGTACGGTGTTCCTGTCAACCACCGGTGCCGAAGCGCTTTATTCCGACATGGGTCATGTTGGCCGTGGCAACATCTATTTCACGTGGCCGTTCATCAAAATCGCGCTTGTGCTCTGTTATTTCGGCCAAGGCGCATGGATGCTCAATCATTGGGATGATTCGGCTTACATCCGCACGCACGGTTTGAACCCGTTCTTCGAAATGATGACGCCCAGCGTGCGTTACGTGGCCGTCGTGCTTTCCGTGGTCGCGGGCGTTATCGCATCGCAGGCGTTGATCACCGGCGCGTTCACGATGGTGTCTGAAGCCACCCATCTGAACTGGATGCCGCATCTTCAGGTCCGTTACCCGGCCCGTACCCGCGGCCAGCTGTACATTCCTGTGGTCAATGCGGTGCTTTGCGTTTCCACGCTGTTGGTTTTGGCGCTATTCCGTGATTCCGAGCATATTTCCGCGGCGTATGGTCTGGCGTTGACCATCACCATGATCACTACCACCATTCTGCTTGCCGTCTACATCTGGCATTCGGGGCGTCGTATCGGAGCGGTCGTATTCACCGTGCTGTTCCTTGCGATCCAATTCATGTTCTTCTTCGCTTCCATGGCGAAGTTCCTGCATGGTGGTTGGTTCACGATGCTGCTTACCTTCGCGATTCTGCTGGTTATGTACACGTGGAACGAAGGCACGAAGCTGGAACGTGCGCAGCGTCGCCATATGCAGCCCGCCGAATGCCTACCGGTGCTGAAGCGGTTGCATGATGACGATACGATTCCGTATTTTGCCGACAATATCGTCTATCTCACGTCGGATCCGGAGACGAAGCGTATCGATACCGATATCTTCTTCTCGATTTTCGCCGACCATCCAAAACGTGCCCGCGCTTGGTGGGCGGTTTCCGTCGAGACTGCCGATGAGCCGTTCACCCGCGAGTATTCGGTTGAGAATTTCGGTACGGATTATATGTTCCGTGTTCGCATTCGGCTTGGTTTCAAGGTTTCTCAGTCGATTCCAGCTTACATTCATCAGATCATGAACGATTTGTCGAAGTCGGGGGATCTGCCGAGGCAGGAAAGCCGCTATCCGAAGCTTGATGCTGATCCGAATATCGGTCCGATTCGATATGTGCTGATACACAAGGCGCTTATGCCTGAGTCGAAGGTGTCGCAGCGTGGCGCGATTTCTTTGGAAGTCAAGTATGCGATTCGTCATTTTGCGGGATCTCCGGTCAAATGGTTCGGCCTTGCGCCTTACAATCCGCTGATTGAGATACAGCCGCTGTTCCTCGCGACTCAGCGTCCTCCGCGGCTAAAGCGTGTGTGAAACAAGCCGTGAAACGGGCTGCGTGATGATGGCGATCGTATCTGCCATCGTCGCGCAGCCCGTTTTCGTAGGGCATTTTGTAGGTTTTTGCATGGTCTTATCTCGAAGAATCGTTGGAATCACGCTGTTTTTCGCACGCTATAAGCAATGTCGATAGCCATATGCGCGCGTTGCATTACAAGCCCTGTAGAGTAATCAACCATGTGCAGATTACTTGGATTCGCGGCAGCCGGAAGCAACACCAGTCTCAATGGCGTGCTCGGCATGCAGGCCGTACGCGATTTCCGGAATCTGAGCGAAATCCACAACGATGGCTGGGGCTCCGCGCTGGTCACCGTGCCGAGCGAGTCGCCGTACCTGCGTGACGGTGGCGCTCCCACCCCGGAAACCGGCACCGCCGTCTACAAGAACACGATCGCAGCCCGACATGATCCGATTTTCGACGAGCTTGCGAACACTCCGGCTCGTGGAGGCCTGTGGCACCTGCGTTTGGCCAGCTCGAACCTGCCGCTGATTCTCGAAAACCAGCAGCCGTTCTACGCCAACGGATTGAGCTTCATCCACAATGGCGATATTTCCGACGATCAGGGTCGCAACATCATCACCAACCGCGCGTTCCCGGTCGATCCCAACATCGTGCAGTCCACTGGCGGCCGTTCCGATTCCGCCATTTTCTTCGCAGTGATCCTGCAGTACATCGGTTTTGGTTTCGCACTCGACGAGGCGGTCGCGCAGGCGGTGCGCGAACTGCGCAAAAGCTATCCGAAGTCCAGCTACAACTGCATGATCCAGAGCCAAGACCAATTCATCGCTCTGTGCGCGGCCGGTCGTGAGGTCACGTCCAAGCGCATTGTGGAAATCTATGACCAGTACGGCCGTGGCGACCAGGCGCATGACTATCGTGTGATGCGCTATCGTACGCTCGGTGAATCCGAAGCGGATCAGGCTGCAGGCCAGCCGAAGGGCGTGGTTGTGGCCAGCTCCGGTTTCGATCAGTGTGCCGAAGATGGCTGGACTCGTTTGGAAAACAATCAGATGATCGTTGCTTCCAACCGTACCGGCGCATTCCGTGTGCGTTCCATCTGAAATCCGTAATCTGAAATCCGTATTTCGGAATTTTTCGGCTGAAACTTTCATCGGGGATTTCCAGTTTTTTTTTCGACCGGATTCAGCATGCGGCAATCGTCATACAGCGCCTAAGATAGGCGGTATGACAACCGGATATATTCCTACACTCGCCCAAGTTGACGAACTGCATCGAAAAATCGCGCAATCGCAAGCCGCATACGATTTGATTCACGGACATTGCGTAGTCGTCGCCGACATCGCACGTCGCATGGCACGCAGGCAGAATGCACTGTTCACCCGCCGCTGCACACTACCGGACGATGCCCCTGAAAAAGCGGGCGATTTCGGCCTTAGGCTTACGCAAGACGGCAATGGAAGCGAATCGTTCGGTATGCTTCGCATCCCCTCCATTCCATCATCGGACGGGCTTACGGGTGGGACCGTTCCGCCGAGGCTGATCGACGAGCATCTGGTGGTGATCGGTGGTCTGCTGCATGATATCGGCACGTATTTTCTGCTCAAGCAAGACGGTTCCGACGGTGGACCGCTGAAATTCGACGGTCCGAATTACGTGCGGCATGGGCTTAAAGGCTACGAATATTTGTTGAATGAGGGTGTTGACGAGTCTATCGCGCAGTTCGCGCGCAACCACACCGGTGTGGGACTCACCAAAGAAGCGGTGGAATCGCAAGGATTGCCATTGCCTCCGGCTGACTATGTGCCCATGAATCTTGAGCAGGAAGTGGTGATGGTGGCCGACAAGTACAACAGCAAGTCGATTCCGCCGAAGTTCCTGACGGCCGAAGCCTATGCGCGCAAGGCGGCCCGTTTCGGCGAAAGTAACAGGCGCGAATGGCTGCGGCTGCTCGAACGATACGGCGTGCTTGACGTCACGCCGCTCGCCGAGCAGTACCACATGCGTATCGTCGAGTAGGGCAGACCGTTTCCAGAACACGCAAGCCCTTTGGAATTTGGCTAAAACCAGAATTCCAAAGGGCTTACCTATGGGCGCACGAAAGAGTCTATGTTCGTGCGCCCGTTGCAGTAGGCGGCTAGTCGAGTTCCACGCTGTGCTCCATCGCATCGGCGATCTCCGGATTGGTGGTCACCACGATGATGGCGCGCCTGCGATCGGCATCGCGCTTGAACTTCTTCAACAGATCCAACACCACGGCCGCATCGTCGGCATCCAATCCAGCGGTCGGCTCGTCGGCGATGATCACTTCAGCCTCGCAGCTCAGCGCACGAGCGATGGCCACGCGGCGCTGGTTCAGTTCGCTTACTTCGCCGACTGCCAGGCCGGACGTCACTTCGGCGAAGCCCACGCGCTTGAGCAGTTCGCGGGCGATCACAGGCTTCGGCTTGAGGAAGTTGCGGTTCGACGCATCCATGGCGTACAGTACATTGCTTTCCGCGTCGAGGTCGGGGCGGAAAGCGAAACGTTGCGGAATGAATCCGATGCGGTGTCCCAACATTTCGACCGGTTCGACGTCGCTCAGGTTGGTGCTTTTGTGCATCACGTTGCCGCGGTCCGTGCGTACCATGCCGACCATGGTGGCCAGCAACGCCTGATGCTGTTCGCGATCCTCCGCGTCCACGAGCACCGCATGCGTGGCGCCCGCATGGAACGACAGCGATAGGTCGTCGAGAATATTGCGGCCGGTCTTGCGATTGATCACGGTCACATGATCGAGTGCGAACGTCGGATTCGCTTTGAAGAAAAACGCATCCTTCTTGCGATGATGCTTGATTTCGCGGTCGAGCTGTGAGGAGACGCTGGTTGCGGAATCGGCTTTCACCATTTCATGTGATTCCAGCACGGTCGGTTCGTCGGAAGAACGCAAGGCAAGCGTTTCCCTCACCTGATTCGCATTGTTGGCGACCACATCCGAACCATCCGCAGTATCAGCAGCAGTTGCAGCGTCATCTGCAACTTCAGTGGTATCTGCATTATCTGCAGATACCACAGCATCGCCGTCGGCAGCTACTGCAGTATCGCCATCGTTTACATCGTCGGAAATTTCCGCGCCGTCAGTTGCGGCAATTTCGATATCTGCATTGTCATCGTCGTATACCACCGCAAAATCGATGGATTCAATGGAATCAGCGGAAGATGCGTCAGCTGCAATATCGTCAGTCGCAACATCATCGACGGTCTCGTTTGATGCGGTCTCGGCAGTCTCGTCGACCACGGTCTCGTCGAGGTTCTCGTTCTTATCATTCATGTTGTCGCTCATGCCTTCACCTCCGAGCGTTCCTCAAACAGTTGGTTCAGGTTGAAGCAGGCCACGCGCGCGAATGCCACGATGCCAAGCACCAGGCATGCGCCCAAGCCGTACCAGATCACGTTCCACACCGAAGCGGACGTCATCGACACAGGCTGCCCGCCGGCCCATGCGGTGCCGATCGGCTTCGCCAACAGCGCGCCCGCAACCAAACCGACAATCCAACCCGGAACCGTCATCATGAACGTTTCCAGCATGAACTGCCATCCCAAACGGCCCTTGGTCACACCTGTGATCATCGCCATGCCGATCTCATCGCGGCGGCCGCCAATCGCAGCACATGCAATCAATGCCAGCAAAGCGATGCCACCGACAATCGTCACGGCAATCAGCATGATGCGCGCTGCCGAAGCGGCGGAATCAAGCGGCTCGATCGACTTCTTGTAAGCGGTAAGCGACGGCGAGGTGATCTCGTACGTCTTCGTGTCCAACTTGGCCTTCTTCACCAAGCGCACGAACGTGTTGTAGGTGGAAGGATTCGCCAGCGAGAAGATGATATTCAGATTCGGAATGGCCCATCCCGTGGCCTCCGTCGTGTCAAGCCCGTTCTTGGCGAAGTTGATATACGTCGTGTAGATCACGTTCTCACGATTGTCCTTTGCGTATTTCGCGTCGGATCCGTTGCCTTCCGGCACGTCGCTGTCGTATTCGTAAATGCCGCGCACGGTGAACGTGTATGTGTCGGAAGCCTTCGACGGATTGCCGACCGTCACTTTGTCGCCGACCTTGAGATTGTTCTTATCGGCCAGCGCCTGCGAAATGAGTACGCCGTCGCTCTGCGTCTTATAGCTCAGATGCTTGCCTTTGACTACCTTGTAGTAGCCGTAGTCGTTGATTTTCGCGGCATCCAACGTGTAGAACGCCTGCAGGGTCAGGTTGCCGCCGGTCTTGTCTTCGCTGGTGTCGTTTTTCGCGGCGATCGCCTGCAACGACTTGCTTTCGCGCACCGGCACCGATGTTGCCAACGTGTAATTGAAGGTCACGTTGTTGCTCTGTGCGGCCGTTGCATACGTGCTGTACTTTTCCCACGTCAAATACTTGTCGGTATAGCTGGAATCGGCACCGTCGCGCTTGGCTTGTGTTTGCGCGTTCGGCCGAATCACCGCCGTGGCTTTTTGCGACTGGTATGTTTCATTATTGGCGGTGTCGTCGGCTCGAATCACTGCCAAGTCCACGGCAGCCGAGAAAGACACCAGTAGTGCGAGTAGGGCGATCAGCGCGGTGCGCCATTTGACGCGACCAAGCGCCGCCCATGCGTTCTTGAGAACGAACATGCGGTACTTCTCCAGTTCTCTGTTATAGCGCGCCGGCGCATGCCGACGTCAGCGTTGGCCGGGACGCGCGCTCCGCAGCAAGGCAGGCCCGTAGCGCATGATGCGTCCCGTGCAATCATCTTGGGCTTCCAACGTGATTGTTTTCTTGCGCAACACTGTTATACCCCTGCATGAAGTCTGAATGATTCCTGAAAAGTGATTCCAGAGAATAAGCGTTGAGCATGGTTGCGGCACTCGCTACGATGGAATCGATGACTTCCGAACAGATTACGAATACCGGTTCCGTGTCGGGCGATTGTGGCTCGGCTCAGGCTCGTGCGCGAACTCATGTGCAGGCTTATGTGCAGACTCAGGCTCGGCAGAATGGCTCGGCCAAGGATGGTTCGGCTACGAATGGTCCAGCCAGGAATGATTCAGCCAAGGGCGGTCCGTCCGGGCAGAAACATGGCCTGCAGCGGTGCCACGCGATGCTGCGTCCTGCATCGCGTCACGCGTTATTGCCGTGGCTTACGTCGATTATCGGCGTCGCGTCCGCACTATGCCTGGTGATTGCGTGGTTCCCCTCCACGGTGTGGAATACGCCGATCGTCAGCAGCGATGCCCCCGCGCATTACTATTTCATTCACCGTCTGCTTGACGAGGGATTGGGGGCGGCTCTGCATTTGTGGCCGCATGATTCGTTTTATCCGCCGTTGTTTCACATCTGTGCTTACCTTGTGATTAAGATCGCGGCGCTGTTCGGCGTGCAATGTTCGATCTACGCGGCATTCAATATCACGTGGATCATTGCTTCGGGCGTGATTTTCCCTGCCGGAATGCTGGTATTATGCAGGTATTTCCTGCAACGTTGGAATCGCGGTAATCCAATTTCCAATCCAATTTCACGTATTTCTCAAGCATCGTCTACGCCTGAATCGTCGTCCGTATCTGAATCGTCGAATGTTTCAAATCAGCAGGTATCGTCAGCTGTGAATCGGCAATATAACGTCACTTTCGACGCTACTTTCGTTCTGCAGAATCTGATTGGACTGTTCGTGCCCGTGCTTGCCGTCAGCTCGGTGTGCCACCCGTACGGACTGCTGAATGCCGGTCCGCTGATCGCATTCGGTTTCGCCACGTCGCTGCTGCCGTTCCTCATCGCCGCCACATTGCGCTTGTTCGATGCGATCGCCGCGCGCGAGCATATAGCAAAATGGCTTGCGATCGCTGCTGTCGCAGGCGTGGTTTGCCTCGTTGCGCACCCGCGTATCGCATTCACGTATGCTCTGATTTTGGTGCCGTTCATTGTGCTGCGCTTGCCGTGGAAGCTGATTCTTGGCGCGTTCATTGCCATGTGCGTCGGTGCGGTGGCGTTTGTGGCGTTGATGCTGACGTCGTTCAAATCGGACCGTTGGGCGAATCCCGATTCCTGGTTCCATAGCCATCAGCCGTCCAAGAATTTGTGGGAGTCGATTTCGTTCTGTCTCACGGATGGGCTTGACGGTTTTCCTGCGATTCTGTTCGCACTGTTGCTGATTGCGGGAACTGCGGCCGCTTTCGTTTGCGCTTCCCGCCGCGCGGCTGCGCGTGCTTCGGATTCGTTTTCGTCGGCTGCTTCCACTGTGGTTCCCGTGGCTTCTGCTGATGTCGATGTTGATGCTTCGACTTCTGATATTGCGGTTTCCGCCGCTGATTCCCCGGTTTCCGTTTCCTGTCCGCCACCTGCGTCGCACTCCAACGCCACTGATGCCGCGTCCGCGTCGTCCGAATCATCTCGACTTCGTCGCAACGATCGCCTGCGTGACGTGATTGCGTTGACGGCCGCATTCCTGCTGGTCGCGCTGGTGTATGTGTGCACGGTCACGCTGGTCGGCGCGTTGCCGAATATCATCAGCGCTCCGTGGTATCGCGATGAAAACCGTATTATGACCATGCTTCCGCTGGTCACGCTGCCGCTGCTTGTCATTGGAATCAACGCTCTTGCCGAATGCGTTTCCGCGTGCGCCGCATCCGCTTCTTTCGCTCCTTCTGCATCGTCCTTTTCCACGAAGAATAGTGCTTCTTCCGTTCCTTCCCTTTCTTCTGCGTCTGCTGTTTCTTCCGTGAAGAACGCTTCTTTCGCTTCCAATTGGATCGTCCTAATCGCCGTATTCCTTGTGATTGCGATACTTGCGGTTTCCGCGCAGATCGTATGCCCATCGCGTTCCGCGGCTCGCGACACGATCATCGCGCATTCCAGTCTGAACCAAAGCGACCCCAACGAGCAGCTCACCGAGCAAAAGATCGCTGTGCTGCGCAAGGTCACGAAACGTACGGGCACCCAGGCCACCATCATTTCCGATCCGTTGAACGGTTCGATGTATGCGGAGACGCTGTTCAACGCGAACATGCTGTATCCGATCATCAATGCGCGCACCGATGTGCCATCCGCTCCGTTCGGCAAAGTGGAGACCGCGTTTGCTTCCGGCGATGCGCAGCAGGTGCTCGGCACGGTATGTCCGCTGACCGACGCTCCGGAATACTTCCTTACGATGGGCGACCAGGCGCAGAGTCTGCAGTCATTCCCGTATCGCGCCCAGTACGATTCCTTCCACAATGAGGAATTGATTGATACGTATGTGGATGGCGGCACGTTGGTGAAGGTTGCCGATTATTCGCAATACGGCCAGGGTTGGGCCCTCTACCGTTTCGGTTGCACCGATTAATCGATTTTTGGCTGCGCTGCCTTGTTCTGCCGTCGCTTGCACGCGCATATGCAAAACCGCACTTTCGATCAGTTGAGATCTGAATGTGTTCAGGACAACGATCGGCGGTGCGGTTTCGTTTATCTGCTTTCTTCTGTTTCTCCTATTTCAGCTTTCGGCTGGGAGGTTTTCTCGGATGGGTTGGCTTGGGGGATGGGCCGTAAACGGATAGTGTGGTTGCGACACGCCCGGATGTTGGTTTGCGGTGAGGTGTTTCAGGGTTTTCCGACGGTCTTTCGCTACGCGATGGCGTCCGCAGCCCGTTTTCCCGTGTTTTCGACACGCCGACGCTTTCCAGTGTTTGCAAGGGTTCGCGTCTTGTCTTGTCATGCCCGATTTGCGTGGAATGGGATTGTGCTGTAGGTTTATCTCTTGCTGCCGCTCGGCGAGTGGTTCCCCGGTTGGGGTGCCTCGAGGCGGGTGAGTGGTGGTGGTTTGAGAACTCAAGAGCGTATTTGTACTACTTCTTTATAGTCAATGA
>NZ_JAHOMM010000008.1:0-91263 GCF_019131435.1 Bifidobacterium sp. MSK.13.1 | reverse complement strand
GCGTCGGCGTGCGTATGCCGTGATGTGACCTTTGTAGTGGAATTGAAGAATTGAGGGGCTTCTGCTGTTTTCGTGGGTTAGGTTCTTGGTTGTGGTAGGTGTATGTCGAGTCCGCCGCAGCGGAGCATGATGAGCGCGATGAGGCTGCTGACGTGGTGGAAGCCATAGGTCATGCGGATGGTGACCTTGATGCGGCTGTGGGGCTTCATCCGTGGAGCCAGCGTGATCATCATTTCGACGATCACGGCGCTGTGGCTGTTGCAAGGCATTCCCGTGGTCGCCGGCATGGGCGGATTCACGCACGTCGACGATGTGCATGATTCCGCGTATGGTATGCCGACCCGACCCCGCTTCGTTGGTGTGCGTGGGATGTCCATTCAGGTTTTTCCCATCTTCGGACTCGTAAAATAGGCGAGGTTAACAAGACGAAGAACGATGACATCCGTCGATTCGCAAGGGGAGGACGCATATGGATTATCAGTATCAGGCCGTTGAACAGCCTTCCAATCCCCGCAAAACCTGGCCGATTGTCCTTTCCGTGGTCGTGGCGCTCACTGTGGCATGCGGCGCAGGAGTGTACGTCTACCACAACAAACGGCAGGAGGCGTTGGACACATGCCGGCAATCGCTTGCGGAATTCAGCTCGGCCCGTAAGGCCGTGCTCGACACATCCGAAAACGGTAGCGAGCTGCAGAAATTGATCCGTGGTGCGCTCGGCGTGAACGACATCATCGACGCGTTCGCGGACGCGGCCACCAGCGCAGAGAACACGGTCGATACGGAAGGCTGTAAGGCGGACGCCACCATCACGCAGCTCAATCTCGTCTCCAAAACATTGGACAGCGCAACTGACTCCCTGAACGGCAGTCTGAAGACAATCGAAAAGAACCAGCAGTCGCAAAGCGGCGGCGATACCTCCGATGGCACGTCGAATTCAACGCAATCCAATGATGGGACGAGTCAAAACAAGTCAGACGACAATGCCGAATCGTTGGAAGACTCCAAACTTGCTTTGCAGGAATCGCTTGACAAGGCAAACGCGCTTATCGACAAACTCGGCAATGACGGCGATCTCACCCTTATTGGACGCAAACTGTTGAGCGCGCTATCCAAAGCCGTTGATGCGGGCCAGCAGCTGATCGACAATAGCGGCGTCAAAGAATCCAAGTATTACAAGGCCGCCAAAACCACGCTTGATGAAGCCATCGAAATGGCCGACAACTGGGTGAATCAACAAGCAGCCAAAGCGCAGTAAAACATTTTCCAAAGTACCGCGTGGCATTCGAAATCTCGTTTGCGCTTACCGTGCCGTCAGTATGCGGATTCGCGCTGATTTTCGCCGCAATCATCTTCTCCGAAGTGCAACTCCCACATCGCAGCAAATCGTAATGCCGAATATGTGAACTTGACTGTTGATTCCACGCTGTATCTGCTTTATTCTTGAATACTTGTGAAAGAGTTTTGTGAGAAGTGGCGGAAACGTATCGCCACCAAAGAGATGGTATTCATCGGCATTGTGACGCTGGCCGCGTCCATTATCGCCTCATGGCTGAAGCAATTCCCTGGATTCAGCCTGTTCGGTGCGCTGATTATCGCACTGCTGATCGGCATGGTGCTGCAGTTTCCGATTCGCAAATGGTATTCCAGCCGTTCACCAGAGCATAAGGACGGTGTGAAAGACGCAGCAGGACTGATTTCCAACAAGCTGCTCCGCTTGGGTATTATTCTGCTTGGATTCAAGCTCAACCTGCAGGTGCTGTTCACGCAAGGCATCAAATGCTTGCCGATTGCCGCTGTTGTGGTGACGCTCACCATCGTCGTGTGCTACAACATCGCCCGTAAGCTCGGCGTTGACCCGCAACTGGCCATTCTGGTGGCTGGCGGTACCGGCATTTGTGGTGCCGCAGCCGTCATGGGACTTTCCGGATCCATCAAGGTTCCACCGGAACAGGAAGACGAGAAAGCCAACAATGAAGTGATGGCCGTGGCCATCATCGCCATCATGGGCACGATCTTCGCCCTCGTGGAAATCGCATTTGGACCGCTTACCGGACTGACTAACACCCAGCTGGGCATCACAGCCGGCGCATCCCTGCACGAAATCGCACACGCGGTGGCGGCTGGTGACGCGTTCGGCGCGGTCGACATCGCCACCATCATGAAGCTGTCGCGAGTGCTTATGCTCGTTTTCGCAGCCGTCATCATCGCCATCTGGTGGGATAAGAACCATTCGCAGATGCCTTCGGACGGCAAGCGCAAGATCTCATTCCCGTGGTTCATGCTCGGCTTCATCGGAGCGTCGATCATCGGCACGTTCGTGCCGTTCATCGCCACCATCACCCCGCAGCTGGTCGATTTCGCCTACATCGTGCTTGGCATGGCCATGGCCGCATTGGGCATCACCGTGAACTTCTCGGCACTCGCCAAGAAGGGGCAGAAGGCGTTCCTTGCCAGCCTCATCACTTCGATCCTGCTCATGTGCTTCGCAGCGGGAGTGGCAGCGCTGTTCTTCTAAAAATCTTCTACATATCTTTTATATCTTCCAAATACCGTTGTGCCGTGCGCTGGGATAATCAGTGCACGGCACATTTTTTTTATTTGTATTAAAAGTAATCTGGTATTAATCCGAAACTTTGCGACGATCCGCAATCAAGGTACGAACCAGCGAACAAATCGGCAGCAAATACAGAAAACAGCTCAACAACAGACTTTCCGTAGGAGCCCCAACCGAAGCAAGCGGCACCGCGCCGGCAATCGACCATGGAATCAATGGAGCCACCACAACGGCGGTATCCTCCAAATTAATGACCTTGCGCTGCTCGTCGTTTTCCAAATTGCCGCACAACTGATCAGTCAACATAATCGACAATGTCTGATTACAGGCAACCGCGCTCGCAACCACAGACGTGACCAAAGTCGCACCAAACACGCTGATGTGCTTCGCCATCGAAGCGATAAGCCGATGCGTGCCATCCAACAACCCCGTTTCCTGGAAAATACCGGAATACGACGAGGAAATGCAGACGATCAGTATCACCTTGATCATCGAAACGATGCCGCCACCGTCAATCAACGACGCCACTTGGGCGTTCGAACAATGAAAACCGAACACCAAAGCACGGCCAATTTCCAGCCAATCCATATGCTGCACCAGCACGCAAACCGGCAATGCGGTGAGAATACTTGCGCCCATCGTAATGCGCACGTCCATTCGGGCGATCGCAAGCACCACAAGCACCAACGCGGGAATAACGGTAACCCAATGAAGATCGAACGCGCTTGAGAACAATCCCGTGATATCAATGGAACCTGCGGAAGGATGCGTGCACAAAGCCAACACAGCATAAATCGCACACGTGATGATGAACGGAACAATAGATGTTTTCAACATCAGTACGATATTGTCGAAAATATTCGTATGTGTGAGTGCTTTGACTAATTGCGCGCTGGTGGAAACAGGGGAGCAGCGGTCGCCGAAATAGACGCCCGACAGAATCGCACCGCCGAGGAATACGGGCGAAACCTGCATGGACGTGCCGAGCGTCATGGTGATGACGCCCATGGTGGCGGCCGTAGCGAACGATGATCCGGTCAGCAGTGACATGAGGCAGTTGAGCAGGAAGGCGAGCAGAATCACCACATGCGGGCGCACCAGGCTGGAAGTGTTCGCCACAATGAACGGCACGGTGCCGGCGGCGCGCCATAGCGTGGTCAGCAGGCCAATCAGCACGAACGTCACCGCCACAATGCTTGCGGCACGCATGGTGGCGAACCCTTTGGAAAGCATGGTCGCGAATTTGTGACCGGTGATTTTGCCATGGATGAGGAACATGACCACGCCGGCCAGCAGTGCGGGAACGATGGATATGTTGGTTATGATGCAGGCAATCAAAGCCGCACAGAACAGCGCCATCGTAACAAGTTCCGCCATGATGTTCCTTTCTTTGATGATTATCGCGCGGTACGTCAACGCCTTCGACATTCTTTTGACGAATCGTAAGAACTCGGCAAGCGTAGCAGTCATTATGTAAACGCGATGAGTTCGGGCTAAGACGTGGACATGGTCTTGTGCTGGTGCGGTGGAATGGCTGGTGCGGTGGGAGTGTCGGTTTGGTTCAACCGGACTTGAGATTGATAGTCTGTAATCGGTTATGCTGAAGCGAGCAGAATCGAGGAGGATTATGACTGATTTCGATATTGCGAAAGCGCAGGAATTGGAACATCGTACGGAAGATGCGTCAGCTCCCGAAGTGTTTTTCACTCCTGTGATCACGCCGGAAAGCTTGATTGCCGCATATCATGCGTTGGGAGCTAGGCCGGAAGGTAAGGTCGCCATCAAAATCCATTCCGGAGAATCCGAAAAATCCAATAATCTGAATCCCGCGCTGGTCAGGGATTTGGTACAGGAGATCGGCGGAACATTGGTGGAATGCGCAACGGCATACGACGGCAATCGAGAGACTCCCGAAAAAAGCCTTGCCGTGTTCAAAGAACGCGGATATGGCGATATCGCGCCGATTCAAATCATGGATATGGGCGGTGAGATCGAGATTCCGGTAGCCAAGCACCGCCATATCGCCTATGACATCGTCGGCAGGCATATCGACGACTATGATTCCATCTTCGTGCTTTCTCATTTCAAAGGGCATCCAATGGGCGGTTTCGGAGGCGCGTTGAAGAACGTGTCCATCGGCATCGCATCGTCGAACGGCAAACGTTGGATTCATTCCGCAGGCGTGGCTAAAGACAAGTGGGTCGAAGCTGAGCAGGATGACTTTCTCGAGTCGATGGCCGAAGCGGATGAGGCTGTGATCAGCCACATGAACGGCAAGATGATGTATTTGAACGTCATGAACCGTTTGTCGGTGGATTGCGACTGCTTCGCCACGCCGTCCGAGCCGGACATGCATGACATTGGCGTGCTTTCGTCGTTCGACCCGGTGGCACTTGACCAAGCGTGTGTCGATCTGATTCATGTGGCGCCGGACGGCGCGTCCGTGACCGAGCGTATCGCCACCAGGCATGGCGAACACACGCTCGAATACGCCGAAGAGCTTGGGCTTGGTTCGCGTGCATACCGTTTGACCGTGCTCGAGTAGTGTGCACGGAGTCGGCGATGATGGAATCCAAGGAATCTAAGGAATCCATGGAAAACGTGGAGGAGGCGCAGGCGGTTCAAGACGCGCGGGCCGTGATCGAACGCATCGAACGTGTGTTTACGGAACGCGAGCATGTGTTTGTGGCGATCGACGGGCCATGCGCGTCGGGCAAAACCACGTTGGCGGCTTTGCTGCAGCGTCGTTTCGACGGCAATGTGCTGCATATGGACGATTTCTTCCTGCGCCCGGAACAACGCACTCCAGAACGGTTCGCCGAACCGGGAGGCAATGTCGATCGGGAACGATTCGAAGAAGAGGTGCTGGCTCCGCTCGTTGCCGGAAATATCGTGCAGTATCGTCCTTGGGATTGCCATACCGGCGATTTTGCGGCTTCGCATAGTGTCGAACCTGCTCGTTTGACGATTGTCGAAGGCAGTTATAGCATGCATCCCGCATTGCGTGAATACTACGATTTGATGATCTGCCTGATGATTGATTCCAATGAGCAGTTACGCAGACTCGAGGCACGTAATCCGCGTATGCTGCAGCGATTCATCGACGAGTGGATTCCTTTGGAGAATCGGTATTTCGAGCAAACTGGAACACGCGCAATTGCCAACATGGTTGTAGATACTGCCAAATCAAACGAATAACGAATTTTTCATAATGAACGAAAGCTTGTGAAAAGAAAGCTTTTAAAAAGGAGAATGAACATGACTTCCACTACAGCAGTTTCCTTGCGTCGCACTGATCTGCCACGCTTGAGCGTGAGCGTCAAAGCCGCCGCAACCGTGCTTGCCATTGTCGCCGCAGTGGCGTTGCCGCAGTTGTTCCATGTGATCGGAGCGGTTTCCGGACGAGGAACTGCGTTGGGCGTTGCCTTTCTGCCTATGCACTTGCCGATTATTTTCGTCGGTTTGATCGCAGGTCCAGCGGTTGGTGCGATTGCAGGCGCAGCTGCTCCACTGGCGAGCTTCCTGCTTTCCGGCATGCCGATGCTGGCTGTTCTGCCGTTCATGATGATTGAATTGTGCGCGTACGGTTTGGTTGCAGGTCTGCTGCGTGAGATCAAGCTGCCAAGCCTAGTAAAGGTGGTTATCGCCCAACTTGCCGGCCGTGTCGTACTGACCGTAGCCACTGCAGTGGCGGTGTTCGCATTCGGTTCCGGCAACAGCATCGCCGCCACTTGGACGAGTGACTTGGCCGCTGGACTGCCCGGTCTTGCTTTGCAGTGGGCGCTGATCCCTCTTGCCGCATACTGGATCGAATCGTTGATCACCAAGCGATGAACCACGTTCTGAACACTTTCTGAACCACAAGAGCCAAGCCGATAGACTTGGCTCTTGTTGCATATGAGCCGAGTGTGAGCCGAGATACGAAAGGAATGCCATGATTGCCGGAGTGTCCATCACCACGCTGCTACTGGTTCTCGTTGCCGGTATCGGCGCAGGATTCGTAGGGTATGCCGTTGGCGCTTCGTCATTGATCTCATACCCGGCACTGTTGGCGTTCGGCATTCCGCCAGTGCTCTCGAACACCACGAACACGGTGGGTGTATGCGGAACCGGCATTGGAGGATTGCTTTCCGCGCGCAAGGAGCTAAAAGGGCAGCGCGCCCGTGTGATCATCTATGCGCTTATCGGATTGGTTGGCGGCATTATCGGCGGGCTGTTGCTGCTGGAACTGCCGGCAGAAGTGTTCGAATGCGCGGTGCCGCCGCTGATCCTGTTCAGCGCGTTGATCATCGCTATCAATCCTCGGAAAAAGGCTGCTGCGCGAGATGCCGTCGCACAAGCGCTTCCTCAATCGCAGCAAGGCGAACGAGCTGCGAAAATCGCCAACAAAACTGATGATGGCAAACTGCATGACCCATGGTGGTTGTGGCTTGGCGTAAGTTTTGTCGGCATTTATTCCGGATATTTCGGCGCCGCAGCAGGCACGCTTGCCTTGGCGATTCTCGACTTGGGTAAGATCGGTCCGTTCCATCAGATTAATGCGTTGAAAACGGTGGTCGGTTTCGGTGCGAACATTTCCGCCGCAATCATGTTCATCATTCGTGGATCCGTGTATTGGCCGTTCGCCATCATGATGTGCCTCAGATGTATCATCGGCAGTGCAATCGCCCCACCTGTCACCCGGCATATTCCTGAAAACATCATGCGCGCCGCCGCCGTGCTCACCGGCATCATCCTAGCCGTCAAGCTCGGATGGAGCACCTACTTGTGACATGCGCTGTACATTGATTCGCGATGTGAAGTCCCGCTGGAAGAACCGATTTCTCCAGCGGACTTCTTTTTCTAGATACTTTGCGATTGAAGGACCTGCGAGCCGTCCATCGGCATCTCGCAAAACAGCATCGTGTCAGATAAGCGTCGACAGTGCTCGCATTACAATATCCACATCCTTGTTTTCCAATTCGCGAATGACATGCAGATAGGTTTCCTGTGTTGTGGTCATGCTGGCGTGGCCGAGGCGGCGCGACACGCTGGCGATTGATACGCCGGCGAACAGCAGTAGTGATGCGTGCGTATGCCGCAATCCGTGGATGGAAATGACCGGCGCATCCACGTTCTTGCAGTGTCTGGCGAGTACGCCGTTGGCTGTGGAGTTATAGATTTTGCCGTGCACGAAGATGGGCTTGTCATGCGGAAGATTCTTGAGTAATCCGGAAAGCTGCATGATGAGCTGCCAGTCAAGCTGCACTTTGCGTACGGAAGATTCGTTTTTCGTGGGTACAAAACCGCCGCCGTTTTTGTAATCCCAGGTTTTGCTGACGGAAAGCGTTTGGTGGGTGAAATCGAAGTCGTCGGGCGTGAGTCCAAGCGCTTCGGAGAATCGGAGTCCGGTTTTCGCGATGAGGAGGATGAGCCAATCCCAACTTGCCTCAGCGCCAAGATCAAGATCGGCGAGCATAGCGTGCAGCTCGAATTGGTTGAGATACTTCATTTTTTTGATGCGTGGCTGCTTGCCTTTGATGATAACTTTGCGTGTCGGATCACGGGGAATGAGTCCTTCATCAACGGCGTCGAGAATGGCGCCTTTGATCTGGTGATGAAAATCCATGGTGGTCTGGCGCTCATGATGCTGCGCGTAACCGTTAATGAGCTGCTGATAGGCGGTGCGATCCATATCGGCAAGTCTTAGTTCAGGGATGAGTTTGCCGAGCCAAGATTGTGTGAGCCGATATTTATCCATGGTCACGTCTCTGATGGCACCTTCCTTATACGTTTTCACCCACTGGGCGTAGTAGTCGCAGAATAGCGATTCCGCGGTGATGTTTTCCTGCATAGTGTGCACCTTTCTAAAAAAGATAGGGATAAGGTGCAGCCATCATACTTACGCTGATGAAGGGTGATGAGCGAGTCTAGGAGACTCAGACAAGAGCCGATTCTTTGTTGCTCAGGTAAGGACGGGATGGCCACTTCAAGGTTCTTAACTATCACTCCCGATAGGTTCCCCTGACCACCTTGCAAAAAGGTCGTGACAATGTAATCTTTTCGTCTCCTCAGCCAGGCAGCGAGATATCTTGCGTCACAATCGTCATGAGGAAGTATGGCGAGAATAGCCTGGTTGATGGCGCCTTTTTGCTTCGATACAGCCACTTCGCCACTTGTCGCTCCATACAATGCATACAACACATCACCGGGTTTGACCATTCTTGCAGAAGATGATTCATATCCTTTCCCCGTCAGAAAAAGCTCAGTCGATTTAGATGCAATTTCAGCGGACCTGATAAAAGGAATAGACCCACCGTAAAACTCAGATTCGCCGGCAGCGGGTGTGCCTCCTGAATAGCTTTCGGTCAGTTCTCCCAGCTTACGCTGTTCCCAAGCGGGGGCGCGGTATTCTTATGGAAGATGTGCAGTCACTCGTGGAGCCGTGCATTGGTTTGCCGGTACCGCAATGAGGAGGGATAGATGAATAAGCAGCAGCTCGCTTCGAAGATTTGGGAATCTGCCAATAAGATGCGTTCCAAGATCGAAGCGAACGAATACAAGGATTACATTCTTGGCTTCATCTTCTACAAATTCCTTTCGGAAACCGAACTGATGCGCTTGAGAGCCAGCGACTTCACTGAGAACGACCTTCCGCAGCTCACGGAGGACAATCCGGACATTGTGGAATTCGTGCAGGGTGAGTGCGGCTACTTCATCGCCTATGACAACCTGTTTTCCACATGGATTAAACAAGGTAACGATTTCGAGATTTCCAACGTACGTGATGCGCTTTCGGCGTTCTCCCGCAACATCAATCCGGCACACAAGAAAGTATTCGACGGTATTTTCGACACTCTACAGACCGGACTTTCCAAGCTCGGTACCGATGCAAGAAGCCAGTCCAAGGCCGCGAGAGATTTGATTTACCTCATTAAAGACATTCCGATGGATGGTCGTCAGGATTATGACGTTCTTGGCTTCATCTACGAATATCTCATCAGCAATTTCGCCGCCAATGCGGGGAAGAAGGCCGGCGAATTCTACACACCTTCTGAGGTTTCCCAGCTGATGAGCGAAATCGTCGCCTGGCATTTGCAGGGGCGCGAGCAGATCAAGATCTACGACCCGACATCCGGCTCTGGTTCCTTACTGATTCATATTGGCCAAGCTGTGGCTCGACGAAACGGCAATCCGGATTCCATCATGTATTACGCGCAGGAGCTCAAGGAGAACACTTACAACCTCACGCGTATGAATCTGGTGATGCGTGGCATTCTTCCCGACAACATCGTTGCCCGCAACGGCGACACCCTGGAGGACGACTGGCCGTGGTTCGACACGTTGGAGAACAAGGAGGAAACGTACAATCCGCTGTTCGTGGATGCGGTGGTCTCCAACCCACCCTATTCGCAGAATTGGGATTCCACTGACAAGGAGATCGATCCGCGTTTCAGCTATGGCATGGCCCCGAAGTCCAAGGCGGATTATGCTTTCCTGCTCCACGACTTGTACCATCTGCGTGCCGATGGCATTATGACCATCGTTCTGCCGCATGGGGTGCTGTTCCGCGGCGGCGAGGAAGGTCAGATTCGTAAGAATCTGATCGAGAACCGTCATATTCAGGCGATTATTGGTCTACCTGCGAATATTTTCTTTGGTACGGGTATCCCCACCATCGTGATGGTGTTGCGCAAAAAACGCGATGATGACAGGGTGCTCATCGTTGATGCGTCGAAGCATTTCATCAAGGACGGCAAGAACAACAAGCTACAGGCTTCTGATATCAAACGCATTGTCGATGTGGTGTCGAACAATCGCACGGTACCCAAGTTCAGCCGTCTGGTGTCCATCGATGAGATTCGCGCCAATGATTACAACCTCAACATTCCGCGTTATGTCGATTCATCCGAGGATGCGGAAACGTGGGATGTGTACGCTTCGATGTTTGGTGGCGTTCCGAAGAACGAGGTTGAGCAGTTCAAGGAATATTGGAACGCTTGGCCGAGTTTGAAGGCTGAACTGTTCCGCGATGATGGCGCTTGCTATGCCTGCGATCATGATGACATCGCCGCCGTGGTTCGCAACAATTCCGATGTGAAGACGTTCGTCGCCGCCTATGAGCGGGCTATTTCCGACCTGCCTTCCGACCTGCGCTTCCGTTTGGTCGAGCATCCCGAACAAGTGGATGCGCTCGCCCAAGAAGCGGCCATTGGTAGGGAATTGGATGCGATGATTGCCAATACCGCGCTGGTCGACCCGTATGATGTTTATCAGAATCTTGATGACGCATGGAACGGCATCTCCATTGATCTGGAAGTGTTAGGTTCCGAAGGTTTCGATGCGGTAAGAGCAGTGGATCCGAACATGGTCGTCAAGAAGAAGGCCGGCAAGGATGTGGAAGTGCAAGATGGCTGGATTGGCCGCGTTCTGCCGTTCGACCTGGTCCAGCGCGAGCTGCTGCACGATGATTTGGCTGCAATCGAGACGGACGAACGCCGTGTGCAGGACATCGATTCCGAGATTGAAACCATCTTGGAAGGTTTCGATGAGGATGACAAGCAGAACAGTGATGCGATCAACCAGGACGGTGAGGCCTTCGTTGCCGCCGAGCTGAAGAAAGCGGTCAAGGCGATCGGCAAGAATCCGGCTTCCGATTTCGAGCGTGGCTTGGTGCAGGCCCAGAAGCTGTTTGATGAGGCGAAGAAGCTGAAGTCCGACATCAAGACCAAGCGAAACGCGCTAGAGGATAAGACCTGCGACGCGATCAAGACGTTGAGTGATGACGAAGCCAGAAGGTTGCTGGAAGCCAAGTGGATTACGCCATTGCAGAAGCAGCTGGAAGAACTGCCGAATGCGGTGATCGACGAATTCATTGGCAAAGTGAACGCGTTGAAGAACAAGTACGCCACCACATATGCCGACGTATGCGGCCAAATCGATGAAGCGGAGAAGGAATTGGCCGGAATGCTTGGCGATTTGACCGGCAATGCCCGCGATCTGGCGGGCTTGGAAGAGCTCAAATCACTGCTCGGGGGTGAATAATTATGGTCGAACAGCATGGAAAAACACTAGTTCCGCAGATTCGTTTCGCTGGTTTCACTGACCCTTGGGAACAGCGTAAGCTGGGGGAACTGTGTTCTTTCTCTAAGGGATATGGGTATTCGAAGAACAATTTGAGAGATCAAGGCACTCCGATTATTTTGTATGGTAGGTTGTACACAAATTACGAAACTCAGATACATTCCGTCGATACTTTCGTAGACCCTCTTGAAAATTCTGTGTACACCGAAGGCGGAGAGGTTATTGTTCCTGCATCTGGGGAAACGGCGGAGGACATATCCATTGCGTCAGTCGTTGAAAAACCTGGAATTATTCTGGGCGGAGACCTAAATATCATAACGCCTTCAGCTGTTGTTAATCCGGTTTTTCTTGCTTTGGAATTATCTTATGGAAAGCCGCATTTCGATTTAGCAAAAAGAGCCCAAGGCAAATCTGTTGTGCATATTCACAATGAGGATATTGCGAATGTGTTTTTTGATCGTCCATGCATCGCCGAGCAGCGTCGAATCGGTGGGTTCTTCGACCGTCTGGACTCGCTCATCACCCTTCATCAGCGTAAGTATGACAAGCTCTGCGTGCTGAAAAAATCCATGCTCGACAAGATGTTCCCTAAAGGGGGTTCCCTGTATCCGGAGATTCGTTTCGCTGGTTTCGCTGACCCTTGGGAACAGCGTAAGCTAGGTGAAGTTGCCAATGTTTGCAGCGGCAGAGACTATAAGCATCTGGCGGAAGGACCAATTCCAGTATACGGAACAGGTGGTTACATGACATCTGTTTCTAAGGCTCTTTCGTATGATGAAGATGCAATTGGCATAGGGCGAAAAGGAACTATCGACAAACCGTATAGACTGCGGGCACCTTTCTGGACGGTAGATACGTTATTTTATGCCATTCCTGAGGCTTCCTTAGATATTAATTTTCTTTTGTGTTCTTTTCTGAACGTTGATTGGAAAAGCAAGGATGAGTCGACGGGGCTTCCAAGTCTTTCAAAGCGGGCAATAAATGAAACCGAAGTTCTAGTTCCAGACATTGGCGAGCAGCGTCGAATCGGCGCGTTCTTTGACCGTCTGGACTCGCTCATCACCCTTCATCAGCGTAAGCTCGAATTACTGCGGAATATTAAGAAATCCATGCTTGACAAGATGTTCGTATAGGGGTGTTCATGGCAACAATCACGTTATTTCACGGTTCCCCATACGAATCCGTGACCCCCGAGTACGGTTTGGGCAATGACAAGCACGATTACGGTCGTGGTTTTTATCTGACTAAAAGTGTCGAGCTCGCCAAGGAATGGGCCGTGTGCAGGCCGGATGAGTCCAATGGCTGGGTCCACCAGTACGAACTGAACACGAATGGGCTGAGCATCCTGGATTTTCAGGAGCATAGCGTGCTTGCCTGGCTGGCCGAGCTGATGAAACATCGTGATGCCGCCGATTCCAAGCGTTATCGCGTGCTTGCCGCAAAATTCATCGCCCAATACGGCATCGATACCAGCGGTTATGACATCATCAAAGGCTGGCGTGCGAACGCCTCGTACTTCTACATCGCTAAAGAATTCGTTCGAGATAATGTGGACGTCGATATCTTGGAGGAACTGCTGTCACTTGGCGGATTGGGCATCCAATATTGCATCAAGAGCGAAAAGGCATATGGGCAACTGCGCGAAGTCAATGAGGGCTTGCTTTCCGTCAACTACAGCGAATTCAACGACAAATACAATCAGAGGGATGTTGAGGCGCGGCAGAACATGCGTGATCTTATCGATTCCGATGTCAATACGGTGACCAACGTGTTCAGCACGTTGCTCTAGGGAGTGAAAACCATGCGGGCATATCCGGAAGTCTATCGGGATGATGTGGTGGAAAGCCAGGGCAAGCTTTTCGACTACGTGGCGCAGTCGTTCCCTAACAAGAGCACGGAGGATTTCATCGCCACGTATATGACGAGCAAAACACGCAAAAGCATTGATGAAGCCAAAGCCTACGTCAATACGATGGATGCGGAAGAGCTGTGGAAGTATTTCACCGAGACCGAGCATTACCAATTGAAGGACGGCAAGGCGTTTAAAGGGTTCATGCCCGATTGGATCGGTGAGTTCTATGCCTACTACCAATGGTTCTACGGTATTCCCAGTTCTGAAGTGATCACCAGGGTGCCGTTGGACTTCCTGAAGAAAGCCTATTTCGGACTTCATGATCTCGATCTGGAACTTGCGGTGCGGAAAGTCAGCGAAGAATGACGGACATCATCTGCTTCCATAATCCCGATGAGGAGAACGGGTACCTGAGCAACTGGTATCCATCGCGCTTCGTTGTGGATGATGTTGAGTTTTCCTCAATGGAACAGTACATGATGTACCGCAAGGCATGCTGTTTTAACGATGCCGAAATAGCCGCGCGAATCCTCGAAACCGATGACGTGGCCGAGATTAAATGCCTTGGTCGACTGGTGGCCGGTTATGACGATCACGTGTGGAACGGCGTTCGCCAAATCGAGGTCTATGAAGGATTACTTGCCAAATTCAGCCAGAACGCCGAACTCGGGGCACGGCTTGAGGTAACCGGCACCGCGCTGCTGGCGGAATGCGCCGTCAAAGACCGCATCTGGGGCATCGGCCTGTCGATGCATGACCTAGCTAGGTTCAATCCGAGGCAATGGCGTGGCCGGAACCTGCTCGGATACGCTCTAATGCTCACAAGAAGGAAGCTCAGCCGTATAGATTGACGGTAATACGGCTGTTTTTCGGGCTCTCATTGTCCCCGCTTGGGAACAGCGTAAGGTTGGAGACTTCCTGAGCGAAAGTAGGGTTAAAGGCAATACGGGGCTGAACTCAAGAAAGCTGACCGTCAAGCTATGGGGTAAAGGCGTCATTGAGAAAAATGATTTCGGAGGCAGTGAGCATACCCAGTATTTCATCCGTCACAAAGGGCAGTTTATTTACAGTAAGTTAGATTTTTTAAATTCAGCGTTTGGCGTGATTCCAGAAAAACTTGACGGATACGAGTCTACGGCTGATTTACCTGCTTTTGATCTAGTTGAGATGAATCCACACTTCATGTTTTTCACCGCGGTACAAGAGGGGTTCTATCTTAAACATGGTTCTGCTGCCGATGGCAGTAGGAAGGCAAAGAGGATACACGTAAATACTTTCTTGGAAATGCCGATCATGGTTCCAACGGTGGCGGAGCAGGATTTCATCGTAGAGTATTTGCAATCCTTAGATTGCCTCATCACCCTTCATCAGCGTAAGTATTGTGGTGTTGCTTCTTGGATGTTAGGGGCTGCGCTCGTAAGATTGGGCTCAGAAAGTGACGGTGCATTCGGGGAGATGAAACATGTTCTACGATAAAGAATCGGATTTCGAAGACGATCTGGTCGCGGTGCTGAAGCGCCATGGATGGACCGATGGCGTGTTGGAATATCCAACTGAACAGGACCTTATCGACAATTGGGCCAGTATCCTGTTCGACAATAACAAAGGCATCGATCGATTGAATGGGCAGCGCCTTACCAAAGGTGAGATGGCGCAGATCCTCGAACAGATCGAAACGTTACGCACACCATTGGCGCTGAATTCCTTCATTAATGGTAAAACCGTATCCATCAAACGTGATAATCCCAAGGATGAGGCTCATTACGGTAAGGAAATCAGCCTGAAGATCTACGATCGGCAGGAAATCGCAGCGGGGCAAAGCCGCTACCAAATCGCAAGACAGCCTATTTATCCAGCTAAAAATAAGATGTTGAACGATCGCAGGGGAGACGTTTGCCTGCTTATCAACGGAATGCCGGTCATCCATATAGAACTGAAGAAAAGCGGCATTCCCGTAAGCCAGGCCACCAATCAAATCGCCAAATACGCGCATGAAGGCGTGTTCACCGGGCTGTTCAGACTCGTGCAGGTCTTCGTGGCCATGAATCCGGATGATGCCTTGTACTTCGCCAATCCCGGTGAAGGCGATTTCAATAGCAACTACTTCTTCCACTGGGCTGACTTCAACAACGAGCCCATAGCGGCGAATAAACATGTCGGGCAGGACGAGTGGAAACGTTTCGCATCGGACCTGCTATCTATCCCCATGGCACATCAGCTCATCGGGTTCTATACGGTCGCCGATTCCGCGGACGGATGTCTCAAAGTGCTACGCAGCTACCAATACCAGGCGGTAAACGCCATTTCCGACCGTGTGCGCACCTGCAAATGGGATGAGCCGGTGCCAAGCGGCACGCCGGGCCGCCCGGGCGGTTATGTGTGGCATACCACCGGCTCGGGCAAAACCATGACCAGTTTCAAGGCGGCGCAACTCATTGCCGGCTCAAAAGACGCCGATAAAGTGGTCTTTCTTATGGACCGTGTCGAATTGGGCACGCAGTCACTGCTGGAATACCGGTCGTTTGCGGATGATGCCGATGACGTGCAGGGTACGGAAAACACGGACGTGCTCAAATCGAAACTGGCAAGCATCGACCCCAAAGACGCACTCATCGTCACTTCCATCCAGAAAATGAGCAACATCAAAGCAGGCGAGGGGCATATCACCGAAGAGGAAGTGAAAAAGCTCGCCGGCAAACGCATCGTATTCATCATTGACGAATGCCATCGTTCCACATTCGGTGAGATGCTGCAGGATATTCGCCATTCCTTCCCGAACGCGCTGTATTTCGGTTTCACAGGCACTCCAATCCATGAGGAGAACCGCAAGAAGGGCTCGACCACATCAATGGTGTTTGGTGATTGTCTCCACCGTTACAGCATCGCTGACGGTATCCGCGATGGCAATGTGCTCGGATTCGACCCGTACATGGTGTTGACCTACCGAGACAAGGATGTTCGTCAGGCTGTCGCGTTGCAGAAGGCGAAAGCGGCGACGGTTGAGGAAGCCCAGGCGGATCCGGCGAAAGCCGAAGTGTTCTACCATTACATGGATCCGAGGCAAATGCCGATGGGACCTATGGAAACGCAGGCCGGAGAACACATCAAAGGCATTGAGGACTATCTGGCCCCGGCGCAGTACGCGCAGGATACGCCTCATGAGGGCAAGGTCGTGGAGGACATTCTCGACCAATTCCCATTGTTGAGCAGAGGCAACAAATTCCATGCGATGCTGGCCACGAGTTCCATTCCCGAGGCGATCAGCTATTACCATCTGTTCAAGAAGCGTGCTCCGCAGATGCATGTGACCGCGCTGTTTGATCCCAATGTCGATAACTCCAATGGTGCAATCCTCAAGGAGGATGCGCTTAAGGAAATCATCGGTGATTACAACGAACTGTTCGGCAAGGATTTCATCATCCCCACATGGCCGAAGATGAAGAAGGACGTCACCGCGCGGCTTTCTCACAAGCGTCCGTATCTGACGGTCGACCAGCACCGTGAGGAGCGGCTGGATCTGCTGATCGTGGTCGACCAGATGCTGACCGGTTTCGACTCCAAGTGGGTCAACACGCTGTATCTCGACAAGATCATCGACTACGAGAACATTATCCAGGCGTTTAGCCGCACGAACCGGTTGTTCGGCCCCGACAAGCCTTTCGGAACAATTCGCTACTACCGCAAGCCGCATACCATGAAAGGGTATATCGAAGCGGCGGTGAAACTGTATTCCGGAGATAAGCCGCTTGATTTGTTCGTGCAGAAACTGCCGGAAAACGTGCGTTTGATGGATGCGCGTTTCGAAGAGATCTCTTCCGTGTTCCGTGCCGGGGGCGTAGAGGATTTCATGCGACTGCCGGAATCGGTGGAGGCGTGCCGTAAGCTCGCGAAACTGTTCGTGGAACTCAATGATTTCTTGGAATCCGCCCAAGTGCAAGGATTCACTTGGGGGCAGCGGGAATACCTCATCACCCATGACGATGGATCCGTGGAAGTTGTGCGGCCGAAGCTTGATGAACGGACATATCTGATTCTTGTACAGCGATATAAGGAAATGTTCAGCAGCGGCGAAGGTTCTGTCAACGGTCCGGAAGCGCCATATGAACTTGACGGTCATATCACTGAGATAGATACAGGATTGATTGATACGGATTACATGAACGCTAATTTCGCCAAATGGCTCAAGGCACTTGGCGTAGGAGATCCAGCTTTGTTGATATCAGCTGAGGAGGAGCTGCATAAGTCGTTCGCTTCGCTCAGTCAGGAGGAGCAACGGTATGCCGAACTGTTCATGCATGATGTGGAACGTGGCGAAATCGAGTTGGAGGAAGGTAAGACGCTGCGCGACTACATCACGTATTACGCGAACAGCGCCAAAAACAGCCAAGTGGAGCAAATCACCAAGGCGTTTGGCGTGGATGGAGCTTTGCTCAACGAGATGATGCGGCTTGATCTTACCGAAGCGACGTTGAACGAATTCGGTCGGTTCGACCAGTTGAAAGCGTCCATCAACAAGCCTTTGGCAAAGGCGTTCTTCAGCAAGCCGGATAGCTCTGTCACCCAATTCACTGCGAATCTTCTCGCCACCAAGTTGCTGAAAAGCTTTATCCTTGAAGGAGGATTCGATCTGGACGATCGCAAATAACGGACGGTAGTAAAACAGGGGAGAAGCATGGCGGTTGTTGACGAAGCAAAACTGGGGTATCTGGACTTTCTTTCGCGTGAGGATCGGGTACGCCACCATCGCTACGTTGAGGAAATGAAGCAGTATGACATGATGCGCTCCGGCGACATCAATGCCATTTCGGAAAGCGCGAAACTGTGGGATTCCGGACTATACGGCCATCTGTCGGACGATTCTCTGAAAAACGCAAAATACCGTTTCGTCACTACCATCACCTTGGCCACACGCTTCGCCATCGAAGGTGGCATGGATGAGGAAGACGCCTACAACGCTTCCGACCTGTACATTCAGGATCTTGACAATTGCAAGACCCCGGAAGACGTGCGCCGACTGCATACCGACATGATGACCTTCTTCACCTGGGCCATGGCCGACATGCAGAAAACCGACACCCATTCCAAAGCCGTCAACGAATGCATGGACTACATCCACTACCATCTGCATGAGAAAATCACTGTCGCGATTCTGGCACAGCACGTGCATTTGAATCCCACGTATCTGTCGGAACTGTTCAAACGGGAGACGGGCACAGCGATATCGCAATATATCACCGACAAACGCATGGAAGCCGCCGAAAACATGCTCAAATACTCGGAATACAGCTTCAATGAGATCGCGCAGATCCTCGCATACCGGTCGCAAAGCCATTTCACGAAAGTCTTCAAAAAACATAGCGGTATGACACCGGGGGAATACCGTGCCAAGTACTCACAGAACGGCATCTGGCCAGAGTAGTAGCGTTCCGGCGTGTCGCGGGCGATGCGGTGAACCAGACGTAACGACATCTCGAACTTCGGTTGTGCCAATCGTGAAATCGATGTGGTTTCGCGTGTGGCATACGTTCGAATCGACTACGGTGAAAGCATTCAATGATGATGCGCGCCGGCCGAATGAACGGCAGAACGGAAACGCGCGCAGGATGTGGATGAAAGCAAAGGAATAAACGAATATGGGAATGCCCCTTGATTTGTATGTGATTCGACATGGCGAATCCGAAGCGAACGTGATTATCAGTGCCGGTGAACAGGGTGACAACTCGCTGTATACGCAGGACAACGTCACCGTGCCCGACCGTTCGTGGAGGCTTACGGCCACCGGCCGCAAGCAGGCGGACTGCATCGGCCGCTGGCTGGTCTCACAGCAGCCGTTGTTCGACCGTTACCTCGTCTCGCCGTACGTGCGCACGCGTGAGACGGCTGCCACGATGGCTCTGCCTAAGGCGAAATGGGAGGAGACACGCGTGCTGCGCGAACGCTCCTGGGGTGAGATCAACACCATCACGAAAGACGATTTCAAAACCAATTACGCGCGTAACTGGATGTTCAAGAACACTGATCCGCTGTATTGGCGTCCGCCGGCGGGCGAATCAATCGCCGATGTGGCCGAAAATCGCGTGCATAATCTGCTCACGTCCTTGAACCGCAAGTCGGACGCGGAATCCGTAGTGATGGTCAGTCACGGTGACCTCATGCTGGCGCTTATGCTCACTTTGGAGGACTTGTCCGACGAGGAATTCATGCACCGTGCGGCGTCCGACGAATGGAAGATCACTAATTGTACGTGCTTCCATTATTCGCGCCGTGATCCGGCGACCGGGCGTACGCATAAGCGTTTCCGTTGGGAACAGACCGCCCGTCCGGTGTTCGACGATACAGAAGGTCGTTGGGTGGTGAAGGTCGAAGATTGGCGTGAATTCAAGCGTCCAGTGCTGTCGAATGGCGATTTGGTGGACGTTGTTCATGCGGTTGACCGTCACCTGTGATGTGTGTCGGTCTGTTGATTGCATGATCGGATTGGCCGATATCGACGATTGATGCCCCCATCTTGCGTACGAAACGCGCCCGTGTCCACGCCCCACTACAATGGCTATGGCACGCGGCGCGTTTTTGCTTGCCGCGCAAGAGAGTTAAGGAGACAATCGCATGTCCAATCTGTTCACGTGGCAGGTCCACGGTGACGGCAAGACGCTGAAGCCGGGCGAAGTCGTTGAGCCTGACGAGCGCCTGACTTGGCCGCGCACCGCCGAAATCGGTGCGCAGCACGTCATCGCCATGTTTGGTGCCACGTTCCTGGTGCCGATTCTGACTGGTTTCGACCCGTCCGCCACCCTGTTCTTTACGGCCATGTCGACCGCACTGTTCCTGCTGATCAACAAGAACGTGCTGCCGAGCTACTTGGGTTCGTCCTTCGGCTTCATTGCCCCGATCACCGCCGTCACCACGGCGAACAAGGGCATCGCCGTCGCATCCTTCGGCATTCTCGTCACTGGTTTGCTGCTGGCTCTGATCGGTGTACTCGTGCACTTCGCGGGTGCCAAGTGGATCGACATCATCATGCCGCCGGTTGTCAACGGTGCCATTGTGGCCATCATCGGTTTCAACTTGGCTCCGAGCGTGTGGAACAACTTCAAGGTCGCTCCCGACACCGCCATCGTGACTTTAGTTGCCGTGCTGCTGGTCGCAGTGCTGTTCAAGGGTCTGATTGGCCGACTCAACATTCTGATCGGTGTGATCATCGGTTACGCATACGCTTGCATTCGTGGTCAGGTTGACTTCTCCGCCATCGGCGATGCCGCTTGGGTTGGTCTGCCGACTTTCCACCTGCCGCAGGTTGACTTCACGATTCTGCCGATGTTCGTTCCGGTGGTGCTCGTGCTCGTTGCCGAAAACGTCGGCCACGTCAAGTCCGTTTCCCAGATGACCGGCCGCGACTACGATGACCAGATCGGCACCGCCCTGTTCGCCGACGGTCTTGGCACCACCATCGCCGGTTTCGGCGGCGGCTCCGGCACCACCACGTACGGTGAGAACATCGGTGTGATGGCAGCCACCAAGGTGTATTCCACCGCAGCCTACTGGTGCGCGGCTGGCTTCGCACTACTGTTGAGCCTGTGCCCGAAGTTCGGTGCCATCATCAACACGATTCCGGCTGGCGTGCTCGGTGGCGTGACCACCCTGCTGTACGGCATGATCGGCATGGTCGGTATTCGTATTTGGGTTGAGAACAAGGTCAACTTCGACAAGCCGCTGAACATCATGGTTGCCGCAATCACCATGATCATTGCCATCGGACAGTTCGCGTTCGCTTTCAATGGCATTTCCTTCAACGGCATCGCCATCGGCACCATAGTGATCCTTATCGCCTACCACGGCCTGAAGGCCATCGGCAAGGCCACCGGCACGATCGACAAGAACGATCCCGACATCCTGTGATGCAATAATCGTTTGCATCGCTCTGAAGGCCCTTCCCAAACGTTCCCTGTTTCGGAAGGGCCTTTTGCGTACGCCTGTGTAGCTTTCGCGTGTGCAAGGCATTAGAGATGCGATGAGGATATGACGATTATTGAGAAGTTTCAAGATGAAAGCATACGTCGGAGTCTTCATCGATAGGGCATCTCTGAAATTTGGTTGTACGGGTCTATGGCTCATGGGGATACGAAATATGTGGACTCGCTGAAAACGGTGTTGAAACCAGATGTAATGAAGAGATCAGCAGATTGCGGAATGTAACACAGAAGAAAACGTCAATCGTCTGACTTCATGTGGGGTTGAATGGGTATGATGATGCAAAAGGGGTTGTGTCCATTTTTGAATGAAGGAGTTCATCATATGAGTACCGCAGACGGAAAGAAAATCGCCATCGTCACCGGTTCCGCGCTTGGATTGGGATATGAGCTGGCTCGACAGCTGATCGCCAAGGGATGGTTCGTTGCCGGTATTGATTTCAATGGCGTACGTCAGGCGGAGTTGTCGAAGACTTTTGCTGCCGACGAATACAGAGCTTTTGTGGGCGATATTTCCGACGAATCGTTCGTGAAGAACTCTGTTGCCGCAATCGCGAAAATCGGTCATATCGATTTGCTGATCAACAATGCCGGGCAGCCTTCGTTCAAAGTGCCGACCGCATACGAGGCGGCCGATGTGGACAAGTGCCTGAAAGGTCTGAAAGGCATGGTGCTGTGGAGCGTGGAAACCCTGAAGGCGGACGGCGAGCGGGATCTCAAAATCGCCAACATCATGTCTACCGCGGCAACGCGAGGCAACCCCAACGAATCCGTGTACTGTGCCACCAAGTGGGGCGAGAAGGGCTACACCAAGAGTTTGCAGGCCGCATACAAGGGGACCAGTGTGAAAATCGTGGGTGTCTATCCGGGTGGCATCGACACCCCGTTCTACCGTGACAGCCATGACTACGTTTCAGAAGAAAAGCAGCATACCTTCATGCGTGCGGATCAGCTGGCCGAAGTGATTCTGTTCAATCTGGTCAACAAAGCGAATCTGACCGTCACCGATATCGAAATCAACCGCAATCCGGCGTGAATATAACGGATATGAAGGATTGAAGGAACGTAAGCAAAAGTATTGGGCATAGGCTACAGTTATCAGGTTTGCGCAACGTGCGTAATATTTGACATGAAAGGCCATTGTGCCCGATACCGTTTTTGATGAAGATACCCTCGCAGCCGCTTCCGAAGCGATGGGCGAGGAAGAGGAACGTCCGTTGACGTTCGCCGAACTTGGCGTTCCTGGTCCGCTGGTCCGCGTGCTTGCGGCCGATGACAAGAAAACCGCTTTCCCGATTCAGGCCGACACGCTTCCCGATTCGTTGGCTGGGCGAGACATTCTTGGCCGTGGTCGCACTGGATCCGGCAAGACGCTGGCATTTTCGATTCCGCTGGTCGCTCGCTTGGGCGAAGTGGATGCCGGCGAGTATGAGAACATGAGCCAGTTCCGCCACGAGGTCAATCGTGTGAAGCAGGCCCATGCCGAGGAACGTCGTGCCGACGATTTCGTGCCGCATCCACGTGGTCTGGTGCTTGCTCCGACCCGTGAGCTCGCCAACCAGATCAACGATGTGCTCATGCCGCTCGCCCAGATCTACGGCATCAACACCACCACCGTGTACGGCGGTGTGCGTTATGCCCGCCAGATCCGTGACCTTCAGGCCGGTGCCGATATTGTGGTGGCCTGCCCGGGTCGTCTTGAGGATTTGATCGAACAGGGCGCGCTCACCTTGGACAAGGTTGAGGTAGCGGTTATTGATGAGGCCGACGAAATGGCCGATATGGGCTTCCTCCCGCCAGTCAAGCGACTGCTCGGCCAGATTTCGTTCGACGCGCAGATCATGCTGTTCTCCGCCACGCTCGACCATGGCGTGGACGAAGTGGTGGAAACCTTCCTGTCTGATCCGAAGGTGCATAGCGTCGATTCCGCGACGGCGACCGTTGACGAGATGACCCACCATGTGTTCAAAACCACGCAGGGCAACCGTCACGAGCTGGTGCGCACCCTCGCTTCCGGCAAGGGCCGTCGCATTCTGTTCACCCGTACCAAATTCCAGACGCAGAAGCTTGCCAAGGATTTAACGCAGAACGGCATTCCTGCGGCCGAATTGCACGGCAATCTGAGCCAGAACCAGCGTGACCGCAATCTGGCCGCCTTCAACTCCGGCGATGTGAACGTTATGGTGGCCACCGATGTGGCCGCGCGAGGCATCGACGTTTCCGGTGTGGAACTCGTGGTGCAGGTCGAACCGCCGGAAGATCCGAAATCCTTCCTGCATCGTTCCGGACGAACCGCGCGAGCCGGCCATTCCGGTGACGTGGTGACCATCATTCTGCCGAACCAGCGCCGCAGGACCCGTCGCATGATGCGTGAGGCCGGACTGACGGTCGAACCGATCGATGTGACCCCTGATTCGCCGGAAGTGTTGGAACTCGTAGGCGAAGTGGCCGAGCCGGTGTTCGGCTGGACGCTTGAGCAGTCGCAGCCGGCAGGAAATCCGCGCCGTAGGAAGAACGGCAAGGGGAGTGCCGACGGCGAACGTTCCGGCAGGTCGAACCGTTCCGGCGGGCGTAACAAGGATCGCGGCAAAGACAAGGGTGGTAAGCCGTTTAAGTCCGAACGTAAGGATCGTCGCGATCGCGACCAGCGTGAGGAGCGTAACGACAGCGCGAAGAAGTTCGAGCCGAAGAAGAACCGTGCGGAACGCCGTGCCGCCAAGTTCGAAGGTCGTGACAATCGTGAATTCGAAGCGCGTGAACATCGTTGGGAACATCCTGAAATTCAAGAGGAACGCCGCGAACAGCACGAGGAAAAGCGCAACAACAAGCGTCGTGAAAAGTATGCGCGCCTGCATGAGCAGCAGCGCAGCGACAACGAACAGCGCGAAACGACGAACAAGCGTAGGAACGACGGCGATTACGGCAATACCGACAATCGCAGGAAACTGGGAAAGAAGAAGTCCGGACAGCTTGCGAAAAAGCAGGGTGCGCCAAGCAAGAAGCAGCGCAAGTCTGAAGCCCGTACCGAACGTCAATATGACGATAATCGTCGGTCCAAAGGCAGGAAGCATGACGAGCGTTCCTCGGATGCGAAACGCTATGACCGTCATACGGAAGTCAAGCGTGGCGGCCGTGGCGAACGTCACGACAAGCATGCAGGGCAGTCGCGCCATCGCCATGCGAACATCAGGAAAGCGCCATTCCGCACGCGTTGATCGCTGAAAAGCAAAATCAAAGCTTGCGCAGCTGGTAGATAATAGAGAACGGCGTCCGCCAAGGTATATGAACACTTGGCGAACGCCGTTTTCTATTAAATCTGATCGTCTATTAATTAATTGCTTGGCTATATGAAAAGTTGTTCAGCCTGCGACCGGATTGTATTGATCGTCTGCAGTGAAGCACTTACGGTACGTCATCACCATGATGAGACTGTCAGCTAGAAGCGTCAACGCTGCGATGGCGGCGAGAATCAGGAACTGGTATTTTGCCGCATCGATAGGATTGCCGCCGGCGATGATCTGACCGGCCATCATGCCAGGCACCGTCACAATGCCGCTGGAAGCCAGCGAGGCGGTAGTCGGCAGCAAACCCAAACGAATCGACGAGACGATGGACGGGCGCGCGGCCTCCCAAGCGGTCGCACCCAACGCCAGCAGCGTATCCACTTCGTCACGGCGTTCCTTCATGCTTTCGAAGAACCGACTCAACCCAACCGCCAAAGCGGACACGGTATTGCCGAGCAGCATGCCGGTCAACGGTACCACCAATTGCGGCGCATACCATGGTTGCGGGCGAATGATCAATTCGGTGACCAGCGAAATCATAATGAGCATGGTGATGACCAAGCTCAAAAACACGGGACCGGCCAAGCCTTTCGGTACGCCCTTGGCACGAGACAGGGTGATTTGCACGGCCGCGATCAGCATGAACATCACCAGCAACAGCACCAGCCATGGATTGTTCGACTTGATGACGAACTCCATAATGAAACCCATGGCGCACAATTGCAGCAACGCACGGCACGCCGACCAGAGCAGTGTCTTGCCAATGCCCATGCGCATCGCTTCGGAAATGCCTGCGGCCACGGCGACCATAACCAATGCGATAAGCAGACCCCAAATATCAATGGAATAATAATTGCCGCTCATGCCTGCACTCCTTGCACCGAATCGGACTGTGCCGCGAAATCATTGGAATCATTGGTTGCTGCGGTGTGCGGAGCATTCGCACTCTGCAATACGCCATTGGCCAGTGTGAGAATGCGCTTGGCACGCCCATCCGGCGGGCGATGGCGAATACGAATCACCGCCATGCCCTGCTCTGCGGCCTGAGCCATGATGGATGCCACCTTATCGGCGTTCTCATCATCCAAACCGGCATCAACCTCATCGGCAAGCAGCACTTTCGGCGAAGTAAGCAAGGTGCGCGCCAAACTCACACGGGCGGCCTGGCCTCCAGACAAGTCATGCGGAGCACGCCCCAAATCAATATCCGCGCAGCCAATGGCGTCAAGCGTGGCTCGAATGCGAGCATCCGGCAGTAGATCTGTGGGTTTGAGAGACTTACCGGCCGACCATTTCCTGCCGAATCCTTGCTTGCCTTCGCCCGCACGGATAGCCAATGTGAACGGTAAACGAATCGCCTCGGCCACACTCGAACCGATCAATACCGGCTTCTGCGGCAAATACGCCACCTGACTACGCCACTGCTGCGGTGTGAATTCGCTGGCAGGGCGCCCTTCAAGCTGAAAATTGCCGTTCGCATTCGGATTCAATCGTGCGAAAGCGGTAAGCAGACTACTCTTGCCCGATCCGGAAGGGCCGACCAAATCCACAATCTCACCATGCTTCACATCAACGGATAATCCGCTGAAAATCGTGCGTTGTTCACCGTCGACCGGCACGACACAGGAAACATTCGACGCCGAAAAAACATACTGCATAATGCAACACCATACCGCTTGGCTGCCGGTCGGATGCATTGGACGCGTTTCGTAGTGTCTTCTTAGCTGGAATCACATTGCATGGGAATATTGCGTCTGCTGTACAAGGAACATGTACAGGGAACATGCGCAAGGAAGCGCGATCGGAGGAAACCGTGCCGCAGTCAGAGTATCAAACCGATCCGGCATGACTGATGCTTCCCAATGCGCTGTTGGTCGAAGGCGATCCCGACGTGGGGTCCGTTCCATGCGTATGGCGGGTATTGGAACGTGCGTTCAAGGCATGATCGGCAAAGATGAGAACGCTGCCTAAGAGCATCATCCATTCAGCTTGCTCACAGTATTTTTCGTCGATATTCCAAGGAAAATCAGCCTCAAGGATGAGGTCGTGCCAACGTTTCATGGACTACAACTGGCACATTGGAAACGAAGAATATGAAAGCAAGAAGTGAGCATGCGTGCATGGTTGATGAACATAAGTTTGGTGGATGGCTGGTTTCCGGCAACGTTGTTTTCAGTAACCGCAGTGCTGGCGGCGATACTGCTGGGTACTGCAATATGGGAGACGGTTGCCGGAAGTCGTGACGGTGGCAAACGCACGTTTGCCGTAGTCGTGTGTCCGGTAGTGATTGCGATTATTGCAGGCATTGCCGGATTGGTGATTGCCTGGTTGCTGTCGGACGTGTTTGTGGTGTTCGGTGTTGAGCTGGGGCCGCATGTGGTCGCATGGGCCGGTTGCGGTTGCGCGATCATTGGATTCGCGATTTGCTATGCGGTGCCGCATAGGGGAGTGTTGCGTGCCGTCGCCGTTGTATTGACGGTATTCGCGGTGCTTTCCGCCGCCACCGGCATCGATCAGGCGTATGGAGAATATGCCACCATCGGATCACTGTTCGGCCAAGACACCTATCGTGAAGCCGACCTGACGGGAATGGCGAAACGCAGCGATTTGATTAGCGTCACGCAATGGAAGCAGGAAAAAGCAGACGGTAGCGTCAGCAATATTCCCGCACATGGCGAAGTCAGGAAAGTAAATATTCCAGCCACAGCATCGCATTTCGAAGCGCGAAAGGCGCTGGTATATCTGCCGCCTGCAGCGCTTGCCACAGCCAAACACAAGCCGGCGTTGCCGGTCATACTGATGATGAGCGGCCAGCCGGGCTCTCCGGGTCGCGTGTTTGCCGCGGGCGGCATTCAAACCATGATGGACGATTATGCGCAGCATCATGGCGGACTCGCACCCATTGTTATTGCGGCCGACCAGTTGGGAGACGATTCGCATAACACCCTATGCGTGGATTCGCCGGTGTACGGCAATGCGTTGACCTACTTGACGAAAGACGTGGTCGACTGGGTGAAAGCCAATCTTCCGGCGGCACAGCAAGCGCAGGACTGGGCGATCGCAGGTTTTTCACAGGGGGCCACATGTTCGCTGCAGATCGGTGCGAACCATCCGGATTTGTTCGGTACCATCATTCCCACCGGCAGCGAGCTCAAACCGACCAATGGCAGTGAAAGCAGTATGATCAGCCGGTTCTTCCACGGCGATCGCACCGCATACGAGAAGCAGATCCCCATCAACGCCATTCGCAACCATGCGCCTTCGAACCAGACGCTTGTTATCGGCGCAGGGGAGCGTGATCGCGAGTCCGTGCGCAATGTCGAACGCATCGCACCGGTTGCTCAACAGGCGGGCATGCATGTTACGGCAGTCGAATCGCTTGACAATGCGCATGACTGGCATGCCGTGCAAGACACGTTGCGGTACGGACTTGCCGTATTCGGCTGCAACACGGGACTGAGCGATGCCAAGCCGAAATTGGTCGACTATCCGAATCTCAAACGCATTTCAATCTGAATCATCGAACGGAAGTACTGTATTATGACGCAATCGCAGGAATCAACAGTGAAACCATTATTTGGCTTTCGTGCGCTTATGGCCGATCTTGCCGACTGGATTCGTGAGCATCGCATGACCTTGGGGTTTGTGCTGTTCATCACGCTGTTCAATGTCGGCATGCAGCTCGTATGCGGCATTAGACATACGCAATTTCCGCCGCAATTGTCGCGCGTGAGTTTTGACGCGCTCGCGCATGGGCGCTGGTATACCGCGCCGATTTCACTGCTGTCGGTGCCTCAGTTGGGTCGTCTGCTGATCGACATTCCACTGATACTCATCGCATTCGGCTTATGCGAAACGGTGATTGGAAAGGCGAAGACGGCATGGGTGTCGCTGATCACCACGCTTGGCGGCATAGCGCTCGGTATGGGATTATGCTCGCTGTTCGCAGGCAAAAGTCCGCAATGGCATGCGATTTCGCATGATGGTGCGATTTTGGGGCCGCTGGTTGTTGTGGTGGGCACGCTGATGTGTGCCAGCGCGTTCACCGCCATGCTGTGGCGTCGGCGTATTCGTGTGATCGGCTATAGCGTGGTGCTGATCCTGTTCCTGTATCGTGGTGAAGCCGGCGATTACTGTTTGCTGGCGTCGGCGTTGCTTGGCCATGTGCTTGGCTATTTGATGGCTTCCGAGAGTCAAGGTGATGTGTATAGGCATGGTGCCTTGTATGAGATGCGCAGGCTGATTGGTATGGCTGCCGGCGTACAGGCGGTCGGTTCGCTGGTTGCCGTTTCCTCAAGACAATCATTCGGATTGCTCTCCATGTTCGGCTTGCTGACAGGTTCCACGGAATTCGACACGGAACAAGTGTTGGATTGCCTCAACGGTTCCTCGCATGCCAACTGTTTCGCGCAATATCGTATGATGAGATTCACCATGCCCGGAAACTGGCTGGTGTCGTTGATGCCGACGCTGATGCTGCTGTTGATCGCATGGGGTCTGTACCGCGGACGCCGTATTGCCGCAGCGTTGAGCGTGCTGTTCAATGCGTGCACAGTGGTGCTTGCGATGCTGTTTTATGTGGTGCTTCCGCTGCAATATGTTGGCGATTCGCAGGCTGATGCGTTGCCTGCGTTGGCTCGTCATGGTGCGTTTCATGCGATGTTTTCCACTATGGCATTGCCGTTGATTTTTATCGTTATCGTCATTGCGTTCCGTCAGTGTTTTACGATTCGCACTAGAAGTGAGATTATGTTGCGTGCTGCGGCAGGTGCATTGTCGGCTTTTCTGTTGTTGGGATTGATGTATGCCGGATATGGGCTTGCCTCTCCCGACGATTTCAATGAAAGTCCGCAATTGATCGCATTGCTTGCCGATTATGTGCAGCGATTGCTACCAATTGGTCTGTTGAGTGGTATCGAACCTGAGTTTGTGCCCGTCGGCCGAATCTCCTTGCTGGTATATCAGTGCGTCGGTCCGGTGTTTTGGATTATCGCTCTGCTGTGTGTTTGGGATTGTTTGCGGGATCGTTCCATGGTGAATGACGCTTTGCACCATCGTGTTGACGCGATTATTCCGCTTGGCGGCGAATCCATGTCATTCATGGCAACTTGGAAAGGCAATGACTATTGGTTTTCCGCAACCGGACGTTCCGCGATCGCCTATCGAGTGTCGTACGGCATCGCATTGACGGTGACAGGACCATTCGGAGATCCCAGCGAATATGCGGAAGATCTTACTGATTTCGCAACATTCTGCACACAACATTCCTGGACGCCCGTGTTTTACAGTGTGCACGAATCGCAGCGAGCCGAACTCACCAAAGCCGGATGGGATTCGCTTGACGTCGGTACGGAAATGGTCGTCAATCCCAACGAATGGCAGACCCGAGGCAAGAAATGGCAGGACGTGCGCACCGCCATCAACAAAGCCAAACGAGACGGCATCACCGACGTGCTCACCACTTTCAAGGAGGCACCCTTCTCAGTACAAACGCAGATTCGTGAGATCTCCGCACAGTGGGCCGGCAAAAAGGCCCTGCCGGAAATGGGATTCACCTTGGGAGGCGTCGACGAACTGATCGACTCCCGGGTGCGCCTACTCTACGCGGTTGACGGCAATGGCAAAGTCCTTGGCGTAACCAGCTGGCTGCCCACCTATCGTGACGGTACGATCATCGGTTGGACGCTTGACTTCATGAGGCATCGCACCGACAGCGTCAACGGCATCATGGAATTCCTGATTGCACGCATGGCTGAACGACTACGCGACGAAGGCAACGTGGAATTCATGAGCTTATCGGCGGCGCCGCTGGCCGGTATGGGATCCAACGAAAGCGAACACGAGGAAAGCGAAGTGTTGCGTCATGCACTGCAAATGGTCGCAGACATCATGGAACCAGCATACGGATTCCATTCACTATTCCGTTTCAAACTGAAATTCCATCCCGATGAAGAGAAAGTGTATATCTGCTATCCCGACGCAGCCAAACTGCCGCAAATATCGCTTGCCGTGGCACAAGCCTACGTGCCGTCGCTCACACCTGCCGAAGCCATGCGATTCGTACGTACGATTGCGCCGCGTGATTGACATGATGTCAGACTTGAGACGGTCCATGGTTCTGGGGTAGCTCGGGTCTACACTAAAGAACGGTTCATAAAGTACTACTTTTCCTGATGGAAGGGGCCAGCATGTCAGCTGAAGCAAACGTCGGCGTAGTCGGTCTTGCCGCAATGGGCGGTAGCCTCGCACGTAACCTCGCACACCACGGCAACAAGGTGGCAGTGTTCAACCGCTCTTACGGCCGTACCGAAAAGCTCATGAACGAACACGGCAACGAAGGCGAATTCTTCCCGGCAAAAACCCTCGAAGAGTTCGTGGACAGCCTCGTCAAGCCGCGTACCGCCATCATCATGGTCAAGGCGGGAGAGCCGACCGACGCCATGATCAACGCGCTCGCCGACCTGATGGAGCCGGGCGACATCATCGTCGACGCAGGCAACGCCTACTTCCCGGACACCATTCGCCGCGAGAAGGAAATCAGCGCTCGCGGACTGCATTTCGTCGGATGCGGTGTGTCCGGCGGTGAGGAAGGCGCTCTGCTTGGACCTTCCATGATGCCGGGTGGCTCCGAAGAATCCTGGAAGACTCTGAAGCCGATTTTTGAATCCATCGCGGCCAAGGCCGAAGGCGAACCGTGCGTCACCCATATCGGTCTCAATGGTGCTGGCCACTTCGTCAAGATGGTGCACAACGGTATTGAGTACTCCGACATGCAGCTCATCGCTGAAAGCTACGATCTGATGCGTCGTGGCCTTGGCATGACTCCGGCTGAGATCGGTGACGTGTTCGAAGAGTGGAACAAGACCGAACTCGACTCCTATCTGATCGAAATCACCGCCGAAGTGCTGCATCAGGCCGACAAGAAGACCGGTAAGCCGCTGGTTGACGTGATCGTCGACCATGCTGGCATGAAGGGCACCGGCACGTGGACCGTGCAGACCGCACTGTCTCTGGCCGTACCGGTCACCGGCATCGCCGAAGCCGTGTTCGCCCGTGGTCTTTCCTCCGAAGCTGATCTGCGTGAGGAAGCCGCCAAGCAGGGCTTCAATGGCCCTGACGGCAACCTGAACCTCACCGACGATGAGAAGAAGGCCTTCATCGAAGACATTCGTCAGGCACTCTACGCTTCCAAGATCGTCGCCTACGCCCAGGGCTTCAACGAGATTACCACTGCTGCCGAAGAATATGGCTGGGATATCGATCTGGCTGCCGTGGCACGCATCTGGCGTGGCGGCTGCATCATCCGTGCGAAGTTCCTCAACCGTATTTCCGAAGCGTTCGAATCAGGTGAAGCCAACGTGTCGCTGCTGTTCGCTCCGTACTTCAAGAACGCCATCGAAACCGCCGAAAAGTCTTGGCGTAACGTGGTGGCTCAGGCCGCCGTCAACGGTTTGCCTACTCCGGCGTTCGCTTCCTCGCTGTCGTACTTCGACGGACTGCGTTCCAAGCGCCTGCCCGCCGCCCTGATCCAGGGTCAGCGCGACTATTTCGGCGCTCACACCTACCAGCGTGTGGATCAGCCGGGCGCATTCCACACGCTGTGGGCCGAGCCGGGCCGCGAGGAAATCGAAGCCTGATAGACGTATTTCTGCAACGAATCTAGCGGATTAACAGATGAAAAGAGCCTCACGCTTTATGAAAAGTGTGCGGCTCTTTGTGTTGCGGCAAATATGATCAGCCGCAAGGGAAACTCGTTGAGTTGCCTCCTGAATTATTCGCGATGCTGGTTGCGTGGGTTGCCGCCATTCATGATTGCGGCGACCCGTCGCGTCAGAGCGCGGGGGAGTAGTCGTTCCGCTGCAGCTCCGGCTTTGGTGAGGTAGCCGTGGTAGGCAAGCGTGCGCCCCTGCTTCATCTTCCGATACGCGTAGGTGGCAAGCTGGTAGGCGGTGGCCGGTTTGGTCAGCGTGAAGAAATTCATGCCACGCATGTTCGCGGCCTTGGCGAACCCTGTGGATGTCGGCCCGGGGCATACGCAGGTCACACTCACACCGGTATCTCGCAATTCGTACGACACCGCTTCCGAAAGCGATCGTACGAACGCTTTCGACGCGAAATATATCGCCATATATGGGCCTGCCATCATTGAAGCAACAGAAGAGATGTTCAATATGCGTCCGTGACCCTGCTCGCGCATATCACGACCATAACGGTACGTAAGTTCAGCCAACGCGGCCATGTTGAGCTGCATCATCTCATGCTGGCGATGCCAGTCGGCGTCGAGAAAACCCGTCCAATCCGCAAAACCGGCGTTATTGACGAGATGATCCACTTCAAAACCTTGCGAAACTGTGTAATCATGCAACTGTTGCGGTGCGTCAGACTCGCTTAGATCAAGCGCAACCGTCTCCACATGCACGCCATAGCGATGTTCCAGCGTGCGCTTCACGTCATCAAGTTTGCCTTGACTGCGTGCCGTAATGATGAGATCATGCCTGTCGGCCGCAAACAATGCCGCCATCTCACGCCCAATGCCACTCGAAGCCCCCGTTATCAACGCATATGCCATAAAACCACCTTTCTTAAGTATTGATGTTCATGGTAGTCAATACGCATGCAATAACGCCATTTGCAACGCAATGGTCCGGAACTTTTCGACTGGGCTGGCTGATTGACAGTTTTCATGCACTTCTCGCATGGAAAGTAATACATCATTTACATTAGTTATTTTGGTTTGGTTCGTTCACAATGGGTGCGTCAGCATGAATGTGAAAGAACCAGTATGGAATGTCCGAAAGGCCATGTTTTTGAACTCATACAACAGGGCTGCCCGACCGACAAAGTCATTACAATGCATGTCGTGAAACCGGGATCATTCACAGCTTGCATTTGACTTCGTCCACTTGAAGTTCTTAAGTTTGATGGCATGACTTACGATTTCGACACTCCCGTAGACCGATCCGGCACGTATTCGCTCAAGTGGGAAGAGGCAGGAGATGCGTTGCCCATGTGGGTGGCGGATATGGAATTTCAAACCGCTCCACAGATTCGAGCCGCACTGCAACAGCGTCTTGACCACGGTATTTTCGGATATTCCATCGTCCCTCCTGCATGGAATCAGGCATACGTTGACTGGTGGCACCGTAGGCATAATCTTGATATCGACCCGGAATCGCTTGTATTCAGCACCGGCGTGGTGCCGGCAATCTCCAGCATGGTACGAAAACTCACCACAGCAAACGAAAACGTGCTTATCCAAACTCCGGTCTACAACATTTTCTTCAATTCGATTATCAATAATGGATGCCGCGTGTTTGAATCACCGTTGGAATACGACGGTTCCGGACATTACTCCATCAACTGGGCCGATCTGGAATCCAAGTTGGCCGATCCGCAAACCACGCTGATGATCCTGTGCAATCCACACAATCCCGTAGGCCGAATCTGGGATCGCGACACCCTCGCACGCATAGGTGAGCTTTGCTGGAACCATCATGTGACCGTAATCAGCGACGAAATTCATTGTGATCTTACCGATCCGGGATATGATTACGTGCCCTTTGCCTCGGTGAATGAGCAGTGCGCAATGAACTCCGTGACCTGCATGGCACCGACCAAAACGTTCAATATCGCCGGTCTTAACACGGCTGCCGTAATGATTCCAAATCCCGTGCTGAGGCATAAGGTATGGCGTGCGCTCAACACGGACGAAGTGGCCGAACCGAACGCCTTCGCCATGACGGCCACGCTCGCTGCCTTCAACGAGAGCGAGCCTTGGCTTGAGGAATTGCGCGCATACTTGGCAGGCAACAAAGCCGAAGCACGAGCCATGATCAACGAATACAATGCTGCCGCGGCACCGGAACGACGCATCGCCCTGATTGAAAGCCATGCCACCTACTTGTTGTGGGTCGATTGTTCGAAACTGACGCACGATACCGCTCTGTTGTGCGAACATCTCAAGCGCAATCATCAGGTGATGTTCTCCGAAGGTGCCGAGTATGGCGGCAACGGGCATGATTTCATTCGCATCAACGTGGCTTGCCCGCGAAGCACCATGCAAGAAGGATTCAATCGTCTGTTCGCCGGGTTGCATGATTTTTCGGCAGAGTAATACATTGATCATCGATTGTGATATTGCTCACAGCCGCTAAAAAACGGCTGGTTTTGTGGGTTTTCACAAAATATGGAAAGGACGTTTTCGGATGGTCACTGCCGTCCGTGACGTGTTGGCGATACTATGAAGCACATGACTGAAACTGTTTCATCCGTACTTGGCACGCCTGAAGAGTGGACGAATCCGCTGCGCGATCCGCGCGATCTTCGACTTCCACGTATTGCAGGCCCGTGCAGTATTGTGATTTTCGGCGTGACCGGCGATCTGTCACGCAAGAAGCTGCTTCCCGCCATTTATGATCTGGCTAATCGTGGCCTATTGCCGCCAAGCTTCGGTTTGACGGGTTTTGCACGTCGTGATTGGACCGAGGATCATTTCAAGGATTTCGTGAAGGAGAACGTGCAGGCGCACTGCCGCACGCCATTTAAGGAGGCGACCTGGAAGCAGCTCGCCGACGGTATTCGTTTTGTGCAGGGCACGTTCGATGATCCGAAGGCGTTCGAACGATTGTCGAACACTGTTGCCGAGCTTGACCGTGATCGTGGCACGCGAGGTAACCATGCGTTCTACATGTCGGTGCCGCCGCGCGCGTTCCCGCAGGTTTCCCGACAGTTGGCGGATTGCGGTCTGGCGAAGTCCGACAAGGGCGCTTGGCGTCGTGTGATCATCGAGAAACCGTTCGGGCATGATCTGGCCAGCGCCAAGGAACTTGACCGCGTGGTTTCCGAGGTGTTCGACCCATCGAGTGTGTTCCGTATCGATCATTATCTCGGTAAGGAGACGGTGCAGAATATTCTGGCGCTTCGTTTCGCGAACGCCATGTATGAGCCGATTTGGAACAATAATTACGTCGACCATGTGCAGATTACCCACGCCGAGGATATCGGCGTGGCCGGTCGTGCCGGATACTATGACGGCATCGGTGCCGCACGCGACATCATCCAGAACCACCTGCTGCAGCTCATGGCATTGACGGCCATGGAGGAGCCGGTCTCCTTCTCCGCCGCTGATCTGACGGCTGAAAAGACGAAGGTGCTGTCCGCAGTGCGCTTGCCGAAGGATCTGGCGGCGCATACGGCCCGCGGACAGTATGCCGCCGGATGGCAGGGTTCTCATGAGGTTGTCGGCTATTTGGATGAGAAGGGCATTAATCCGGCTTCAACCACAGAGACTTACGCAGCGATCCGACTGGATGTCGATACGCGCCGTTGGGCCGGCGTGCCGTTCTACCTGCGTACGGGCAAACGTTTGGGCAAGCGTGTCACGGAGATTGCCGTGGTGTTCAAGCGTGCCCCGCATCTGCCGTTCGAGTCGACCGCAACGAAGGAGCTCGGCAAGAATGCGATCGTGATCCGCGTGCAGCCCGATGAGGGTGTGACCATGCGGTTCGGCGCGAAGGTGCCGGGTGGCACGTCGATGGAGGTCCGTGACGTGTCGATGGACTTCGGTTACGGCCGTTCGTTCACCGAATCGTCTCCGGAAGCCTATGAACGTCTGATTCTTGACGTATTGCTGGGCGATCCGCCACTGTTCCCAACCACACGCGAAGTGGAATTGAGCTGGCAGATCCTCGATCCGATCGAAGAGTTCTGGTCCACGCTTGGCCAGCCGCAGCCGTATCGTTCCGGAACGTGGGGCCCTCAGGAAGCCGTTGAAATGCTGGCCCGCGATGGACACCGTTGGAGGATGCCGTGATCATTACCATGAAGAACACCGAAACCCGTGAGATTTCGGCGAAAATCGATGAATTGCACGAGGAGCGTGGCGAAGCGGCTCTGGGTCGCGTGCTCACACTGCTGATCTCCACGAATGAGACGTCGCTGGAGCATGATCTCGCCGTGGCGAACAACGCCAGCCGTGAGCATCCCTGCCGTGTGATCGCAATCGCGCCGAATTCACGTAGGGTGGATGCCGCTGCCGATGATGGCAAGCCGCACACCTTTCTCGACGCGGAAGTGCGATTCGGTTCCGACGCTGGCGCGGGCGAAATCATCGTGTTGCGTCCGATTGGTGGGCTGGTTCACCACCCTGATACATTGGTGATTCCGCTATTGGTGCCGGACGCTCCGGTGGTGGCTTGGTGGCCGAACGAAGCTCCGGCGAATCTGTCAAACGATTTGCTGGGTTCCATGGCGCGCAGCCGTATCACCGATGCCATGCATTCCTCGAATCCGATGCGGACCATGGATGATCTGCGCCGCAACTGGTCGTCGAAGAATGTGGACATGTCGTGGACTCGCTTGACTGTTTGGCGCGCAATGCTCGCTTCGATGCTCGACCAGCCGCCGCATCTTCCAGTAAGCGGCGTGCGTGTGACCGGACCAAAGAACTTCCTGCCGTTGAATCTGCTGGCCGCATGGCTTCGTCTTCGTCTGAACGTGCCTGTTGTGGTGGAAGACGATCCGAATGCAACCGCCGTGACCGGCGTGTATCTGACCCGTTCCGATGGCGTGCTGAGTTTGGAACGCCCATCCACCGACGATGGCATCGCCGTATTGAACGTTCCAGGGCAGTCCCCGCAAACCATGAGCGTTCCCGCACGAACCATCGAGGAATGCTTGAGTGAGGAATTGGGTCGACTCTATCCGGACGAGATCTATGCGGAAGTCGTGACTCAAGGCTGGGATCTTATCAATTCGAAGCACTGAATCGATTCTCCGAAACAATAAAGGAACAATGCAGGAAAAGCATATGGCAGAACGCACCACCGTTGTATATCCCAATCCTCAGATTCTGGCTGAAGCCGTGGCCGCACGTACGCTGTTGACCATCACCGATCTTCTGTCGGAACCGAATCGCACTCGCGTTGACATTGCCGTGACCGGTGGAACTGACGGCAATCGAGTGTTCGACGCCATGAACGCGAGCCCATTGAACGATGCCGTGGACTGGAGCCGCGTGCACGTATGGTGGGGCGACGAACGATTCGTGGCAGCCGACAGCGACGACCGCAACGCCAAGCAGGCGCGTGAGGCATGGTATGGCAAACTGGTTGCCGACGGCCGTATGTCGGCAGGCAACATTCATGCGATGCCGTCCGATGAGCGTAACTTGGAAAGCGTCGCGGCAGCCTCACCCGAACAGACTGATGCTGTGCTGGCTGAAGCCGCCGCGCAATACCAGCGTGAACTCATTGAACAGTTGGGTGAGAATCCAGCTTTGGACATCGCCATGTTCGGTATGGGACCGGACGCGCATTTCGCATCCCTGTTCCCCGACCATGGCGAGTCGGAGATCGACGATCCGCATGTGCTTGTTGCCGGTGTGCGCGATTCACCGAAGCCGCCGCCACTGCGCCTGACGCTGACCGTGCCGATGATCGCACGATCGAAGCACACGTGGGTGTTCACATCCGAAGCACGCAAGGCGGACGCGGTTGCTGCAGCATTCGCGCAACGCAACAATCCGCATGCGCCAAGCTCCTACGCCGATGGTGAGGAACTGCTCTGGCTTATCGACGAGGGTGCCGCCTCCAAAATATGAAAATAGGGAGTAGGCATTGCAGCGCGCCTCGAGGCATATGATCATTGGCAGTCCCTGCAAACCCTCTGCATGAATCGTCTTACGTTCATCCAACGCATCGTCTGCACGCATCAGCAATCTCATGAGGTCGCAACACGATAGTGCAAATGATCATAACGGCTCATATCCGCAGGCTGCATGAGCACGCCAGAATTGGCAGGACCATGATGGTTCATGCATGGTCGAGCAAGTCGATTATGGCGCCGTGTGCAGCACATTGCTGGCACTCAAAACCTTGGCATTAGTGTTGGACTCCTAATTTAATGTTTGGTAAACCTACGTGGACTTGGAATAACGCAGATTATAGCTATAGGTTCATGAAAAACACCTATTTTAAGGCTTTTGATTCGCCATGGATGGATGTTGGTGGTCTAATTTATGTGGATTGGAATGGTGCGGATACTGACAACGCAAAGAATCGCGCTATTCGCGCGGTAAGGTGGGGTTATGAAAGTAGTAGTGCAACGAGTGAGCCAAGCCAGCGTTGACGTTGTCAACGAACTGGGCACCATCGACCCCACCTTCGAACCGCAGCAGATCGGACCGGGCTTCATGCTGCTGGTCGGCGTGAGTGATGAGGATGGCGAGGAACAGCTTTCTTGGCTGGCCCACAAAATCCTCAACCTGCGCGTTTTTGAAGACGAACAGGGCAAAATGAACCGTTCCATCAAAGACATCGGCGGCGAAATCCTGTCCATTTCGCAGTTCACGCTGTTTGCCGACGTAAGGAAAGGCAACCGCCCCAGCTTCGTCAAAGCAGGTAAACCGGAACATGCCAACATCACGTGGATCAAATTCAACGAAGCGCTGCGATCCGGCGGCGTGCCAGTACGCGAAGGCCGCTTTGGAACGCACATGCGCGTCGGCCTGATCAACGATGGTCCGGTCACCATCACCATCGACACCGGCAATCTGTGATCAGTATTTGATTACAACACCGATTGTTGGGTGATATAAAACAATTGAGGGTCTGCAAGTTAAATTGCAGACCCTCAACTATTATAAATACTTTTTGATCGACGGTGACGTTTACTTGTTTTCGGTAATTATCGTCACCTTGTTCGGATCAATCTTCGTTGGGTCAAGAGTCAATTCCTTGATGGCATCCGCACGAATCGTGCCGGACGAAGGATTGAATACACTATCGATAGTGCTGTGAATATCGGCATCCACATTCGAATATTCGAAAGCAAGCGTCGTATTGATTAGACGGCAATTACGCAATACGAGATTATCCACATAGCACAAACCCTGCAGACTTTCGATCGTACAGTTCTCAAACGTGACATTACGGGAATTCCAAGCCAAATACTCGCCGGAAATGAATGAATCACGTACTGTCACATTCTCGCAATTCCAGAAGCAATCCTTGGAAATCAATCGAGAATTTGTGATTTCAATATTACGTGCGCCATCAAATGGATAATTGCCAACCAAACGCAGATTATAGGCTTTAATATCGGAACAATTCATCGCCAGATAATCGCCACGAGCGCTCACATTTTCCAGTGAAACGTTCGAACAAGCCCATAATGTTTCCTCGGCATTGACGAAATCAACATTCCTCAACGCAACATCATGGCACCGGCGGAAATTCTTCGGCGCTTCAAACGTGCAATCCTCAACACGAATGGTATTCGTATACCACACGCCCGCGCGTGCCATCTCGAACCATGTGCAATCCTTTGCCAAAATATCCGAGCAATACCACAGCGGATACTTCCATTTGAACGAACTCGACTTAAGCTCAATATCATGCGCATGCTTCAACGGTGATTCGCCATCATCGAAAATCGTGTCGATATATCGCTTGCCTGATGCTTGGAATTCGGCGCGTTCGCCGGTCAGTAACGCCTGACGAACCTCGTGCATGTCACTCACTGATAACTCTCCTTGAAAACGTTCTGTTGCCAAGATAGAAAGTTCAAGTACTTGAAGTCAAACGCATGCCCATGTTTCGCTGGCGGGCGAAGCGGATGAGCGATGGAACGCGTTATAAGCAATGTCGATATGCGTGCGGGTGTTTGCGAAACATGACTGTCGGTACCATGAATTGAACGATTAGACAATTGGGTGGTTACAAGGCATTGTGGTCGCGAACGGGCTTGCCACGTATGGCAGGGAGGAATGCGGATGAGCCAGCGGAATGGGGGAGTGAAGACGCGTGCGTTCAAAGCCGCGTTCCCCAAAGTGCTGCCGATTTGCATCAGCTTCTTCTTTCTGGCCATGTCGTACGGAGTGCTTATGGGAACCCGCGGGTTTTCGTTCCTGTGGCCGTTGTGCATGAGCGCGTTCATCTACACCGGTTCCATGGAATTCGTTACGGTGAATCTGCTGGTTTCCGCATTCAATCCGTTCGCCACGCTTATGTTGGCGCTGATGATGGGAACAAGGCACCTGTTTTACGGACTGTCCATGCTGGGGCGTTTCAAGAACATGGGGGCGAAAAAACCGTATTTGATTTACGCCATGTGTGATGAGACGTTCGCGGTCAACAACAGCGCGCAAATACCGGCGGATGTTGACCGCGGCTGGTTCTATTTCTTCGTGTCGCTGCTGAATCAGGTTTCCTGGGTGGCTGGAGCGACGCTCGGAGGCATTGTCGGCGGGCGATTGACGTTCGACACCACCGGTTTGGATTTCGTGATGACCGCATTGTTTGTGGTTATTTTCGTGGATCAATGGTTGACAACGAAACGCAAAAGCCATATGGCGGCGTTGACGGGCACTGTGGTGCCGGTGATTTGCATGGCGCTGTTCGGTGCTGACAATTTCATGATCCCGTCGTTGATTGCCATGCTGGTGATGTTCATTATGTTGCGTCCGTATTTGGATGATTTGAAACCTGATGATGTTGGGAAACGTGATGATGCTGATGGTGCGGTCGAATCCGCTGCGGATCGTAACGAAGTAGGGGAGGTGCGGTCATGATCATGACCACATGGCAGGGCGTCGTCACTGTACTGATGGCGGTGCTTGGCACCATCATCACCCGTTTTCTGCCGTTCGTGCTCTTTCCCGAGCCAAAGAAACCGCCGCACATCATCGACTATCTTGGCAACGTGCTTCCGTATGCTATGACCGGACTGCTGGTGGTGTATTCGCTGAAAAACGTCAATCCTCTTGCTGGAAGCCACGGCATTCCCGAAGCGATCGCCATCGCCGCGATCGTCGTGCTGCACGTATGGAAACGCAACATGCTGCTCTCGATCGCCGGCGGCACCGTCGTGTATATGGCATTACTTCAGCTTGTTTTTGCATGATTGTCCGTTTTGTAGGATTGCCCAAATCTGAAGTGAGTTTTATAGGGATTTTCCACAGTTGTTATTGCTGATATCCCATATCGTGAGAAGAAATGCGTTGATGCGATTGACGCGCCTACTCTTTTTCTTTAGCCAATAAGGAGCTGTGTTGAGCGGCTCTGGCTGTATAGAAGAGTTATATCTAACGAGAGAGAACAATATGACTAGTGCAGCAAGCACTGCCAATGCCGCGGTTCCAGCGCCCGGCAAACTGGAGTTCAAGGATGATTACACGCCTAAGGAGGCGGAACGCGTCATCCGCAATTCGAAGGGGCTCCCTGTCGGTGTGAAGCCGAAGATGGTGTGGACGTGGCCGAAGGCCCTGCTGTGGGCCGTCATCGCCATTGTGTGCGCTATTGGTTGGGCTATTCTGGCGGTTTCCCGTGGCGAGCAGATCAGCGCCATCTGGTTCGTGGTTGTGGCATTGTGCTCCTACGCGATCGCTTACCGTTTCTACGCGTACTATATTCAGATCAAGATCATGCGTACCGACGATGCGAACGCGACGCCGGCCGAGCGCGTGCATGACGGCGCCAACTTCGAACGTGCCGACCGTCGCGTGCTGTTCGGCCAGCATTTCGCCGGCATTTCCGGTGCGGGCCCGCTTGTTGGTCCTATTCTGGCCGCCCAAATGGGTTATCTGCCGTCCGTGATGTGGATCATTCTCGGTGTGATTTTCGCCGGCGCCGTGCAGGATATGCTCATGCTGTGGATCTCCGCCAAGCGTCGCGGCCGTTCCTTCGGTCAGATGGCAACCGACGAAATGGGCAAGTTCGGCGGCACTATCCTGTCGATCTTCCTGATCGTGATGACCGCCATCGCCATGGCATTCCTTGCGCTCGTGGCCATCAAGGCCATGGCTTCCTCGCCGTGGGCCGTGTTCTCTATTGGTATGACCATTCCGATCGCCTTGATCATGGGCTGCTTCCAGCGTTTCCTGCATCGTAGCGTTATCGAAACCACGGTGCTCGGCTTCGTGCTGCTCGTGATCGACATCATCGCTGGCGGTTGGATCTCCAGCGTTCCGGCAATCGCCGACGTGTTCACGTTGAACGCCAAGGAACTGGTTATCGCACTGGTGATCTACTCCTTCGCCGCCGCCGCGTTGCCGCACTGGCTGCTCGTCACCCCGCGTGACTACCTGTCCACGCTGATGAAGATCGGCACGCTTGTGCTGCTCGTGCTTGGCATTCTCATCGCCAATCCGTCCGTGCAGATGCCGGCTCTGACTGAATTCGCGTCCACCTCCACGGGACCGACCTTCGCAGGCGACCTGTTCCCGTTCCTGTTCATCACCATCGCGTGCGGCGCTCTTTCCGGCTTCCACGGCGCAGTGAGCTCCGGCCTGACCCCGAAGGCTGTGGAGAAGGAAAACCAGATCCGCATGATCGGCTACGGTTCCATGCTGGTTGAATCCTTCACCGCCGTGATCGCACTGATTGCAGCCATCACCATTTCCCAGGGCGTCTACTTCTCCACGAACATGTCCGCCTCGCAGATCTCCACCGCTTCCGGCGTGACCCTGACCGCCACTTCCACTCCTGACGAGCGGGCTGAGGCCGCGGTCAAGGCCGTGGATTCGATGAAGGTTTCCGACATTGAAGGCAACCAGATGAAGGTCACTTGGGATTCTGTCGACGAGAACGGCAATGCCAAGACCTATGAAGGCGCCGACGCTTTGAAGCAGGCCGCTTCCGACATTGGCGAGAACACCATCGTTTCCCGCACCGGCGGCGCCACCACGTTCGCTATGGGTATGGCCAACTTCCTCAAGTCCTACCTCGGCGGTCATGACTCCATGGCCTTCTGGTACCACTTCGCCATCATGTTCGAAGCGTTGTTCATCCTCACCACCGTTGACAACGGCACCCGCGTGGCCCGTTATCAGATTGGTGAGTTGCTGGGCAACGTGCGCAAGCTGAAGAAGTTCGCTGATCCGACGTGGAAACCGGGCAACATCATCACCACACTGATCGCAACCGCCCTGTGGGGTGGCCTGCTGTGGGTCGGCGTGTGCGATACGAATGGTGGTATCAACGCCATGATGCCTATTTTCGGTATTTCCAACCAGCTGCTTGCCGCCGCATGCTTCATGCTGGTCACCGTTTGCGTGGCCAAGCTTGGCTATAAGAAGTACCTGTGGATTCCTGTTGTTCCTCTCGTTTGGGATGTGGCCGTGACCTTCACCGCCGACTTCCAGAAGATCGTCGGACCGATCAGTTACTTCGCCACCGCTTCCAAGTATCAGACGCTGATCGATGGTGGCACTTTGGAAGGCGAAGCGTTGGTCAACGCCAAGGCCGCACTCTCCAATGCGTACCTTGACGGCGTGCTCTCCGTGTTCTTCATGGTCATGATGGGAGTCTTCCTGGTCGTCGGCATCTACCAGACCGTGAAGATTCTTGCCAAGGGCAAGTTCGGTGTGGAAACCACGTCTGAGGAGCCGTTCGTGGAATCCGAATGGTTCGCACCGTCCAGCCTGATCGCCACCAAGCTCGAAAAGAAGGTGCAGCGCGAATACGCGGCCAAGAGCTATGAGCTGGCGCAGAAGGAACAGGTCGCAGCCTGATGCAGGGATTCACCACCATGGTCAGACGAATCTGGTCCGCATTATTGAAAGCCAAGGCCGGATTCGTCTGGTATGTGCGCGAATTCAGCGGAGAAGCGAAATACGACCACTATCTGGAGCATTTCGCAAGCGAACATCCCTGCGAAACCCCGCTGACCGAACGCGAATACTGGCGCATGCGAGAGGAATACGATCGCAAGCATCCCAACACCAGTTGCTGTTGCTGAAACTAACGGCCATACATAAACAATCCCCGTCTTTCATTTCGGAAGACGGGGATTGTTTTTCTTATATTTATGTTGCTTGCTTGCGATTATTCCTATACCGAAGATATTCGATTGCATGTTCCGCAATCAATATTTCGCAATCAAGAAGCGAGTCCCATGCTGTATTTCAATGTCATCACACGAATCGCGGACTGCGTTACTTTGTCTGCAAAAGCGGAATCAGCCGCGGCCTTCGCATTCAAACCATCCAAAACCTGCTGAACATAATCGAAAGCGCCAATGCAGGCAAGATCACCGCCGGCCTCAACCAATCGCACACCCAAATCACTCGGCTGAATGCCACCCAACGCAGTGGCGGACAAAGAATCCGAAGTGATGACACCTTGGAATCCGACCGTATTGCGCAAATAATCCGTTACCAAAGCGCTGGAGAACACGGCGGGATTATTCGGATCAATAGCCTGATAGGTGGCAAGCGACATCATCACCATGGAAGGGTTCGCCTCCAACGTACTGTTGAACGCGCCGATTTCCGCACCGTCCAACGTGGTGGTGGTATCAAGAATGCCGTCGGCGGTGAAATCGGTGTTGCCCGTCACCGAACCCAAACCAGGATAGTGCTTGATGGCGCTGCCTACACCCGAATCCGCCATGCCCTGAATGAACGCCTTGGCATGGTCGGCATTGCCGTCCGCATCAAGACCAAAATCACGATACAGTGCGCCGATCGGGCCATTGGAAGCCCTATCTACCGTTACCGTGCCCACCACCGGCGCCAAATCAACATTGATGCCGGCCGACTTGAGTTGGGAACCCCATACGGCAGCCGATTGCCGTAGCTGGTTGGTCGACATTGAACCCTGATTGGTGGCGGAAGGCATCTGGTCGAACCCATCACCCTGCAGATGCTGCACCAAACCACCTTCCTGATCGGTGGTCATCAGGAGTTGATTATTACCAGGGGCATACGATTGCAAGGTGGATGTGGCGGTGGCCACGCCAGCCGTTCCCGAATTCCAATTGCCGATGATCAACACCGATCCGACATGCTGGTTCACAATGAGATCCTGTAACGAGGAAGGATCGGATCCCGCATACAGGGGTGCCATGACGAGCTGACCGACGCGCTCTGCAAGACTCATGGCATTGACTGCAGCCACAGCTCTGCCATGCGGCGAGTCGTCCACCACGCTTGGCACGTTGGATTTGTCAAGCGCATCATGTGATGCATCGGACTGCTGCGAATTGGATTGCTCGGATTGGTTGGAGCCAGCATTCAAACTCGCGCTGGATGAACACCCAGCGAACGATAGCGGCAGTGCGATGGCGCACAGTGCGGCAGCACAACGAGCGAAATGAACGTGAACTCTCCTCATAGTGTCATTATCTATCACATGCCGGTGATGGCGAATACGATCGCATAAGAAAAGAACGGGTGGATTCGTGTTCGTGAATTGCGTAAACATTAGGCTAGCGGCATAAAGCACGTTCCGTGCCTGTCGATAGGCTATTAGTATGTCTTTTTTTGATATGTTTGGTCCCATGTTCGACCCGGAAAGCGGTCCGAACCGCTCCCAAGGGCAGCGTGCCAATAAATCCGGCAACGATGATCCCATCATTCTCAATGTCGAAACCGATGGTGATAACACCGCCCGGTCTTCGGCGAACATGCCTCCAAGAGGTCCGTCCGGTCCGCGTATCACACGCCAGCCGAACCGTCCGCGCAAATCGTCGAACGGCAACAAGATTCTAATCGGTGTGGTGCTGGCGCTTGCCATCATCATCGGCCTGTTCTTTGGCTTGGCGCAGTTCATCACCGACGTCATGTGGTATGCGCAGCTTGGCTTCCAAAGCGTGATTTGGACGCAGTTGGGTACCAGGGTAGGCCTGTGGGTGGCGTATGCGCTGCTGATCGCCGCGGTCGGATTCCTGTCCGCGTCGCTGGCGATCTGGGCTCGCCCCGATGCTGCCGATGGTTCCACGATTCGTATTAACGGCGACACCATCGAAGTGGGCAAGGGCGTGAGCTCAAAGAGTGCACGTCGTGTGGCTGTGGTGATTTCATTGATCGTCGGCTTGATGTTCGGATCGCAGTTTAATGCGAATTGGTCTGAAATCCTGCTGATGTTCAACGCGCAGAGTTTCGGCACCACCGACCCGCAATTCGGCATCGACAACGGTTTCTATGTGTTCGTATTGCCTGGCTTGAAGCTGATCATGTCGGCAGTGTCGTTGCTGCTGCTTGCCGGCATCATCTTCTCCATCGTCACGCATGTGATGATGGGCGGCATCCGAATCACCATGCCAGTGCATGGTCGTGGACTGTTCCACATCACCAAGCGTGCGCGTAGACAGATCGGCATCTGGCTGATGCTCAACATGTTCGCATGGGCGACGAATCAGGTGCTTGGCGTGTTCTCCCACCTCACGCAGGAGGGTAGCCGCATCACCGGTGCCACGTATACCACGGTCAACGCCACGATTCCCGTCACCTTCATCATGGCTGCCATCACCGTCATTCTCGGTGTGATTCTCGGCGTGTGGATCATGAAGTCGCATGCGTTGGAAGGCCAGGCTCCGATTGCGGTGCGTGCTTCCGAAGCGCTTAAAGCGTGGAAGGTGCCGACCGTGGCCATCGCATCCGCCATTGTGGTGAGCTTGGTGCTTACCGTGGCATGGCCGATGCTGCTGCAGCGTTTCCGTGTGAATCCGAACGCGCAGGAAATGGAATCTACCTATATCCAGCGTAATATCGACGCCACCCGTGAAGCATACGGTCTGAACAATGTGAAGACCGAACAGTATCAGGCCACTACGGAAGGCGAGGCTGGTGCGTTGGCTGATTCCGCGGAATCGACCGCGCAGATCCGACTGCTCGATCCGCAGATCGTTTCCCCGACATTCAAGCAGCTGCAGCAATCCAAGCAGTATTACACGTTTGCCGATACTCTTGCCGTCGACAAGTATGAGGTCGACGGTGTGAGCCAAGATACGGTGATCGCAGCACGAGAACTTGACCTTGCCGGTCTTGACAATCGTAACTGGGTCAACGACCATACCGTATACACGCACGGCTATGGTGTGGTGGCCGCCTACGGCAACAAGGTGACGGCCGACGGCCAGCCGAAGTTCTTCGAGGCGGGTATTCCAACCCAAGGCAAGCTCACCGAATCCGAACAGTACGAGCCGCGTATCTACTTCTCGCCGAACGCTTCCGAATATTCGATCGTGGGCGCTCCGGAAGGTACGCAGTCGTGGGAGTTCGATTACCCGACCGGTTCCGAAGGCGCCACCAACACGTTCGGTGGCAATGGCGGCCCGAAGATCGGTAATATCTTCTCCCGACTGCTGTATGCCATCCGTTTCGGCTCCGACCAGATTCTGTTCTCTAACCGTGTGAACTCCGAATCGCAGATTCTCTACGATCGTTCCCCGAAGGAGCGTGTGGCCAAGGTCGCGCCATACCTGACGCTTGACGGCCGTGTGTACCCGGCGGTCGTGGATGGTCGTGTCAAGTGGATCGTCGATGGCTACACTACGTCTGACGCCTACCCGTATTCGCAGATGACCGATCTGGGCGAAGCCTCCAAGGATTCCACTACGGAATCTTCGGCCACGGTGAGTGAGCTGGCTTCGAAGAACGCCAACTACATTCGCAACTCCGTGAAGGCCACCGTCGATGCGTATGACGGTTCCGTGGACCTGTACGTGTGGGACGAATCCGATCCGGTGATCAAGGCATGGCAGAAGATCTTCCCCGGCCAGTACCACCAGTTGTCGGAGATTTCCGGCGATCTGATGAGCCACCTGCGTTACCCGGAAAGCCTGTTCAAGGTGCAGCGAGAACTGTTGACCAAGTACCATGTGTCGAGCGCCAGCCAGTTCTTCTCCGGTGAGGATTTCTGGCAGACTCCGGTCGATCCGACCGAATCCCAGCAGGCTCAGGAACGCGACATTCTGCAGCCGCCGTACTATTTGACGCTGCAGACCGGTGGATCCAACGAACCGGTGTTCTCGTTGACGTCGTCGTATATTCCCGCAGGCACGTCAACTCGAGAGATTTTGACGGGATTCCTGTCTGTCGATTCCGATGCGGGCCACGAAAAAGGCAAGATCGGCGCGAACTATGGCACGCTTCGATTGCAGGAGTTGCCGAAGGATTCCAATGTGCCAGGCCCCGGTCAGGCACAGAACAACTTCAATGCGTCGGCCGACGTGTCGAAGGAACTTAATTTGCTTGAATCCGGTTCCACCAATGTGCAGCGAGGCAATCTGCTTACACTGCCGCTCGGCGGCGGATTGGTGTACGTGCAGCCGGTGTACGTCAAGTCTTCCGGTTCCACCAGTTTCCCGCTGTTGAAGAAGGTGTTGGTGGCCTTCGGCGACCAGGTCGGATTCGCCAACACGTTGGACGAAGCGCTCGATCAGGTGTTCGGCGGCAACTCCGGTGCATCCGCTGGCGATGCTGAAAACGTCGACGGCTCGACCAGTGGCAAGACTGATACGTCCGATACCAACGGCGATGCCTCCACCGATGGTTCTTCCGGAACCGATGGCACGGATTCGTCATCTGGAACAGACTCGGGCAATGACAGCAGTTCCGGCAATACCGGTAGTAGCTCCGGCACGATGAGCAACGGTCTGAAGAGCGCGCTTAACGACGCTTCCCAGGCAATGAAGGATTCCGACGCGGCTATGAAGAAGGGCGATTGGTCCGCTTATGGCGAGGCGCAGAAGAAACTTCAGGAAGCGTTGAACAAGGCGCTCGAACTCGAGCAGTAGTTTCCGCACAAGTTCCGTACGATTGCTGTTTGCATAAGGCGGGAGACTGGTTCCATATGGGGAACCGGTCTTCCGCCTTCTGCATATGCCCGGTATGCTCAAAAACATGATCGAGTATTCCTACCGCATCGCGACGCAAGACGACATTCAAGCAATCACCGACATTTACAACGCTGCAGTCATACGAGGTGGATCATCGGCCGATATAACTCTACGCACATACGAACAGCGCAAAGCATGGGTTGAATCGCATCATGATCCGTATGCGGTGTTCGTCACGGAAACGGTAGATGATGACGGAGAGAGGCGGATCATTGGATTCAGCGCGCTTTCCGTTTTCTACGATCGCGCAGGATACGACGGCGTCACCGATCTCGCCTATTATATCGATCCGCAATGGCAGGGCAGGGGAGTCGGTACATACACACTCACCAAACTGCTTGAAGAATGTCGAAAGCGTAATATGCGTAAGGCATGCGGCATTATTTTCGCAGACAATGCCGGTTCGATCGCACTGATGAAACGGTTCGGTTTTACACAGTTTGGCCTCATGCCAACTGCCGCCACCGATTCCACCGGCACCATGCGTGACATGAGTTACTGGTATCTCGACCTGTAAGTACAATCTTTGCGGTTATCAAGACGAGACAATGTGACGCAATATGAACGCGCACAAACGTATGTACGAATGAATGGAACGATTTCAATGGCATCTGATTTCTGGTTGATCGCAGGACTTGGCAATCCGGGATCCAAATACGAAGGCACCCGTCACAATATGGGATTTATGGCGGCCGATCTGTTGGCCGAACGTTGGTCGGTCAACTTTTCCGACCATAAAGGGCTTGCCATGCTCGGCAAAGGCGTGATGAACCTGTCTGGCCGTAACGTCAAATTCTTCCTGGCAAAGCCGCTCACCTACATGAACGAGTCAGGTAATGCGTTGGCTTCCATCAGTGCCTACTATCAGATTGAACCAGACCATATTGTGGTGATTCACGACGACATGGATCTTGATTTCGGACGTATCAAAGTCAAGGCAGGTGGCTCCGCAGGCGGCCATAACGGCATCAAATCAATTGATCGTGCCTTGGGAACGCCAAAGTATGCCCGAGTGCGCATGGGAGTCGGTCATGCGCAACGCGGCGCCCACGCCCACGACAACACGGTGAATTGGGTGCTGGGCGGATTCGGTCCGGATCAGCGCAAGCAGCTTCCGGAATTCCTTGCCGACGGTGCCGACGCGGCGGAAACCATCATCTTCAACGGTCTCGCCAAGGCTCAGGAGCAGTTCAATGGCCGCTGAACCGGTGCAACTGCCGACGTCAGGTTCGCTGGCTGGCATTCTCGACGTACTCGAAACCGATGAGGATTTTCGTGCGCTGATTTCCGACGAGATCGAAGTGCCGGAATCCGACATAGACCCCAGCATCACCGTTGGCGTTCCCGAAGGATTGCGTCCGGCGCTCGCTGCCGGGGCAGCGGGAACACGACCGGTTGTGCTTGTGGTGGCTTCCGGGCGCGAGGCCGAGGAAATGGTTGAGGCGATTCGTTCGTGGTATTCCGGCGATCCAAACGATGTGGCACAGCTTGAAGCGTGGGAAACCTTGCCGCACGAACGTCTTTCGCCTCGCGCCGATACCGTGGCGAGCCGTATGGCGGTGTTCCGCAGACTGATGCACCCTCAAGAGGGAAGCAAGCTGTTTGGCCCCATCAGGATTCTCGTCATGCCGGTGCGTTCCCTGATTCAGCCTGTGGTTGCGGGCTTGGGGGATGTGGAGCCGCTGGTGTTCTCCCAAGGTGAGGAGTTGGCGCTCGATGAGGCGTCGCATCGACTGGTGGAGAATGCGTATACTCGAGTCGACTTGGTGATGGATCGTGGTGAATTCGCAGTGCGAGGCGGCATTATCGACGTGTTTCCTCCAACATTGCCGCATCCGGTTCGTATCGAATTCTTCGGTGACGAAATCGATACCATCAAGGAATTCCATGCATCCGACCAGCGTACGTATGGCAGTGACATTCCGATGGTCTGGGCCACGCCATGCCGTGAGCTGCAGCTGACCGAAAAGGTGCGCGTGCGTGCGAAATCCCTGATCGGCTCCATTCCAAACGCCGAAGACATGCTTGAATCCATTGCCAACGCCATTCCTGTCGAAGGCATGGAATCGTTGCTTCCCGCATTGGTCGATGATATGGAACCGGTGCAGGGCATGCTTCCCAAGCGTGCGTTGGTGATGCTGTCCGATCCGGAAAAATTGCGTCGCGCTGCCGACGATCTTGCCAAAACGGCTAATGAATTCCTTGCAGCCAGTTGGCATGTTGCTGCATCCGGTCATGGTGCCGGTGCTCCAATCACATTCGATCAGGCGAATTTCTACGATTTTGAGGAAACGATTTCCTCACTGGTGTTCTCTAGGCATGACGTATGGAAGCTTACGAGTTTCGGTGTGGACTCCAGTAGGGAAGGCCGCGTTCAGCTCGACGCCACCAATCCTGGAGAATATCGCGGAGATGAGGCCAAGACAGCTTCCGGTATCGAAGGTCTTCTTGATGCCGGCTATGCCGTCACCGTCACTGCAGGAGCGCAAGGCACTCTTGTTCGACTCAAACGTGCCATCAACGAAACGGGAATCGCCAACTTCGACTGCATCAGATCGCGTGCCATCGACGGATTCGTCGATAATGCCGCGAAAGTCGCACTGCTTACCGAACGCGACCTGACCGGACGTACATCGGCCGCGGGACAGGCAAAAACACCGAAACGTCGCCGTAAGGCCATCGACCTTATGGAGCTCAAAGCCGGCGATTACGTGGTGCATGAGCAGCATGGCATCGGCAGGTTCCTCGAAATGCGCCAGCGTACCATCGGAGCGGGCGCCAACCAGACCACACGCGAGTATCTGGTCATCGAATACGCATCCAGCAAGCGCGGCGCACCTGCCGACAAACTGTTCATCCCCACCGACCAGCTTGACCAAGTCAGCAAATACATCGGTGCCGACGCTCCAAAACTCAACAAACTGGGCGGATCCGACTGGGCTGCCACCAAGGCGAAAGCACGTAAGCATGTGCACGAAATCGCCGAAGATCTGGTCAAACTGTATTCGGCACGTCAACGTATGCAGGGATATGCCTTCAGCAAAGACACCCCTTGGCAGAAAGAACTGGAAGACGCTTTCCCGTACCAAGAAACCGCCGATCAGCTGACCACCATCGACGAAGTCAAATCCGATATGGAAAAGCCCGTGCCGATGGATCGCCTGATTTGCGGCGACGTGGGATTCGGCAAAACCGAAATCGCCGTACGTGCCGCATTCAAGGCGGTGCAGGATTCCAAACAGGTGGCTGTGCTGGTGCCGACCACATTGCTGGTGCAACAGCATTTCGAGACGTTCACCGAACGTTTTGAAGGATTCCCGGTGGAAGTAAGGGCGATGAGCCGTTTCCAAACCACCAAGGAGATCAACGACACCATCGAGGGACTTGAAGACGGTTCCGTCGATGTGGTGATCGGTACGCACAAACTGCTCGGACCGAAGGTCAAATTCAAGGATCTGGGACTGGTCATCATCGATGAGGAGCAGCGTTTCGGCGTCGAACACAAAGAGACGTTGAAGGCGCTGCGTACCAATGTGGATGTGCTGAGTCTGTCGGCAACACCGATTCCGCGAACGCTGGAGATGGCCGTTACAGGCATTCGTGAAATGTCCACGTTGGCCACGCCTCCGGAAGACCGCTTGCCGGTGCTTACCTACGTTGGCGCGTATGAGGATGCTCAGGTCACTGCTGCGGTCAGACGTGAGCTGTTGCGCGGTGGCCAGGTGTTCTACGTGCACAACCGAGTGCAAGACATCGCTTCGGTTGCCGCGAAGATTCACGAGCTGGTGCCGGAATCGCATGTCGGCATCGCCCATGGCAAGATGGGGGAGAAGCAGCTTGACGGTGTGATCCGAGACTTCTGGCATCGCGACATTGATGTGCTCGTATGCACCACCATCATCGAAACCGGTCTTGATATTTCCAATGCGAATACGTTGATCGTCGATCATGCCGACCGTTTCGGCCTAAGCCAGCTTCATCAGTTGCGTGGTCGTGTCGGGCGAGGCCGTGAGCGTGCCTACGCGTACTTCCTATATGATCCGACCAAGCCGATGACCCAGCAGTCGCATGACCGACTGGCCACCATCGCGCAGAACACTGCGCTCGGTTCAGGTTTTGACGTGGCGATGAAGGATCTTGAGCTGCGTGGCACCGGCAATCTGCTGGGCGACGAGCAGAGCGGGCATATCGAGGGTGTTGGTTTCGATCTGTATGTGCGCATGGTGTCCGAGGCCGTCGAGCAGTACAAGGAACCGGAACGTACGGAATCGGTTGCTGTCACCATCGATCTGCCGATCGAAGCGTCCATTCCCGTCAGCTACATCGATTCCGACAAATTGCGATTGGAAGCCTACCGCAAGTTGGCGGGTGCTCGTACGGAAGCCGATCTTGACGAGTTGCGTGATGAGCTTACGGATCGTTACGGCAAGCCTCCGGTCGATTTCGAGGCGCTGTTCGATGTGGCGAGACTTCGGTTCAAGGCAAGGAAGTTGGGCATTACCGAAATCATCGGGCAAGGCCGTAACGTTCGTGTTGCCAAATTCGAGCCGCGAGAATCCGTGCAAATGCGCATGGCCCGAATCTACAAGGGCATTCAATACCGTCCGATGACTAAAACGTACCTGATTCCCGCGCCGTTCGCAGGTTCGCTGGGATCTGGTCCAATGAGCTCTGATGAAATCGTTGGTTGGACGAACCAATTGCTGGATGACCTTGACTGGAAGCCAACGCCAAGGAAATAGCAGGTGAAGTTCCAGACGCATCCGACACGATTTGTGTGAGCGTTCACACAAATCGTGTCGGATAAGTTTGCCATACGTCCACAAAACGCACTATTCTAGGCAATGTCATCACAACCTAACGTTTATAAGGAGTAGTTGTGGCAGTAATTGAAAGCGTTTACGCGCGTCAGATTCTCGATTCCCGCGGCAACCCGACCGTTGAGGTCGTTCTCGACACCGAAGACGGTGCTCAGGGCCTGGGCCTCGTTCCGTCCGGTGCTTCCACCGGTGAAGCTGAGGCTTGGGAGCGTCGCGATGGCGACAAATCCGTGTATCAGGGCAAGGGTGTTCTCAATGCCGTCAAGGCCGTGAACGAAGAGATCGCTCCGAAGGTCATCGGCATGGATGCTTCCGACCAGCGCGCTCTCGATGAGGTCATGATCGAGCTCGACGGCACCCCGAACAAGGGTCGTCTGGGCGCCAACGCCATCCTCGGCGTGTCCTTGGCTGCTCTGTACGCCTCCGCTGAGTCCGCGGGCCAGCCGCTGTACCGCTACATCGGCGGCACCAACGGCCACATCCTGCCGGTTCCGAACATGAACATCATGAACGGTGGCGCTCACGCTGACTTCGCCACCGACATTCAGGAGTACATGATCTCCCCGTACGGCTTCGACACCTACAGCGAGGCTCTGCGTGCAGGCGTTGAGGTCTACCACACCCTGAAGAACGTCCTGAAGAAGGAAGGCCTGGCCACTGGCCTCGGCGACGAGGGTGGCTTCGCTCCGAAGATGAAGTCCAACAAGGACTCCCTGAACTACATCATGGACGCCATCTCCGCCGCCGGCTACGAGCCGGGCAAGCAGATCGGCATCTCCCTCGACGTGGCTTCCTCCGAGTTCTACAACAAGGAGACCGGCAAGTACCACTTCGAAGGCGACGATCGTGAAGCCGGCTACATGCTCGACTTCTACGAGAACCTCATCAACGAGTACCCGATCGTCTCCATTGAGGATCCGTTCCAGGAAGAAGGCTGGGAAGACTGGGCTGCCATCACCGCCAAGCTCGGCGATCGTCTGCAGTTCGTCGGCGACGACCTGCTGGTCACCAACCCGGCACGTCTGGCTAAGGGCATCGAGCTCGGCGCCGCCAACTCCCTGCTGGTCAAGCTGAACCAGATCGGTACCGTCACCGAGACCCTCGACGCCATCGAGCTGGCCACCAAGAATGGCTTCACCTCCATGGTTTCCCACCGTTCCGGCGAGACCCCGGACACCACCATCTCCGACCTGGCTGTGGCAAAGAACACCGGCCAGATCAAGACCGGTGCTCCGGCTCGTGGCGAGCGTATTGCCAAGTACAACCGCCTGCTCGAGATCGAGGAGGAGCTCGGCTCCACCGCTCAGTATGCTGGCTACAGCGCTTTCAAGGCCTGCAAGAAGTACATCGCCAAGTGAGCGTAAGCGCATCGAATATGCGCTGATGTAGAGTGCCCGTCGTGTTCCTCGTCGAACGCGGCGGGTATTTTCATTGCTATGAGTTCAAAGTCACGCAAGAAAGCATCCAGAAGGGGCAGCGCTGGCCCCATCGCGTTCTTTGTGGCGGTATTTATCGTGGCTTTGGGATCCATCCAGCTGGCGTCGACGTTCCATACCTATGCGCTGAATATGGCTGAATTGAATGGCTTGAAGAAGCAGGAAGCTGCGCTGATAGCGCAAAAGCAGGAACTGGAAAACGACATTGCGCGTTGGGATGACAAAGCTTACGTTACAGCGCAGGCAAGGGATCGTCTGGGATTCGTATTTCCAGGAGAACAGGCGATTCGTGTGGAACATCCCGAAGCGGTGACCGGCGAAACCACAGAAGATGCAAAAAAGACGGATGAATCGCAGAAAACCGTACTGCCTTGGTACAAGGAGATGGCGTATTCGTTCAAACAAGCCGACCAATCGGACGAAGTGAAATCGAAATCGAGGGAAACGTCCGAAAGTACGTCAACCGGTGAATCGGATGCGAATGGAACGAGCCAGGAATCCGGTGGCCAGCAGCAGACTTCACAAGACAACAACCAACAGCAATCAGGAGATCAGCAGGAGTGACACAGGGTATGACAATCAGCGAACAGGCCAAAACCTTGGCGAAGAAGGTTCTCGACCAGCCTGCCACCGAGCATGATATTGCTGTGGTCGAGCGTCAGCTGGGTCGTTACCCGCGTGGCATGGTGGCTGTCGGAGCACGTTGCGTGTGCGGCAGGCCTTTGGCTGTGGTCACGCGTCCGCTGCTGCCGGGAGGTGTGCCTTTCCCTACCACTTGCTATTTGACTGGCCCGGAAGCGGTGAAAGCCATCTCCCACATCGAAGCCGAAGGCAAGATGAAGGAGTACAACGATCTTTTGGCTGAAGATGACGATCTGAAAGCCGCCTACGAGCGTGCGCACGAACTGTATTTGGCGTTCCGGCATGAAATCGCCGTTGCTATGGAAGACAGCGAAGAGCATATCGAAGGCACCAGTGCCGGCGGCATGCCTGTTCGCATCAAGTGTCTGCACGCCTTGCTGGCGCAAACGCTGGTGATGGGCGAGGGCGCCAATCCGATCGGAGACATGGCATTGGAGGCGATTCGTCATGAATTCGACCCCAATGTATGCCGTTGCGCGGTGGAAAACGAAGACTGAACCATATTCAGACAGAAAGAAGAAGCAATGAAATCCGTTACTGTTGCCGGCATTGATTGCGGTACGAACTCGATTCGTCTGAAGGTCTCCCGAGTCAGCGAAGACGGCGTTGAAGATATTGTTCCGCGTATTCTTCGTGTGATTCGCCTCGGTCAGGATGTTGATAAGACGCATCGTTTCGCCGATGAGGCATTGGAACGTGCTTACGCCGCTGCCCGCGAATTCGCCGAGGTGCTGAAAGAGCATCCGGTGGATGGCATTCGTTTCGTTGCCACTTCGGCCACTCGTGATGCTGAGAACCGTGAGGAATTCGAAGACACTATCGAGCAGATCCTCGGTGTGCGTCCGGAAGTCATTCCCGGTACGGAAGAGGCTGATCTAAGCTTCCTTGGTGCCACGAGCGTGGTTCGTCGCGACGTCGAAGCTCCGTATTTGGTGGTTGATTTGGGTGGCGGCTCTACGGAATTGGTGCTTGGCGGCGATGGCGTAAGCCATCCGAACACGCAGGTGCAGGCCGCGTTCTCCATGAACATTGGCTCGGTGCGTATGACCGAACGCCACTTGAAGAACGATCCGCCTACCGAAGCGCAGATTCAAGAGGCCATTGCCGACATCGACGAGCATATCGATGAAGCGTTCAAAACGGTTCCTGCAGGCAAAACCCGCACTATCATCGGCGTGTCTGGCACAGTGACTACCATGACCGCTCTGGCCATGGGATTGACCGAATACGACCATTCCGCGGTGGATGGTGCCAGCTGCTCGCTGGAAGACGCTTATGCGGTTGATAACAAGTTCCTTACGATGCCGCGCGAAGAGCGCCTGACCTACAAAACCATTCACCCGGGTCGTGTTGACGTGGTCGGTGGCGGTGCACTGGTGTGGAATCGTGTGCTCGCCAAAGTCAGCGAAGCGGCCTATGTCGACCATGGTCAGCATATCGACTCCTTCATGGCCAGCGAACACGGTTTGCTTGATGGCATTGTGTTGGATTACGGCACGCGATTGCTTGCCGAACGTTAACGTGGCATAATGACTTGGGCGTCGGCTTGTTCGATGCCTTGCCGCCATGGCGAAACTGGTATACGCAACCGACTTAAAATCGGTCTCTTCGGATTGCGGGTTCGATTCCCGCTGGCGGCACCGAATGACGTTGTGAAATATTGCTGGATAGCACGTACGAAACAATCCGTTATTACACTGGCGGCATTGATAACCCCAAGTAGCCGACTGGAACGGAAAAAGTATGACGTCGAAAGATATCAAGCCAGTAATCGAACAGCCCGATACGGAAATTCCGCTGATGCTCTCCCAAGCGATTATCGTCGCAGGAGTTTTGGCTGTGGGCGAACTGGCTTGTTCTCCGCTGTATTTCTCGTTGTTGAAGGCGTCGTTGGCGTTGATCCCATGGGCTATGGAAGCGGTGTTCATGGCAGTGGCGTTCACGTTCGTTGTGGGCTTTGCGCTGCTGTGGTGCGCCGAATCGTTCACGCTCAAAATGCGTGAACGATTCCGACCGTTCGCATATGCGATTGTTGGACTTATCGGTTACGGTGCGTGGAGCCTGCTGGTGTTCTCCGCCACCATCAATTCCGTGCTTGCCATGGTGGGGGAGAGTGTGCTCACCAATGGCCAGATTGGTGCGATTGCGTTGAATGGCGCAGCGCTTGGTTTCGTCGCCTTCCTGTTCGCCAAGTTACTTGACGTTAAACTCGGCAATCGTAAAACCACGGCCATTATCATGCTGGTGGTGGAAGTTACGGCCGCCATCATTGGTTTGATCATTATGATTCTCATGTTCCGTGCATTGTATGCAGCCTGAGCAAGGCACCTGAGAAGCAAGGCGACGATTGGTATGTTCAGTATTCTCGAAATGTTCAAGATAGGCGTTGGACCAAGTTCCTCACATACTGTTGGTCCGATGGTGGCGGCATGCAAATTTGTCGAATCGCTTGAACATACGGGAACGCTTGGCCGTGTGAGACGCGTGCGTACGGTACTGTATGGATCTCTTGCGTTGACGGGTTTGGGGCACGGTACCGATCGCGCGACTGTGGCAGGTCTGGAAGGTAACATGCCGCAAACCGTCGATACGGACCATGTGAACATCATTCGTCATGAATGCGAGTCGAGTGGGGAACTGCTGCTGGCTGGTAAGCATCGCATCGATTTCGACTATGCGCATGATGTGGTGATGGACGTGTGGCATCGCTTGGCCGCGCACCCTAATGGCATGCGTTTCCAGGCATTTGACCAGCAGAACAATCTTGTTGACGAACAGGTCTGGTATTCCATCGGTGGAGGCTTCGTACGGCAAGGCAATGCTGAGGATCTGATGATCGGCATTCATGAGCGTCCGCCGATCGGAACGTCTTTCGCCGATCAGCAGAGTGATTCCTCACTTGATGACGGCTCGGATGTGCCATATCCATTCACGTCATGCGACGATCTCATTGCATTATGCGAGAAGCAACATATGAGTATCGCCGACATTGTGTGGGCCAACGAAACGGCCTTGCAGTCGGCGGTGCAGGTTCGCAGCGAACTGGATAACGTGTGGCGGGTGATGCGTCGTTGCGTACAGCACGGATGCCATACGTCGCAGACCGTGTTGCCCGGCGGTTTGAATGCGCCCCGCAGGGCACCGAAAATGTATGCAAGGCTTGCCTCGAACAGTGATGTGCTTGCGCGAGACAAGAAACGCGCGGATGCGGTGCTCGAATCGTCGGATGCGGCATGGGTGGATTTGTTCGCTTTGGCGGTGTCGGAGGAAAACGCCGGCGGTGGGCGAATCGTCACCGCACCGACCAACGGTGCTGCAGGAATCATTCCGGCAGTGCTTCACTATTACTGGCATTTCGTTGACCATGCGAACGAAGAGGGTGTTATTACCTTCCTGCTCACTGCAGGCGCGGTAGGGTACCTGTTTAAACGCAATGCCTCCATTTCCGGTGCGGAAGTCGGATGCCAGGGAGAAGTCGGTACGGCATGTTCGATGGCTGCGGCCGGTTTGTGCGCGGTGATGGGCGGTACTCCACAGCAAGTGGAGAACGCTGCGGAAATCGGCATCGAGCATAATCTGGGACTGACCTGTGATCCCGTGGGAGGTTTAGTACAGATTCCATGCATCGAACGCAACGCCATGGCTGCGAACACTGCCATCAACGCGGTTCGTATGGCCATGCTGGGAGATGGAACGCATATCGTGACCCTCGATCAGGCCATTAAAACCATGAAAGACACGGGCGAAGACATGATGTCCAAGTATAAAGAAACCTCAAAAGGTGGTTTGGCGGTCAATGTCGTTGAATGCTAGCGGTGGTTGGTGCTAGTCTAGGTGGCATTGTGCTTTTCAAGGAGGTTCACCATGGCATCTCAAATGCCCGTTGTCAATGTTGAGTTCGGCGATCGCCCGACCATCGAATTCCCGTCCGAGACCGCTCCGGCAGGTCTGAAGGTTGTGGAGCTGCTCGAGGGCAATGGCCCGATGGTTCGCCGCGGCGACACCGTCACCGTTAACTATCACGGTGTGGTCTGGGGCAAAGACACCCCGTTCGATTCCAGCTTCGACCGTCACCAGCCGGCCAGCTTCGGCATCGGTGTCGGCCAGGTCATCAAGGGTTGGGACCAGACCGTTCCGGGGCACAACGTCGGTTCCCGCTTGGTGGTATCCATTCCGCCGGAGTATGGCTATGGTTCCCGTGGCGTTCCGCAGGCCGGCATCGGCGGCGAAGACACCCTGGTGTTCGTGATCGACATCATCTCCACCCGCTGAAACTAAGCGGCATAGAGTAATTTCCAAGGTCAAGGAGGCAACATGGCCGAAGAAAAAACGCTTCTGCTGACGCAGGAAGCTTATGACAAGATGAAGGAAGAGCTCGCTTGGCGCGAAGGCGAGTATCGCGACGAAATCCTTTCCAAGGTTTCCGCGGCACGCGCCGAGGGCGATTTGAGCGAAAACGGCGGCTATCAGGCCGCTCGTGAGGCTCAGCGAGTAAATCAGGGCCGCATCGAGGAACTGACCGTCAAGCTGCGCAACGCGAAGATTCTGACCGCGCCCAAGGCCGGCGAAGTCGGCGACGGTTCTTTGGTGACGCTGGATGTCAACGGACGTGAAATGGTCTACGTGCTTGGCACGCGTGACCTGTCCATCGCCACGGACTACAGCATCATCAGCCCGGAATCCCCGATCGGCGCAGCCATCAACGGCGCTCACGAGGGAGACACGGTGTCGTATACGGCTCCGAACGGACGTGAGATTTCCGTGACCATCAAGGAAGCCAAGCCGCTCGCCTGAGTGATGTTCGTCATAAGCTGAATCTGATATTCCAGCGATATAAATACAAGGCTGATTCATCGAATACAACGGATGAACCAGCCTTTTCGTATATTTCGTCAAACTGCAATCAGATATGATCTGAACTTACGGCCATAGCTGCACGATCACCATGTAGATCGCCACCATATGGCATGCGTAACCGGCGACGGTGCCACAATGGAAAAGCTCATGGAAGCCGAACACCTTCGGCCATGGATCGGGCTTACGTAGCGCGTATACGATGGCTCCGGCGATATAGCAGGCTCCGCCTGCGGCCAACAGCACCACAACCGCCGGACCGGCATATGGCGAAATCCAGAACAATCCCATGAATGCCACTCCGGAAACACCGAAAATAATATACACAATCACGTAAAGCCAGCGTGGGGCGCTGATCCAGATGACGTGAATGATGAGCGCCACGGTAGTGCAGATCCACATACCCGCGATGATTGAATTGCGCCAGAACGGTTCGAGTGCAAAGGAGACCGGCGTATAAGTGCCTGCGATCAGCAGGAAGATATTCATATGGTCGATGCGTCGTAGCACATCCGTGACGCGAGGTGACCAATCGCCCAAATGGTAGCAGGCGGAATTGCCGAACAATACCAGCGAACACGTCATGAACACGGCGCAGGCCCACTTCAAACCGGTACCGTGTGCCAGGCAGATCAGCACGATGCCGGCCGCCAATGCCAGAGGAGTGGCCACGGCATGAATCCAGCCGCGCATCGCCGGCTTGGGGCGACCATGCACGTCAAGACGAATCTTACGTTCGATCTCCGTCGGAGTGATGCCTTCTATTTTCGCGGCACGAGCTTCGCCCTTGGCTATAGCCATTTTCGCCTTGCCGTCGGCCTTCTTGCGGATGTTCTCGGCCTTGTTGCGTGCCTTCACGCGAATAATATCGGCCTTGGCTTGAAGGGCCTGTTCGCGTGCCTCGGCGATGATCGCTCGTTTTTCCTCGATCTCTACGTCTGTGGGTTTCGCCATCTGTGTGCCTCCACTGTAAGTTACGGAACCGTAACCTACGTTACCGTAACTCATGGATATGTCAATATTGCTTTTCCTGCAATATGCGTCGTGCCGTGCAAAACCTCTGGTGTGATGCGTATGATGGAGCGCATGGCTGATTTCTCACATATCTTGACGACCCGTCCCGATTTCGATGACGAAGATCGTGAATGGCTGCATCATCTGGTCGCCGACTGGCAGGTGATCGCCGACCTGAGTTTTGCTGATCTGCTGCTCATTCTGCAAAATGGCGAGGGCAAATACATTATTGCCGAACAGTGTCGTCCATCCACGGTGATGAGCCTGAGGGCCGACGATGTGGTCGGCGACGTTGTCGAGGAGGAAATGAGCGCTGAATTGGATGCCGCGATGGCTTCCGAATCGGTGTTCCGTTCCACGGTGCTCCGCACTGTGGGCGAGTCCACGGTGTGCAATGTGTATGCGCCGGTGCGTCATAATGGCAAGACGCTGGGCTTGGTGGTACGTGAGACGAATATGGCCACCCGGGAGTCGAACGGACGTTACGAATCCGAAAGCATCAGCGCAGGTAAGCAGCTGTATGAGATGATTCCTCGCGGTCAGTTCCCATATCGTAATCCGATTATGAACCAGCGTCACAATGCGCGTGTGGCGGACGGCTTCATCGTGCTCACCGTCGAAGGTATCGTGCGATATGCTTCGCCGAATGCCATCAGCTGCTTCCGACGTTTGGGATCGGTCAGCACCATGCAGGGAGAGTATCTGAGCGAAATCGGCACCAAATTGCTGCGCGAGAACGATCCCGTGCTGGAAACCTTGCCTCTGGTGCTCAGTGGCAAAGCCGCCGTCGATTCCGAACTCGATGCCAACAAGTCCGCGGTGTCCATGCGTTCGCTGCCGTTGATGGATGCCAATGGCCGCGTTGGCGCTGTTGTGCTATGTCGCGACGTGACTGAGCTTCGCCGTCGTGAAAAGGAACTGCAGACCAAGGATGCGACGATTTCCGAAATCCACCATCGCGTCAAGAACAACCTTCAGGCGGTTTCCGCATTGCTGCGACTGCAGGCACGTAAGACCAAGTCCGAAGAGGTCAAGAAAGAGCTGAAAGAGGCGCAGCGTCGTGTACAAACCATCGCCATGGTCCATGAAGGCTTGAGCCAGACCGCCGATGAAATCGTCGATTACGACAAGGTCATTTCCAGCCTGTTGAAGATGGCGGTGGATTTGGCCACCATGCGTGACCAGCATATCGACATCGACTTCATCGGCAGATTCGGCATGATGCCGGCGCAGGATGCCACGCCGTTGTCATTGGTGCTGACCGAGCTGATCACCAATTCCGTGGAACATGGCTTCGAAGGTCGCAAAGAAGGTCATATCACGATTTCCGTGGGACGCGGTGGCAACAACCTCAATGTTGTGGTCGAAGACGATGGCACGGGCTTGGCCAATGAGGAGCATGATGGTATGGCACGTTCCTCCGGATCCGGTTTGGGAACGCAGATCATCAGCACGTTCGTCAACAACGATTTCGGAGGCACGGTCCGTTGGGAGCCCCGTCGTGGCGGTGGCACCCGAGTAGTGCTCGATATGAAGCTGCGTGCGGCGCAGGAACGATAGGAAAGATACGAAAATGTCCGGTTGACCAGGGGAAGTCAACCGGACATTTTCGTTGTAAGTCGCTATTCGCAGAGCGTATGCAATGATGGATCTTTGAAAATTTCAGATCTGCATCTGCATGGCTTGGGAGCGGCGGGCACGCATGGCACGGCGCTTGAGCGCACGACGTTCGTCTTCGCTCAAACCGCCCCAAACACCGTAATCCTGATTGGTGTCAAGCGCGCACTTCAGGCACGCGTCAATCACCTTGCAGGTGCGGCAGACGGCCTTGGCCTCTTCGATCTGCTGATAGGCGGCGCCTGTATTGCCGACCGGGAAAAACAGCTCCGGATCCTTGTCGCGGCATGCGGCCTTGGCGCGCCAGTCAAAAGCACTGCTCATATAATCGCCTTCCTCTTGCCATGTACGGCATGTAAGTCCGTTACTCAGATAACCACGAATCGCGCGACTTTTCAAGAGTCTTCGCGAAAAGAATCCCACGAATCGTTAAAAACCTTGGAATTCCACGCACTGAATAGGGCATGCTTTGGCCTGTTGCATGAGCACGCCACGACCTGGGAGGGTATAGTCGTCGGCTGCGAACCCGTCCAGAATTGCGCCGGGAATGCCGAGCATCAGATCGTTGGAACGTTCTCCGCAGGGGAACGCCACACGAGTCGGACATCGGTCCAGCAGTGCGGAAATAGGTTTTTCCACCGCGGCAATCACTGTGATATTGGGATTGACCAACGCCTCACGCAATTCGTTCGCTTCAGGCGCAGAGGAAAAGGGATTAAGCGCTTCGTCCGCATCATCCACAATCCAGATGGTTCGCTTATGCGACGGTAAGGGTTTGCCGTCATCCGTCACCATGCCATGTTCGGTTTTGCGTGTGAAACGAATATTGGCGCAACCCGTGTCATATAGCCAGCGTGCGCAATGCAACAGTAGATTGGTTTTGCCGCTGCCGTAGGCACCGATGATGGCGATATTCTGTTGGCTCACGTCAAGAATGGCGGTATACACCAATACGCCATCGTCGGCAAGCGCAAAGGGAACGTTATGCCATGACTGGTTTGATGGGATGGAAAGATCGGATTGCGTTGCATGTTGCGTGAGAGGCTCGGAAAACAGGAGATCGGGGCGTTTGCAGGCGTGGAATCGTGCGGCCGTTCCAATATTGCGGACAAGTCGGTTGACATCGCGGACCGCGCTGCATAGGAAAGGTGTGGTGTGTTGTCCGTCATTGCAATAGGCTGCACCGGGAATGCTGGGAGGAATCAGCGCTGCGTCACGTATGCCGATCAATTCGTTCGACTGCATTTGGTCTGTAACCCGTAAGCATATGCTCAGCGAGATATTGGCTTTCATGTCGGCATGGACTTGGCCCATAGGATATTGCGTGCAGACGATCAGATGCATGCCAAGGGAACGGCCAAGTGACGCAAGACGATTCAGCCGTTGCATATAGTCGGGCAGACGGTCTCGAAGCGCATGGAATTCATCGATGACCACAACCAGTCGTGCCGGAGGCCGGACCAATTGGTCGAATCTGGAAACACGTTCGGCGCTGACCAGAGCCTCACGACGCACCAATTCCTGTTCAATGGCATTCAACGCGCGAATCGCGTGGAACAAATCAAGATCGCAGACATTGCCAACGGTGTGGGGAAGATGTTCCAAAGCGTTGAATGTCGATCCTCCTTTGAAATCCAAAAACACAAAATGAAGATCATCAGGGCTGTATTGCATGGCGAGCGACAAGCACCAACTGATGAGCAATTCCGATTTTCCCGAACCCGTGGTGCCTGCTACCATGGCATGCGGTCCTGATCGTTGCAGATCCGTGCGAAACAAGCCATGCTCCGTGACTCCTATAGGGCAGGATGATGTGGAGGAAAGCCATGTTCGTGTGATGGTGCGCCAAGGCAGCGCGTCCTCGTCCAGAGCGTAGAACCGCTCGAAACACATATGGGGCATTGCGGCGAACGGCGAATGGCTGTTTTGCCTTGCGGTCTCCACCACCTTTGCATAGGTGGTGGAGACCGGTTCGTCATGCTGCTGCTTCTGATTGGAACGCAACGCCATGGATGCCAGAGACAACGCGCTGCTGATGAGTCCAGGAGCAAGCATGGCCACATATAGCCATTGCCGTTGCGCGATCATTATGACAAGCATGACAAGTTGCGACAATACCGGCGCGGCCCAGCTGATGAGCATCAGCCGATCCTCATTGAATCCATTGGTATGCTTGCGCTTGGTTTTGCTGTTCATGCCGTCATTGTGAACAGCAGTGGCGGATGGACGCAAGCGAGAATCAGGGTTGTGGTCGGAGGATATGGTTATCCACATCCTGACCACAACCCTCAGCTTTGCTGTTCGGCGAGCGTGCCTACAGTGCCAGCCCGATGGGTCCCCTTAGCCAATTCGGAGAACAGTTCGAGGTTCTTACCCTCGTCCAAGAGCACGCTTGAGCCGACACCATCAACGTAGTAGTCGGGATCGGTCCAATAAACGCTTCCTGAAATGCCTTGATCCCCAGAAGCGCTTTTGAACGCCAAAGCCATGCGCATCAGCGATGAGGTCGAAGCCTTTTCATCCACGGTTACGGAGCCCAACGCAGCCTCCGCAACTTTTTTGACCTTGCCGAAGTTCAGCAGCGTATCCTTGGACGCGCCCTTTTTCACTATGGCGTTGATGACCTGACGTTGACGGGCTGCACGACCGAAATCGCCTTGCGCGTCCGCGTAACGCATACGAGAAAACGCAAGCGCGGTGGTGCCGTCGGCAGTATGACAACCGGCAGTCCAGTTCAACTGGGAGTACGGATCGCTTACATCCTGGTCGTAGCACAATTCGACGCCTCCTAAAGCGTCGACCACTTTGACCAGACCCCCGAATTGCACCATTGCCACGTGGTTGATTTTTTGCCCGGTGATGTCTTCGACTTCGTTAACCAGTTGTTTGCCGTTGTACAGTTGGGCGACGGCGTTGATTTTCATGTAACTCTGGTCGATTTCCACCAAGGAATCACGCGGAATGGAAATCAGTGAGGAAGGTCCGGATTTCGGTTTGGTGAGTACCAGAATGGTGTCTGTTCTGAAACCGGTCACGTCTCCCGCATCGCCAATGGTGCCTTCGCGTTCGTCGGAACCGAGGATCAGCCAGCTTTCGCCAGCGGTATCGGCTTTGTTCGTCAACCAAGACTGTTTGTTGAGCTGTCCATCCACCCAATTCCATGCGGAGAATATCGACAGTCCCAAGGCGAGAATCACAGCAAGGAAAAACGCGAGAATGACCCGCCCCATATGTCGTTTTCTGTGGGGGAGCACGGCTTTCGCAGTGGATTGGTATCCTGTTGTGCTATTGCCGGACAAAGGTTGTCTGGGCGTGTTCTGTCGCGTTGTTCGTGGCATGCCAGTGGGTATGGAGGAGGATCCTCGTACCTGCTGAGACGCACGGTGATTGTTCGGAGCTGAAGCAGGAGCAAACGATGCAGGAGACGATGATGCCGACTTACGTGGTCTGCTGGTGGAGTTTGCGGCAGGACGGAAACTCTGTGGAGCGCTGGAACCGGATGGAGTTACGGATGATGGTTGCGCTGTACGCCTGCTGGCGTGCGGGGCACTTGAGCGCGCTGGCTGTGCGGCAGGCGAAAAACTCGGAATTGACGGAGAGCCGGATTGAGAAGGAATTGTGGATTTGTGAGGCTGTGATTCCGTCTTCTTCCGTCCTGCAGACGGGATGAAGCTCGGTGGTGCGGGCATGGGGTCCTTGCCGCCGTTCTCTTCACTCATACAATATCCTCCAAAAAGAAATCCGTTCCTACACCATTTACATCGTGTAGGAACGGATTCGGTGAAAGCGGTCTAGTTCTTTGCGGGAACGGCACAAACTGTCGCGTTGAGGTAACGATCGGCAAGTCCGATGTACTGCCCGGTAAGAGCGTCATGGATGGAGCCATCTTCCGGATCGACGGTGCCACCGGTGTTCGGATCGATAAGCGTGCCATCGGCTTGCGTGATCAGACCAGTGACCGGATCAGGCGTCTGTGCGGCTTCCTGGGAACCCGTGTTGTCAGTGCCCGTATTATCCGTATTGTCAGTGCCATCCGTCGAATTATCGGAAGAACCGTCGGAATTGCCTGCGGTATTGGCATCCGTGTTCGCGTCGGATTCGTCGGAACCATAAATCGGCTTGTCCGCGCGCATCTTCTCCCATAGCGTCTCCGCCTCATCGGTCCAGACCGAACGATTCGGGTCCGACGGCGCGGATACTACAGGAACGGTCTGCGAATACAGGTTGGACAGATTGAAATCCTTGAGGCTCATGGCAAGACCTGCAAGCGCTGCGGTATCGGCCATGCCTTGCGAGATATAGAGTGATTGCAAGGCTGATTTCGCTAGCTGGTAGAGCTGTGCGGTGTCAGTAAAGAGGTTCTTGCTGAGCGCTTCGTTCATCAACTGTTTGATGAGGTATTGCTGTCTGGTTGTTCGTGATGTGTCGGATCCGTCTCCCAGACCATGGCGGGTTCGTGCGTACTGCGTTGCCTGGTGTCCGTCCAGATGGTGCAGGCCCTTGGTGAGTTGCAGGCTGGTGTAGGGGTCGTCGACGTCCTGTGGGATGCACAGGTCGACTCCGCCTACGGCATTGATCATTTTGACCAGTCCTGCGAAATCCACGACGATGAAGTTTTGAATGTTCAGTCCGGTGAGGCTGTTCACTGCATTCAGGGTGCAGCTTGCGGCTGAAGCGAGATCGCCGCCGGTCTGGTATGCGTTCGCGAAAATTGAGTTGAACATCACATTGTATTGCGCGGGAATCGTGCCGTTGGTCGTTTCGCACTGCGGTATGTCCACTAGGGAGTCGCGCGGAATGGAAACGAGATTGATTTTGGTGCGGTCCGCGGAAATCTGCGCCACCATTGTGGTGTCGGCCTGATGGTTGCCTACCACGTCGTCGAAGTTGCCTCCGACGGACTGGTTCTCTTCGCCATCGCGGGAATCCTGCCCGATGAGTACGAATTCGATGGGTTTGCCGGAGTTGGGATCGATGATCGAGGTGTTGGCGTCAAGTGAGCCTTGTCCGATGATTTCGACCGAATGGTCTTTGATGATGCCATTCACATCCAGCCATGTTGCGGCCGCTGCGGTTCCCGAGAACACCAGCATCGCCGCGATGACCGAAGCGACTATCGTCCTCGCACGATGCTGCACTCGATAGCCAAGGCTGTGACGCGGCTTTGCGTCTCGCAGTCCATTGACGTTAGGAAGCTTATCGCCGGCTGGTGATGTGGTCACGGTATCGCCTTCCTGTTTATACAAAAGATCACGCCATATCTCAACGCGTTCTAGAACATACCACTACTCTGTCATGGGATTATAGAGATGTTCCCCGATTTTCACGGATTCTGCTTCAGGCCCCCGTCGTTCTTGGAGGTACCATGTACCATATTTTTCTCGAATTATAGTGATTGACACGGCGGAAAACTTGACAAAAAGAAATTGCATGTGTGTAATTTAACACGACTAAAAGTGCGCATACGTATAGCAGGGGAGGACGCATGTGGGGCGTGATCGACGAGTCCTCCGATAATCCGCTTGCGGAACTGTGGGGTCTGTTCAAAAGCGATGATGATGTTTCCTGGCAGCATAGGGCGTTATGTTCTCAGACTGATCCGGAGGCGTTCTTTCCTGAAAAGGGCGGATCAACCAGGGATGCCAAGCGAGTGTGCGCCCAGTGCGAGGTTCGTGAGCAATGCCTGAAATGGGCCATCGAGCATGATGAGCGTTTCGGCATTTGGGGTGGCATGAGCGAACGTGAGCGCCGTCGGTATAAGAAGGAACACAAGGAACGGGCATAACGCACGGCACACCCTGTGCGTACACTTGAAATTATGAATTCTAACGCCAGCAGCGATATCCAGGGAATTGTGACCGATCTGCTCAACAGCAGGCCGTACTCCCATCGGCAGGATGCCGATTCATCCGTGGCTGCGGTGATTACCGCGCAAAGCGATCTACGTTTTTTCTCATCCACTTTTGCCGCGGTGCTCGCACAGCGTGTGCTTCCAGGCACTATTATCGTTGCGGATTGCACCAATCAGGTTGAGCAGCCTATGCAGATGACGTTTAGCGTTATCCCGTCGCCTGCCGGTGTGCTTACGGAAGTTCCCGAAAGCAAGACCATACGTGTCATTCTCGTAGGAGTGAAGGGTGCCTCTTCATTCATGAATGCCGTGGCTCGTGCAATGCAACAGATCGATCTTGACGACCGGGTCGGTGCTCTGTGGACATTGCATGACGATTCCAGGCCGGCCGATGAGTCATGCCTTGAGGTGTTGCTCGATGCTTGGAAAAACACGCCGACTGCGTCTTTGCTTGGCGCGAAACAGTTGGATTGGCAGGCGGAAAGCCTGCATAACGTCGGTTTGTATGCGGGGCACCACAATGTCACGTCTCTGGTGGTGGACGGTGAGCCGGATCAGGAACAGTATGATGGCCGGCAGGATGTGTTGGCTGTGTCGCTTTCCGGCGCGCTGGTTCCATTGGCCACCTTGCGTACTTGGAAGGGTGCCGATCCATGGTTCGGCACGTTCGCCGAATCCACGGACCTGTGCAGGCGCATCTGCCTGGGCGGTGGCCGTGTGGTGGTGGTCCCGCAGGCGCGAATCGCCCATAGGAGGGCAAGATTTGAAGGCGTGCGTTCCAAAAACGGCCAACCTGTTGAAGATGAGGAAGGCCGCGTCGATCCGTACCTTGCGGTACGCGAGGCGAATACGAAATACGCGTATACGGACGTGCATCGTTCTTGGTGGCCGCTGCTGTGGATCTGGTCGATACTGAAGGCGTTGGGACTGGCCGTGCTGTGCCTGACGCGCAAACAGCCATACCATGCCTGTTGCGAATTGGCCCTGCCTTGGCGTTCGTTGCTCCACTTGCCGGGCGCATGGAGGGCCCGTGCCCGATTGCGTGAGCAGAGTAGGGTCTCCTTGAAGGCATTGGCCGCATTGCAGACGACTCGTCAGCAGATCGGCCAATGGAACGATCGCAAGCGTGCGTTTCTTGACCAGCGTGGCACTGTGATCCTCAGCCCTCTTGCCAAGGCGCATCTGCGTAAAAGGCTCATGCGCAGGTGGGGGCTTGCCATCGCATCGGCGGTGATCGCCTTCGCATGGATCGTCTTCCTATATTGGAATGTGCTTCGGAGCGTATTCTCCGGCGCGTCGATATATTCTCAAACGTTGCTGCCGACCGATGCCAGTTTCAGCCAGTTGGTGCATGCCGCCACCACGTCGTGGGCGTATACCGCGGGAACGGGAATCAGCGCCCCGAGCGCGCCTTGGCTGCTGGTGCTCATGGTGGTTTCCGTATTCACGGCTGGCCATGTTGCGACCGCAGTCGCCGTGGTGTTCTTCTTGTCCGCTCCTTTGATGGTGCTGTCGTTCTGGGCTTTGGCTGGAATCTTTACTCGGTCCGACACGGTGCGTTGCGTGATCGCGTTGGCATGGTTCGCCATCGCATTGTCGATGAACGTGTACAGCGATGCCGACGTGACGATGATGACGGTCATGGTGTTTCTTCCTGCGGCCTTCGCGTTTTCTTTCCGAGCCGTAGGCATGTACCGTACGGAAGATCTGGTCAATCCGCAGGCTTCCGTGCAGGCCGCGGCGCTTGCGGCATTGTGCTTTATTCCCGTCGTCGCGGCCGAACCGCAATTGCTGCTGCCGCTGATGTTGTCGTTCCTTGTGTTCCTGATGCTTGTACGCTCCCATAGAACGACGCTGCTGCTGATTCCGCTGCCGGCCGCTTCCGTATGCGCGCCCACATTGGTCAACACGGTACGTTTCGCAGGAGCAGGTACGTGGCGTCAGATTTTTGGCAGTGTGATATTGCCGTCGTCTGCGCATGATGGGCATCCGATGATCGCAAATCTTTCGGATATTGTTTCCCGTGCGTTCGGCGTTGCCGTATCCGGCGAGATTTGGCAGTATGTGGCTGCTGCGATGTTGGCATTGATTGTGCTTCTTGCCGCGGTATCGCTGTTCCTGCCATTCGTGCTTCGCGTGTCGCGTATGATGTGGGTCGTGGCGATCGCGGGTCTTGCCACGTCGCTGCTTTCCGCCGCGGTTGTGGTTGCGGTCGATGCGGATGGCGCCGTGGCCGGTTCCGTGCTTCCCGGCGTTTCATTCACGATGATGGGACTGCTGTCTTGCGTGTGCATGGTCGCAGGCGGTGCGGTGCAACGTTTCGTCATGCTGTGGCAGAGGCCCACCGGCGATGTCGAAGTTGAGAGGAATGGCGCTTCTACTGGCATTATTGCCGGGCGTGCGGCACGAATCGTGCTGGTCATGCTGATTGCGGCGTCGGTTGTGGCGAGTGCCGGTTTTGATTATGTCGCCAGAGACCATAACACGGTTTCGACCAGTGATTCCGGTTTGCCGATTGTTGCTTCCGACTATCTTGCGCAGGATGAGGCGAGGCGTGTGCTCGCAGTACGCGCGGATAGTGCCGGTTCCATCAGCTACAATGTGATGCGCACCCGCCGAGGTGATTTGATCGACAGCTCTCCGGCACAGCGTGTCGAAGTGGCGTTCGGACGTTCCGATGATGCGAACAAGGCCATCGCCAAGGATTGCGCGCAGCTGTTGTCGAATGCTGATTCCGACGCCGTCGCCGATTTGAGCGAGTTGGGATTCGGAGGCATCTATGTGGTGCGCTCCGGCGAAGACAAGGCGCAAAAGGAGATAACCGATCAGTTGAGTTCCAATATCAGCGCTTCCGATGGCACGCAGAATGTCGTAAGCACTGATGCGGGAACATACTATCGTCTCACCATCCAAGATACGGCCAAGCAGCATATCGACCGCAAGGGATATCGACAGGCTGAATCGAGTGTGTGGCGTCAGGCATGGCTGTGGTGCATGGGTATTGTTCTCGCAGCGTATTGCTTGGTTGCGCTTCCGCGCATGAGGCGTCACGGTCAGGAGGAAGCATGAGCAAACATTCCCGTTCCAAAACGGTTTGGCGTGTAATTCTGGCCATAGTGTCGGTGTTGGTCATTGTCGCACTGGCGACCGTGGCCGTAATCTACCGCCCGACTTGGATTCATGCGGATTCGCCGGTAACGCAGCGTTCATCCGTATCCCGTACCGTCAGTCCGCGTCAGCTGGAAACATATTGTCCAGCACGAATGACGATAGCTGATACTGATGCGTATGGAGACAGCGAATATCAAGCGTCCAACGGCAATATCATGTCGTCGGCGCGTTATGCGTCCTTCGGTTCGGTGTTCCGCTCTTCCGTAGGGCTTCTCGGAGCTGATGAAGCCACTTCGTCATTGGTGTTGAACAAGGATGATGCCGGATCGGATGATGATATTTTCATGGCGTCCGGCACGGTCGATGACGGAGCCCAATTGCAGAATACCCGATTGCTGTCGGCTTCCGATGGAACGGGAGCGGCCTCTTCGGTGATGTCTTGGGCTACTGAGGGAGATTTGAAAGGCGTTTCCGCTGCTTCCTGCGTCGCTCCGGCTTTGAAGCAGTCGCTGATGGTGTCGGGCACCAAAACAGGCATGACCCAGCAGCTGGTCGTGGCCAATCCGTCGGCTAAGGCCACGTCGGTGAACATCAAGGTTTGGGGATCCGACAAGTCGGGTGCTTTGGCATTGTCTACCGGTTCGACGTTGACGGTTGGCGCGGGCAAGGAATCTGTGCTGAACCTTGCCGCAGCAGCTTCCGGGCAGGATGCTTTGTACGTTACCGTGTCCAGCGTGGACACGCCCGTTGCGGCCGTGGTGCGCACCATAGCCATGGATGGTCTGGTTGCAAAAGGATCGGATTATGCGGTTCCCAATACTGTTGCCGCAAAAACATTGGCGATTGACGGACTCACGGAAGGCGATGCCGTCAACCTGTATGTGTATCCGTCTCGGCAGGCCGACGTCACCGTATCTTGGACGGATGACCAAGGTCTGAAGAAAACCAATCAGCAGACGCTCGAATCGAATCGCGTTTCGGTCATCGACCTGGGTTCGGTTCCCAAGTCGGCGACCGGACTTACCATCAGCGCCAGCGAGCCGGTATCCGTCGCCGCGAAGATCACCAATGATGGCGATGATGACCAGGCTGATTTCGCCTTGGTCAACGCTTCAGTGCCGATGAGCGTTTCCGCCATGGCCGTGCCCGACCATGCCACGGCTCAAGTGGGCATCACCAACATATCGGGCGATGAGCGCACGGCAACATTGACGTCCTATAACAGTGTCGGAGATACTGTTGACCAGCGCGAGATTGCTCTCCAATCCGGCGCTTCGACAACGGTTGATCTGGCGGATATCAACGATGGAGACGTTGCCGCCGTAAGCTTTGCCGATCCGGACCAATCAATGGTGTGGAACATCCGTATCAGCCAAAAAGACGTATCGGATGCGAAACTGGCCGGAGTGTCGATTATCGGCGCAACGGATCTGAAGGAAGCCCGCGAGCAGGTGCTGGCCAACCAGAACATGACCGTCGTGCGTTGATCACATACCCCAATCGGGGTCGATCTCTTCGGGACGGCGTCCATACAGTTCCGCCAAGCGCAACACCACTTCGTCGCGGATGGCGAATTGCAGGTCCATACGGCTTCGCGCATGCGATTGCAAAGGCATACGGTACAGCACGACGCGCGGCGGAATGCCATGTTCCGCGGGGAAAGACTGCGAGCCCAAGTGCGCAGTGGCCTCCCAAGGTGCCGGGTCGGATGGCGGAACATCCTCGACCGCAAACTGTACCGGTGCCACCAGTTCGGGCCATGCATCGTTGAGCCTACGGATCTGAGCCACCAGCATGTCGTCGAACATACCGCTTCTTGTACGATAACGTGGAAGTCTGGTACCGAACATGGGAGTGCGGGTCCCACGACCATGACGGTTTCTATACACTGTTGATTCCCAAGGCAATTGATACATGGCTTCTACCATATCAGGGCCTTGCGCGAATCATGCGATAGCATATTGTTCATTGCATCGACACAGGAGGAAACGATCATGACGGATATTTCCGTGCCCTGTTGGAACGACGTGGATATCGAGGAATTGTGCAATGGAGTACGCCTTATCGCCTTCGATCTCGACAACACGTTGGCAAGGTCGAAAAAGCCAATGAAGGACGACATGGCCGAATGCTTCTCCGCATTGACATCGTTGATTGATGTCGCGGTGATCACCGGTGGCAAGTATGCATTGCTGAAAAGTCAGGTGGTGGAACGGTTGACAGGTCAAGCCAATCGGTCGCATCTGCATCTTATGCCGACCAGCGGCACCCGATATTACCGTTGGGGCGGATCGGATTGGGCGCCGGTCTTCGCCCATGACCTCAGCGCGGATGATCGTGCGAAAGCTTACGAATCGTTGGAACGCAATGCGCGCGAACAGGGTATATGGCTCACGCACGTTTGGGGTGAACGTATCGAGGATCGTGGCAGCCAGATCACATTCTCCGCATTAGGGCAGCTTGCGCCCATCGAAGCCAAGGAGGCGTGGGATCCAACCAACGAGAAGAAGAATCGTCTGGCACGAGCGGTTGCCGCCGATCTACCGCATTTGGAGGTACGGCCGGGCGGCGCCAGCAGCGTCGATATCTCCGAAAAAAACGTCGACAAGTCGTTCGCTGTTCGAGAATTGGCCGATATTCTCGGCATTACGGTGGCGCAGATTGTTTTTGTGGGAGACCGTATGGATCCGGATGGTAACGATTATCCCGCGGCAAAGGCAGGCACCAGGGCGGTGAAGGTTACCTGTCCGAACGATACCGTGAAATTGTGCGGTGGAATCATCGCCAGTCTATCGCGATAGAACCTGTTGGGAGGTTTCGCATGAACTCAATGGCGAGGGCATGCTCGATGGTGGTTAATCTGCTGTTTCCCCGGGGCTGCGCCGGGTGCGACAAACCGGATGAAGTGCTATGCGAAGCTTGCAGGGCATTGTTTTCCCAGCCGACCGCACAGTCGTTTGACGGTGTGGCGATGCAACGCTGGTTCGCATGCGGATGGTACCGTGGCACGGTCAGAAGGGCGGTTCTCGCGTGGAAGGATCACGGCGACGAGGAATGTGACCGTGCGTTCGCCGATGCGATATGCGCCCTTGCAAAAGCGTCTGGCGTTATTGACTTCGTTCGTGATAGGCATGGTTCATGCCATGATGTTGTTGTGGTTCCCGCGCCTTCGTCTCCCGCTTCAATACGTCGTCGCGGACGTAAACATATGATGCCGATCGCCAAACATCTGGCAGGTTTTCTACGGGAGGAAACAGGTTGCGAGGTGACGGTGCGTGACGCGTTGGAGAACAGGGGGGTCAAAGGGAAATCAGTGCAGACCAGCGGTGCGGCGCAACGGTCGCAACGTTTGAAGGGGCATGTTTCGGTGTGTCCTTCGGTTTCCTTGCGTAATACGATGGTGATTCTGGTGGATGATATTGTCACGACCGGTGCGACCATGCGCAGTTGCGTCGAAACGATGCGGAAGGAGGGTGCCACGGTCGTGACCGTGCTTGCTTTGGCTCACACTCCGGCGGGAACGCAGAAGGTTGGCCCAACGCAAGCATGGTCACGCACGCAAGTGCAGTGACGTGAGAAATCCTCTATTCGTCATCCGTAACATGGTATTTCGGCAGAATGATTTCAAAATCGGCTCCACGCGGGTCATCGACGACCCTCACCGAACCACCGTGCAACTGGGCGGCCCAACGTGCGATGGACAATCCCAAGCCGGTTCCGCCCGATTCGGTGCCCGGACCTGTTTTTCCTTTGACGAAACGGCGGAAAATGTCGGAACGCGCCTCTTGCGGAATCTGCGATCCGAAATTGACGACATTGGTGACGATGGTGCCGAAATCCTTGTTTTCGTGTGCTTCGATAAGCACCGTGGTATTGTCCGCGGAATGCTTGAGCGCGTTCGCGATGATATTGGTGAACAGTTGGCGCAGGCGGTCCTGATCGCCTGCCATCTCGATATCGTCGGGCACATGCATTTCGATGTCATGCGCATGCCCGGCATCGGCGATTTCCAAAGGTTCCACGGTTTCGTCAAGAAAATCGGCGAAATTGAACATTTCGATTTGCAGGCTTGCCGCGCCGGCTTCCATGCGGGAAAGATCAAGAAGGAACGCGATCAGATCGGACAGGCGGTGCGTCTGATTGAGGATGCTTTCCAGATTTGATGGCGTAGGATCGATCACGCCATCCGCCATGTTTTCGACCATGGCTTGAAGCGCTGATACGGGCGTGCGTAATTCGTGGCTTACGTTGGCTACCATGTCCCGGCGCATCTGGTCGGCATGCTGAAGCTCTTCCGCCATTTCGTTGAAGGTGAGGGCGAGCTGGCCGACTTCATCGCGACTATTGGAGTCGACATGGACGCGCACGGTGTAATCGCCTTCCGCCATCGCTTCGGCGGCGTCGCGCATTTGGCGCAGGGGAGAGGTGAGTCCTCTGGAGAAGAAATATGTGATTCCTAAAGCCACGGCGAGGGTAATGGGCATGGCGATCCATACGCTGAGCCCTACTTTGAGCAGGAACCACGCCATGATGAACGCAATGGCGGTGGAGATGGTGATCAGAACGCTCAATTCAATTTTGAGCGATGAGAACAAACCAATAGGACGTTCGGTTTCCAATGGATTCACCGAACGCCCTGGTTTTGTATCGGTAGTACGCATACCACCGAATTTTAGCGCATTAGTCTTGGACTTCTGGCGGTTCGAACGCGTAACCGACGCCATGCACGGTACGAATGGTCTTCGAACCGAGCTTATGGCGCAATGCCTTGACGTGCGAATCGACGGTGCGGGTGCCGGAAGCATCCACCCAATCCCACACTTCCTCGAGCAGTTTCTCGCGAGTGAGCACGGACTTCGGCTTGCGGGCAAGCGTGGCCAGCAAATCGAATTCCGTAGGGGTCAGGTGCACCTGCTTGCCATTGACGGTGACGATACGTTGCGCGGGATCGATGACCAAGGAGCCGAAATCGAGAAGCTTCTCGTTTTCGGAGTTTTTGGCGATGACCTTGGCACGATCTACACGGCGCAGCAACGCCTTGCAACGGGCGATGAGTTCGCGCATGGAGAACGGCTTGGTCATGTAGTCATCGGCTCCGGCACCGAGGCCGATGACCTTATCGGCCTCGTCGTCTCGTGCCGTCAGGATCAGCACTGGCACAGGGCGCTCCGCCACGATGCGTTTCGTGGCCTCAAGACCATCCATCACGGGCAACATGATGTCCATGATGACCAGATCCGGACGCAACGTAGTCGCGGCCTGAACCGCACTGGCGCCGTCGGATGCCACGCGCGCCGTCCAGCCTTCCGCTGTGATGCGCTGCGCGATGGCAGTGGCCAGTGTCGGCTCGTCTTCGACCACCAGAACGGTGCGTGGAGCCGTTGTGGGTTGTGCTGATGAGTTGAGCATAGCTTTCCGCCTTTCTCAGAGTTCCGGCTTCAAGAATACTGCGCCCAGTGCCGGAACGGTGATTTTCGCGGACCAATCACGTGAATGGTATTCGCCTTCGATCGCTTCGACCGTGCCATTGTGAATGCCGGAACCGCCGTAGATCTCATCATCCGTGGTCAGCACTTCGGTCCATTTGCCGCCCTTGGTGAGCGGTACCTGATAGTCGGTCCATGCCTCGCCGGAGAAGTTCACCACAACCACCATTTGCTCTCCGTCCTTGCCGATACGCACGAAGCTGAGCGTGTTGTGATCGGCGTCATCGCTGGTGAGCCACTGGAAGCCGGCCGGGTCGAAGTCTTGGCTCCAAAGTGCAGGGGAAGCCTTGTACAGCGTGTTCAAATCCGCGACAAGCTTTTGCACACCCTGGTGGTCCGGCCATTCAAGCGCGGCCCAATCCACGGAACCATCATGATCCCACTCGCCGTACTGGGCGATCTCATTGCCCATGAAGGTGAGGTTCTTGCCCGGGTGGGCCCACTGGTAGGCGAACAGCGCGCGGACACCGGCATACTTCTGCCAATCATTGCCCGGCATCTTGCCGAACATGGATCCCTTGCCGTACACAACCTCATCGTGGCTGATCGGCAGCACATAATGCTCCGAATAGGCGTACACCATGGAGAACGTGATCTCGTTGTGGTGCCACTTGCGGTTAATCGGCTCCTCATGCAGATACTGCAGGGTGTCGTGCATCCAACCCATGTTCCACTTGAGGCCGAATCCCAAACCACCGGCGTCGGTCGGCGCGGTGATGCCTGGGTAAGCCGTGGATTCCTCGGCGATCATCATGATGCCCGGATTGTTCTTGTATGCCGTGGCGTTGGCTTCCTTGAGGAAGTCGATGGCTTCGAGATTCTCGCGGCCGCCGTAGATGTTCGGATGCCACTGGCCGGCCTCACGGCTGTAGTCCAGGTACAGCATCGAGGAGACCGCGTCCACACGAAGCGCGTCGATATGGAACTCATCCAGCCAGAAGCAGGCGTTGGCCACCAGGAAGTTACGGACCTCGCGACGTCCGAAATTGAACACGTACGTGCCCCAATCCGGGTGCTCGCCACGAGTCGGATCCGGATCCTCATACAACGGCGTGCCGTCGAAGCGGCCCAGTGCGAACGCATCCTTCGGGAAGTGGGCCGGAACCCAATCCATGATCACACCGATGCCGGCCTCGTGCAATTTCTCAACAAGATACTTGAAATCGTCGGGGCCACCCAAACGCGAATCGATCGCGTAGTAGCCGGTCACCTGATAACCCCAGGATCCTGCGAACGGATGTTCCGCCAACGGCATGAACTCCACGTGCGTGAAGCCTTCCTTCTGCACGTAGGGAACCAGCTTGTCGGCAAGCTCACGGTAGTCGTTCACGTCCTTGCGCCAGCTGGAGGCGTTCACCTCATAGATGCTGACCGGTCCGTTATGCGGGTCGCTGGCCGCGCGTTCGGCCATCCAATCGGCATCATCCCATTCATGGGTGGATTCGACCACGATGGATCCGGTGCGCGGCGGAATCTCGTGGGAGCGCTCCATCGGATCGGCCTTCATGGTCCATTCGTTATTGGCGTTGAGGATTTCATACTTGTAGATTTCGCCGGCCTCAATGCCTGGGATGAACAGTTCCCAAATGCCGGAAGAACCAAGTTCGCGCATGGCGTGGGTACGTCCGTTCCAGCCATTGAAATCGCCGACCACACGCACGGCATGCGCGTTTGGCGCCCATACGGTGAACGCGGTGCCAACCACCTGCTCGCCATCTACGCCTTCAGAAGAACCCATCGGATCGTCATAGCGGAGCACATGTGCGCCAAGTGCCTCCCACAGGCGCTCGTGACGGCCTTCGCCGAATAGATACATGTCCATCTCGCCGATGGTCGGCAGATAACGATAGGGATCGTCAGACACCACAACGGAACCGTCTTCATACTCCGTGCGAATACGGTAATCTGGCACGCCGTACCCCTCTTCTGCTGCGGCGGCGGGAACGAGTGCCATGAAGACGCCATTGTATTCATGGATTGCGAGCGTTTGACCTTGTTCAGTGATAATCGTCACGGATTTTGCCAACGGACGCAAGACTCGGATCGTGACGACATCCGCATGCTTGCCGGAACCGAGGTGCCCGCCGAGCACCTCGTGAGGATTGTAGAACGTACCGTTGCTTACTGCATCCAGTGTGCCCTGGGGAACAGGAACAGCAACGACATCTTCATTGATCTTGGATTCTGTAGCCATGGCAAAAGTGTAAGCATGAAACGGAAGAAAAGTGGCCCGTGTCGCGCCTATTTTTCCGTTTTTCAAGTGTTTTTGGCCAAGTCCACCCCTGATGGCACAATAATTCGGGTTTTGTGTAAGCTTTTCACGGAGGATTCATGGGTTACAAGGTCGGCGACATGGTCGTCTATCCACGTCACGGCGCTGCGAAGGTGGAGGCCATCACCGAACGGACAGTCAAGGGAATCACCCGCGAATATCTGCAGCTGTCGGTGCTTTCGTCTGACGGTCTGGTCATCAACGTTCCTGTTGATAATGCCAAAAAGGTTGGTGTGCGAGATATCGTCGACGCCAACGAAGTGGCCAAGGTGTTCGAGATTCTGCGCACTCCGATCATTGAGAAGGAGATGAACTGGTCTCGTCGCTACAAGCTGAATGTCGAGAAGATCGCCACCGGCGATGTCAATAAAATTGCGGAAGTGGTGCGTGACCTTGCGCAGCGTGATGTTGACGAACATGGTCTGTCGGCTGGTGAGAAGCGCATGCTTACCAAGGCCCGTAGCATTCTGACTTCCGAGATTTCGCTGTCCGAACACCTTGATGAAGCCGAGGCCCAGCGTTTGCTGGACGTGAACCTTGGGTATGAGCCGGCCCAGCCCGGCGATGAGGAGCATCATACCGAGGCTCCCGAGGAGGCTGCCATGGATACGCTGGCCCGAGTTGAGGCCGAAAGCAAGAAGTCCAAGAAGAGGTAAGGCGTTTCATGCGTATCGGTCAGGGTTTTGACGCTCATCGATTCGCATCTCACGATGCAGGCAAGCCGTTATGGCTTGCCTGTTTGCGTTGGGAGGGCGATGGCATCGAGGGCGATTCGGATGGCGATGTCGCCGCTCATGCGTTGATTGACGCATTGCTTTCCGCGGCCGGTCTTGGTGATATCGGCACCTTGTTCGGTGTCGGCTCGCAGTCCGATGGCGCGGGCAAGCATGGCGCCGAAATGTTGCGGACCACGGTCGATTATCTGAACGAACGTGGTATGAAGCCAGTGAGTGCCAGCGTGGTCGTGATCGCCAATCGGCCGAAAATCGGAAAACACAGGGAAGAAGCCGAACGAGCGTTGTCTGAAGCCATAGGTTGTGAGGTGTCCATGACCGCCACCACAACGGATGGCATGGGATTCACTGGTTCGGGCGAAGGCGTCGCCGCGATTGCCGATGCTTTGGTGGAACCTGTTGATCCATCGACTCGTCAGGCAGTCTGATTTCGCCCGCTGACGGCTTTCCGATACTTCTTTCTGCTACTTTCTTTTGAAGGATTCAATAGCCTTCGCAACCGCCCAAAACAACGTCGAAATTGTCACGATGATGAAGCTCGGGGGAGCGGGGAACATGGCGGAAATCACGAGCCCTCCCCAAATCGAAATCAGGCAGATCACCGTGGCGACGACCATCGCCTTGAATGGTGAGCGGGCGATGATGTTGGCGGTGGCGGCGGGGGTGATCACCAACGCGAAGATCAGCAATGTGCCGACTGCGGGAACGGCAATGGTAATGACGCCGGCCATAATTGTCATAAAGCAAATGTTCATGAAACCGACGGGCACGCCTTTTGCCTGTGCCACCTGCTCGTCAAGCGAACTGAACAATAGCGGGCGGTAGATCACTGCCAGAACAGCCAAAAGCAGCACGTCGAAAATCGCGAAACCAATGATCTGACCGTCGGTGATCGTCAGAATCGAGCCGAACAGAATCGACTGCATCTGCTGCGAAGCCGAGCTTGACATGCGTGCGAAAAAGAGACCAAGGCCGGTGGCGAAAGCGAGTACGGTTCCAGTGGCGATCTCACGCTGTGAAGCCTTCTTGCCAAGCGCGCCGATCACCAGTGCTCCGCCGAGAGCGAACACGCCAAGACCTGCGGAAACAGGCAGGCCGAGCAATACGGCTCCGGTGGCACCTGGCAGTCCGATATGTGCCAAGGCGTGGGCTGCGAATGTGGAATGTCTGGCGATGGTGAAATAACCCATCACGCCGGCTGCCAATGCGATGCACAGGCCGGCGAGAAACGCGTTCGTCATGAATGGGGCGTTGAGCGTGGAAACCCAATCCGGGTCGAAAGCGAATACGGTACCGTCCATGCTCAGTCCTCCTGCGTGGTGTGGCTGTGATGGTGAAATTGCGCGATTTCTTCTGGAGCATGCGCATCGATGCTCATGTTTTCAGACTCGTCCTCGCTTGGCGTCACGAACATATCTCCTTGCGGAGTGGTGACCACCTGTACGGTCGTGCCATATAAATGCGTGAGTAGATGGGAATCCAGCACCTCGTTCATGCCTGCATAGTGTGGATGTCCGTCAAGCAGATAGACGGCTCCAGTGAGGATGGGCAGAAGCATATTAAGGTCGTGCGCCACCACTTGGATGGTCATGCCGAGTTCGCGGTTGAGTTTGGCGAGTACGTGCACAGTGGCGCGTTGACTCGCCAGATCAAGGTTGGCGAGAGGCTCGTCCAGCATCAGCAGTTTCGGGTCATCCACGAGCGCCTGCGCGATGGCGACCCTTTGGCGCAGTCCGCCCGAAAGTTCGGATAGGCGATAATTCGCTTTGTCTTGTAACTCGACGAAGTCCATGGCCTTGCGGGCTTTCTCGCGAAGTGTTTTGGTGACGGGATGAATGCCGAATCGAGTTCCCGTCAAGCCGAGAAGCACCGACTGTTCCGCGGTGATGTTCGATTCGATGTCGGATGCGTAGCTTTGCGGCACGTAGCCGATGCGCCGGTTTGCGGAGCCTGCAGGCTGTCCGAGTACCTTGATGCTGCCGTGCGCGGTTGGAATCAATCCCAGCTCGGCCTTCATCATGGTGGTTTTGCCCGCGCCGTTGGTACCGACGATTGCGGTTACCGAGCCTTGCGGAATGCTGAACGTGCCGTGTTGCCAGATGACGTGACCGCCTCGTTTGACGCAGGCGTCGTCGAATTCAATGCAGGCAGGTGTCTCGTCGTGCATGGCTTCTCCTTGATTTGAATGCACGTACATACTCGCAAATAGTGTTGACAATCATTCTCAATAAGGATTGTCGTTGAAACCGTCGTAACGATCAGACGAGAGGCTTTGCGTAAAAAGCAAAACGTCAGGCAAACAAAAAAGACCATCCCGCATTCAGTTGGACGCAGGATGGTCTTGGCAAAAGCGATTACCGATCGATTGTTCGGCAATCGCTTTTGCCGAACAATCATTTCACCGGATTTGGTTGCGGCGCATCGTTCGATCCGTTCGTTGTCTGATCGTTGTCTTGCGTCGAGGAATCTGCGGTTGATTCCAAGGAATCCGCGTTTTCCGACGTGCTGTCGGAACTTGTTGCATCCTGATCGTCAGCATCGAATTGTTCATCGAACATATCGGTCAACGACAGGATAAGAGCGCGGATCCACGATGTCAGGCTGGTGTAATCGGAGGGCATCTGTTCGCTGACATCAAGCACGGGAACGTCGGATTTGTAAGCAATGCCGGTCAGCGTGTTCGTGGCGTCGCTTGTGGATTGTGTGTCGTTGATCAGCACCTCGACTTTATGCTTTTCCAGCAATTCCTGAAATTCCTGAAGATCGGTGGGGGTTGGCTCGGAATTCGTGCTGGACGATTGCAGATACCCCTCCGGCGTGTTGTCGGTGAACCCCATGTCGCTGAGCAGATAGTAGGCCACCGGTTCGGTGGCGGCGTAGGAGACGTTCTTATGCGAGTCGCTGAACGCCTTCATGTCCTTTTCTATTTTCTTCTCCCGCCTGTTCCACGCGGTGAGTTTGTTGTTGAAATATTTCTTTTGCGCGGGCATGATGCGGCTATATGTGTCGGCCAATTCCTTGGCCATGGCGTTTCGGGCGTCACTGGAGAACCATAAATGCGGATTGTCTCCCTCGACGGCGCCCACCATTTGTGCTGCGGAAACGGAAACCATGGTCTTACTGAGGTTCTTGGTGGCCCAAGTGTCATAGCCGGCACCATTGGACACTACGACCTGTGCCTGCTGAAGTTTGTCGATATCGTCGGTTTTCGGCTCGAAATCATGCGCATTGACATCGGTTGAAGAGAGAACCGACGTGACCTTCACATGGACGCCACCGATCTGCTCGGCAAGAGAACCCCATTGATTGACCGAGGCGACCACTTCGATTGGAGTGATCTGTTCGGTTGGGGTTTCGGAGTCGGCGGAGGCGTCATTCTCCTGCGAAGTTGACCCTCCGGAACATGCTGCCGTGCCGAACGCCACGCAAAGCGCGATTCCCGCAGCGAAAGCGCGTAACAAAGAACGTTTGTGCAAGCGCATGTCGATTGCCCTCTTCCTGAACCGCCCTAATCGTGTTCATCTCATAAATACGTGTGCGACTTACGACTGAAACCAAGATAGCCTACGATACATGCAAATGCCAATACAACAATGAGACAACGAAAAGGGGAGTGGCCGGCATGGCGGTGAAAATCGATGGAAAGATGGTGTCCGCGCAGATCAAAGCGAATCTCGCCGAGCGAGTCGCAGCGCTGAAAGAGCAGGGGGTTAACCCCGGTCTTGGAACTATCCTGGTTGGTTCCGATGCCGGATCCGTCAAATATGTTGCCGGAAAGCATGCCGATTGCGCTGAAATCGGTGTGAACTCCATTAAGAAGGAGTTGCCTGCCGACGCAACATTCGAACAAATCGCCGAAGTCGTACAGGAGCTTAACGCCGATCCTGCCTGCACCGGCTACATCGTGCAGTTGCCGTTGCCGAAGGGCATCGACGAGAACGCCATCATCGATCTGATCGACCCCAAGAAAGACGCCGATGGTATGCACCCATATAATCTTGGCGAACTCGTGTTGCATGCGCGCGGCGAGATCACTACTCCGCTGCCATGCACTCCGCGAGGCGTGATCGAACTGCTCAAAGCCTACGACATTGACCTGGACGGCAAAGAGGTCTGCGTGCTCGGCCGAGGCATCACCATCGGCCGCACTATTGGTCTCATGCTGACTCGCAAGGCGGTGAATGCCACGGTCACGCTGTGCCATACCGGCACCAAGGACGTGCGCAAGCATATGCGTGAGGCCGATATCATCGTTGCGGCCATGGGCTCCGCCGGTTTCGTCAAGCCGGAAGATATCAAGGAAGGCGCGGTGTTGGTCGATGTCGGTGTTTCTCGCGTGTTCGACGAGGAGGTCGGCCGTTATCGCGTGAAGGGCGATGTCGATAAAGCCTGTTATGAGAAGGCCTTGGCATACACGCCGAATCCAGGCGGTGTAGGCCCTATGACCCGCGCCATGCTGCTGGAAAACGTGGTCGAGATGGCCGAGCGTCAGCTGTAATTGCGCTCTGTGTGTGAAAATATGAAGTAATTTCGGGCGTGTCGCGGGTTGCGGCACGCCTTTTTTGTGCATGGTCCCATGTAAACTTACGCCTTGCGTGTGTTATATCGCACGCACATAATTGAAGACCGATTTTATCCACCCACTATTTGTAAGAAACCAAATTAATGGCAGAGAACAATAACGAAGTCGCCAAGGTCGCCATCAACGACATCGGCACCGAAGAGGACTTCATCAAGGCAGTCGATTCCACCATCAAGAACTTCGATGATGGTGATCTGGTCGAAGGTACCGTCGTCAAGGTCGATCACGACGAGGTCCTGCTCGACATCGGCTACAAGACTGAGGGTGTCATCCCCTCCCGTGAGCTTTCCATCAAGAAGGACGTTGATCCGGACGAAGTCGTCGAGGTCGGCGACACCATTGAGGCCCTTGTCGTCACTAAGGAAGACAAGGAAGGCCGTCTGATTCTGTCCAAGAAGCGTGCACAGTACGAGCGCGCTTGGGGAGACATCGAGAAGATTAAGGAAGCCGATGGCGTTGTCGAAGGCACCGTCATCGAAGCTGTCAAGGGTGGCCTCATCGTCGACATCGGTCTGCGCGGCTTCCTGCCGGCATCCTTGGTCGAAATGCGTCGCGTCCGCGACCTGTCCCCGTACATTGGCCAGACCATCAAGGCCAAGATCCTCGAGCTCGACAAGAACCGCAACAATGTGGTGCTCTCCCGTCGTCAGTACCTCGAAGAGACCCAGTCCGAAGTGCGCGAAACCTTCCTGTCCCAGCTCAAGAAGGGCCAGATTCGCGAAGGCGTCGTGTCCTCCATCGTCAACTTCGGTGCATTCGTTGATCTGGGCGGCGTTGACGGCCTGATCCACGTTTCCGAGCTGTCTTGGAAGCACATCGACCACCCGTCCGAGGTTGTCAAGGTCGGCGACAAGGTTACCGTCGAGGTGCTCGACGTTGACCTCGATCGTGAGCGCATCTCCCTGTCCCTCAAGGCTACCCAGGAAGATCCGTGGCAGCGCTTCGCTCGCACCCACGTTCCTGGCCAGATCGTCAAGGGCAAGGTCACCAAGATCGTCCAGTTCGGTGTCTTCATCTCCGTCGAAGACGGCATCGAAGGCCTCGTGCACATCTCCGAGCTGGCCAACCGCCACGTGGAGAACCCGGAGACCGTCGTCAAGCCGGGCGAAGAAGTCTTCGTCAAGGTGATTGACGTTGATCTCGATCGTCGCCGCATCTCCCTGTCCCTCAAGCAGGCCAACGACTCCGTCGATCCGGCTTCCGAGGACTTCGATCCGGCTCTGTACGGCATGCCGGCAGAGTACGACGAGCAGGGCAACTACAAGTATCCGGAAGGCTTCGACCCGGCAACCAACGAGTGGATCGCTGGTTACGAGAAGCAGCGTGAGGAGTGGGAGTCCCAGTACGCCACCGCTCACGATCTGTGGGAGCAGCATAAGGAATTTGTGGCCAAGGAGCTCGAGAACGCTGAAGCTTCCGCCGCTGAAGATGGCCAGGCTCCGAAGGAAGAGAAGGTCGAAGAGGTGTCTTCCAACTACTCCTCCGAGAACACTTCCGCCGGCACCCTCGCCGACTCCGACCAGCTCGCCGCTCTGCGCGACCAGCTGCTCGGCAAGTGATTGTATCCTGAGCTAGGATCCAATCCAGCTCAGGCTAGATTTTAGAAAAGACCCCGTTCCTGATTCAGGTTCGGGGTCTTTTCGTATGTGCATGGCAAGCGCGCATGCGAAGCGCATTACAATGGCGGTTGTGGTGATTCGAATAGGATTGACCGGCGGCATAGCGGCTGGCAAAAGCACGGTATCCGCAAGACTGCGTGAGCTTGGTGCAGTACTTGTCGATTATGATCTGCTTGCGCGTCAAGTGGTGGAACCAGGCAGCATCGGCCTTCAGCGTATAGTGGAATGTTTCGGCTCCGATGCTTTGACCGATCGAGGCGAGCTCAATCGAGCGTGGATGGCAGAGCATGTGTTTTCCGGCGCTGATGCGGAACGAAAACGCAAGATGCTGGACGGAATCGAGCATCCACTGATTTATGAACTTGCAGTGCAACTCGAACATGAGGCTGTTGAAGTTGATTGCCAAGCAGTAGTGGTGCATGACATACCGTTACTCGCCGAAGTAATTGACAGCATTCCTTTTGAATTCGACCATATCGTAACTGTTGAAGCGCCTGAACAGGTGAGGGTCAGCAGAATGATGTCAACGCGAGGCATGAGCGAAAGCCAGGCATGGAATCGTGTGAACCATCAATCCAGCGTGGAACAGCGTCTTGCCATTGCCGATGAGATCATCGATTCCACACAGTCATTGGAACAAATGTTCGAGCATATTGATATGCTAATGCAACAATGGCGCACGGAAGCGAGGTAGGTATGGGATTCAATATTGAACGCACGAACAAGCCGTTTGTGGTCAAATCGCCATATAAGCCGAGCGGCGACCAGCCTAAAGCGATTGAAGAGCTTGCGGAACGCATTGAAAACGGTGAGAACGATGTGGTGCTCATGGGCGCCACCGGAACTGGCAAAACCGCCACCACGGCATGGCTTATTGAACGTCTGCAACGTCCGACGTTGATCATCGAACCGAATAAAACGTTGGCAGCGCAGCTGTGCGCCGAGTTCCGTGAACTCATGCCAGACAATGCGGTGAGCTATTTCGTTTCGTACTACGACTACTACCAGCCGGAAGCCTATATTCCGCAAACAGATACGTATATCGAAAAGGATTCCAACATCAATGACGACGTGGAACGGCTTCGCCATGCGGCCACGGCGAACCTGCTGACGCGTCGTGATTGCGTGGTCGTGGCAACGGTTTCCTGTATTTACGGCCTTGGTACGCCGGAAGAATATGCCGGGCGTATGCTGTTTCTCGAGGAAGGCCAGCAGATCGACCGTGATGACTTGCTGCGTACTTTCGTCGCCATGCAGTACAAGCGCAACGATATCGCCTTCACCAGAGGTACTTTCCGTGTGCGCGGCGATACCGTCGAAATCATTCCCGTATATGAGGAACTGGCCATCCGTATTGAATTCTTCGGTGATGAAATCGACCGTATTTCAACCCTGCATCCACTTACCGGAGATGTGATCGGGCGTCAATCGCAAGTCCATATTTTCCCCGCATCGCACTATGTGGCAGGGCCGCAACGTATGGAGCGAGCGTTGTCTACCATTCAGCAGGAACTTGATCAACGTACCGCCGAATTGCGCAAACAAGGCAAGGAACTTGAGGCGCAGCGTCTTACCATGCGTACCACATACGATTTGGAGATGCTTTCCCAGGTCGGCGTATGTTCCGGAGTGGAAAACTACTCAAGACATTTCGATGGCCGTGAGCCGGGCACGCCGCCGCATACGTTATTGGATTTCTTCCCTGACGATTTCCTACTCGTCATTGACGAATCGCATGTTACCGTGCCGCAGATCGGCGCCATGTACGAAGGCGATGCCAGTCGCAAACGCACGTTGGTCGAACATGGCTTCCGTCTGCCTTCGGCGATGGACAACCGACCGCTCAAATGGCCGGAATTCCTTGAGCGCGTCGGCCAGACGGTCTACCTTTCCGCCACTCCTGGCGATTATGAGCTTGGCTTGAGTGACGGTGTGGTCGAACAGATTATTCGACCGACAGGATTGGTCGATCCGCAAATCGATGTGCGCCCGGTTGACGGGCAGATCGATGATCTGCTTGCGGAGATCAAGGACCGTGTGAATAGAAACGAGCGTGCGCTCGTCACCACGCTCACTAAGAAGATGGCTGAGGATCTGACGGATTATCTTCTGGAGCGTGGCATCAAAGTCGAATACCTGCACTCCGATGTGGACACCCTGCGACGTGTCGAATTGCTGCGCGAACTGCGCGAAGGCAAGATCGATGTCATCGTCGGCATCAACCTATTGCGTGAGGGTCTTGATTTGCCGGAAGTATCGTTGGTTGCGATCCTTGACGCGGACAAGGAAGGTTTCCTGCGTTCCTATCGTTCCCTCATCCAGACGATTGGTCGTGCCGCGAGAAATGTGTCCGGAACCGTCATCATGTATGCCGATGACATTACCGATGCCATGCATAAAGCCATTGATGAAACCAATCGTCGCCGCGACATCCAAATCGCATATAACAAAGAGCATGGCATCGATCCGAAGCCGTTAATCAAGAAAATCAGCGACGTCAACGACATGCTCGCCAAGGAAGATGTCGATACGCAGACGTTGCTCGGTACCGGCTACCGTAATGAAGGCAAAGCCGGCAACTCGCATCTTGGCGTGCCTGCTACCAGCAAGGAGGAATCTGACAGACGGCATGAGGAGATTCTCAAGGCCGGATTGCCCGCGCAGGATCTAGCTGATCTCATTCGACAACTGTCCGAGCAGATGCATGCCGCCGCCGAACAACTGCAATTCGAGCTTGCGGCTCGTTTGCGTGACGAGATCCGTGACCTGAAAAAGGAACTTCGGCAGATGACGGAGGCGAGCAAATAGTTCTCGACCGGTCATACGGCATCCGTACCATAGTGGATTATGGCTGAAACACCACTTGTTTTTGAAATCGCCACGTTCGCGGTGCTTGCCGTCTTCTTCGTGGTTGACTTGTTTATCATCGGACGTAAGCCCCATGTGCCCTCCACCAAGGAATGCGTGCAGCATATCGCGTTCTTTGTAGTCATGGCGTTGATCTTCGGCGGGCTTATGTGGTTCTTCGCGGGATCGAAGCCGGCCATCGAATTTTATTCGGGCTGGCTTACGGAATATTCGCTGAGTATTGACAATCTATTCGTCTTCGTCATCATTATGTCGAATTTTGCGGTGCCAAAACAGCTGCAGAAATTCGTGCTGTCCATCGGCATCACGATCGCATTGGTGTTGCGCGGCGTGTTCATCCTCATCGGCGCGGCCATTATCTCCCGCTTCACCTGGGTGTTCTTCCTGTTCGGCGCATTTCTTATCGTCACCGCCATCAAGTTGGTCACTGGGGGAGACGAAGATGAGGAATATCATGAGAATGGCTTGATTCGTGCATTGCGCAAGGTGATCAAGATCACCGATGAGTATGACGGAGAAAAGTTGCGTACCGTCAAAAACGGTGCCAAGTATTGGACTCCGATGCTGATCGTCTTTCTGACCATCGGCACCACCGATGTGATGTTTGCCTTTGACTCCATTCCTGCGATTTTCGGTTTGACGAAGGATCCGTTCATTGTGTTCACGTCCAATGTGTTCGCATTGCTCGGCTTGCAGCAGCTGTACTTCCTGCTTGGCGAGCTGCTCGACAAGCTGGTGTATCTGCCTCTTGGACTTTCCGTGGTGCTGGGCTTCATTGGAGTCAAGCTCATTATGGAGGCATTGCACGGCAATTCGTTGCCGTTCATCAACGGCGGTCAACCGATCGCTTGGGTGCCTGAAGTGCCTACATGGCTGTCTTTGGCGGTGATCGTTGTGGCGATTGGTGGTGCCGCATTGGCCAGCGTACTGAAGATGCGTGCCATCGAAGCAAAGGAAAAGTGACGATTTGAGAAACCGCATGGAAACATGCGGTTTCTTTTTATCAAAAAAATGTG
>NZ_JAHOMM010000007.1:0-106485 GCF_019131435.1 Bifidobacterium sp. MSK.13.1 | reverse complement strand
TGGCGAGCTTGACGCCGCCGGCGCGGGTCCAGGTCTTGCCCTTGCCCTGGCCCCAGTCGCCGACCGCGTACAGGGTCTCGCCGGTCTTGAGGTCGGCGGCCGCGTTGATGGTGATGTCCACGGTGTTCTCGACCGCGTTGGTCCACTTGAGGTCCACGGTCTTGGTCTTGTCGGCGGTGGCCTTGACGTCGCCGATCTCGTCCCATGTGGTCTTGCCGTTCGCGTCGACCTTGATCAGTCGGGCGGTGATGGCCTGGCCCTTGGTCATGGTGGTGGTGCCGGTGTACGCGTTGCCGTTCTTGGCGAGCTTGACGCCGCCGGCGCGGGTCCAGGTCTTGCCCTTGCCCTGGCCCCAGTCGCCGACCGCGTACAGGGTCTCGCCGGTCTTGAGGTCGGCCGTGGCGCTGAAGGTGATGTCCGCGGTCTTGATAACCGGAGGCGTTGCCGTGCAGGTGATGGCTGTCAGCGAGGCGGACGAACCATCCCAGCTCACCTTGCCCGAGAATTCAAAACCAGGCTGGCTGGCCCCCGGCATCTGCGAGCCGTTGCCGTTGGAGAAGATCACGCGATAGGTGCCCTCGCCCAAATCCGGAACCTCATACTTGTATGTGCCGGCCTTGGCGCACGAATCGGCGGCCGCCATCGCGGTCATCTCCACGCCCGGCCAGGCCGCGTTGTTCTTCGCGGTCGCTCCGTCGCCCGTGTACACGTACGCGTACATCTTGCTCCAGCCGGAAGGCTTCGTCGCATAAATCGTGTTCGCCTGAACCTCAACCTTGGTGTAGGTTGCGGTGAACTCGAGCGCTTCGCCGCTTTCGGCGCCGGTGCCCTTGACGGTCAGGGTGACGGAATCGCCGATCTCCATATCGCCGCCGATGGTGAGCGAGTCGCCGTCAACGAAGGAGCCGTTCTTGCCATTGCTCAGTGAGTAAGTGAGATTGGTGGCATTGCTGGCGTTCAGCGTCACCTTGATGGTGTTGGAGGAGAACTTCTTGCTGACGGTCGCGGAAACGGATTCCTTCACGCTCGTGTTGAAGTACACGCTCACCGCATCGCCCTTGGCGGTGCCGGAAGTGATCTTGCCGTTGGAAACGGTGATGGTGCCGCCGTTCACCTGATCGGTGTACGTGCCGTCGTCAAGCTTGGTCGGAGTGCCGGCCAGATTCTGGTCGCCGCCCATGTTGGCGATGCTCACGCCGTCATTGCCGGCATTGTTGTCGGTCTTGTAACGTTCCACCATGAGGCAGGAGTTGTTGTTCTGTTCGGAACCGCAGTTGCGCAGGTATTCGGCCTCGCCGTCCATGGCATTGCGGAAATGGTTGACGGCCGCAACAGCCGTGTCTTTCCACATGTCATCGCCGGCGTCGCCCAGCTGAGAGGCTTCTGCGAACTGGGGCTGATTGCCGCCGGAGGCCTTCGGACGGTTGAAGAACAGTGGCGCTCCGCCTGCGCGTGCGCCGACCACGGCCCAGCCGAAGCGTATCTGATCGTTGGTCAGATACGTGGATTCCTTGTCGCCATTGGCGTAGTTGTCATGCGACTCCACCCAAGTGACCAGCTGATCGTCGTTGACGCCCCCGTTGCGCAAGCTCATAAGATTGCCCGCATTGAGATTCTTGCTCCACAGTGCAGAACGGATGGTCTTGCCATAGTCGGAGGCCGTGGCTCCGCCGCCGCCTTCGCCATACTTGGCATACAGGTTGGCGTACGCCTTGTAATCCAGTCCGGAATCGCCCTGCAGCACTTCGCCGTACTGGTATTGCGAGCCGTTCTGCAGAATGGTGGTCCAATACTGCGAACCGTCGAATTCGTTCGGCAGTTCGACGTGCTTGCCGGCGTCGAAACGGAAGCCGTCAACACCGTCGTTCACCGCGGTTTTCAGGAAGTCGTGCATACGATTGGCGACTTCCGGATTGGCGGTGTTCAGATCCCATAGGCCCAGCAGGTGGCAGTGCGTCACCTGCCAACGGTTGGAATAATCGATGTTGTCGCCGCCGGAGCCGCTGCAGGAGTTGCGCGCATGGAAATATTCGCTCTTCTGCCAGTCGGAGTCGATGGCGTTCCAGTCGGCGGTGAAGTGGTTGGCCACAACGTCGACGATGATGCGGATGCCATGCGCGTGGGCTGCCGCGGTCATGGCTTTCAGGTCGTCTTCGCTGCCGACCACGAAGTTGCCGATGGAGGTGTTCGTCGGCTGATACACGTAATACCAATTTTCGGTGAATTTCTTGCCGTTGGCGTCGTTCACCTTGATTTTGCTCATCGGCTCGGTCTGAATGGAGGTGTAACCGGCTTCGGCGATCTCATCCATATGTTCGGTGATGGTGTTGAACGACCACATCCACGCGTGCAGAATGGCGCCGTTCTTCATCTCCTTGGTCAGACCGTACTTTTTGCGTGCTGCTTCGAAAGTCGGGTTGCCTACGGTGTCCGCATAACTGTTACGGTCGGTGCTCGCCTGTGCGGAGACGCTGGCGACTGCCAGTCCGCCGAAAACTGTGGCAAGGGCTGTGGCGCCCACCGCCAGCTTCTTGCTGACGCGCAGGCCCAGCTTCTGCCAGGCGGGAGTTGGTTTCCGATGTTTCATTGACCTTCCTGATCCTTCTTTTCTTGTGTTTGGGCCGGTATCGGGGCTTGTGGCTCCGTTATCGTGGCCGCTGCTTTGCGACGGGGGTTCCATCTTCTTTGATAGCGTTTGCAATACTGCAACCGTGTAGTGTATATTCTATCCCGGTTGGAGTGTAAAAGATGCTGAAAAATGGCGGATTTTCAATGAAAATCGTTACTGAGAAAATCATTTTAAAAATGAAAATGATTGCAAAAGATAGTTGTGCAAGATAGCCCCTATATGAACCGTTTTGCAAATGATATGCATGCATAAAGCACGATATTTCAGCGCTTTCTATATGAGATTGGAAAACTGTGCTGCAAAGTATTTGCAATTTGCGCAACCCGTAGTGCGGGGGTGAGGTAGGGGTTGCCACATCTGTTTTTAGCAGAAAACCGTCGGGCGACAAGGGGTGGTGTGCTCATCGAGTTGGCTTAGGAAGTGCGCTGGCTGAACCGTATCGAATTTCTCATTGAGACAAGCATGGTCTGCGGTATGTTTTTTCGTATTATGTTGTGTTCTTGAAAATATGAATATATTCCCAGAGATTCGATTCGTTTTATTCTTAACAATGAGGTACAGTATTTCACGTAGTTATTTACAATAAAGGAAGGATTTACATGTCCGTTCTTGATGGTTTCAAAGAAGTTGGCGAAAGAACTGGTGGCAAGTTGACCATGACGGTCATGCTTGAATCCGTTCGTTTTTCCAAGGGTGTTTCCGAAGTTCTCGGACGTCCTGAATACGTCAAGCTGCTGGTGAATTACGAGCGCGGCAAGTTCGCAATCCAGGTATGCGATGAGAATGACGATTTCGCTCTTCAGTTCAATGCTCCGAACGCCGATACGCCGTCTTCCGTCACCACCCGCAACCTTGACCTGCTCGTTGCGACGCAGAAGTTCTTCACCTTCCCGGAAGTGCCTGCAGACAAGATCGCCTTCTTCGCTCTGGACGGCGAATATCACAGCGATGAGCGCGTGATCATCTTCGATGCCAAGAACGGGGTCCGCAGCGGCACCGTCGGCAAGCGTGGTCCGAAGGCCGGTCACGGCGGCCGCAGGCGCAGGAAGATCGATGACGTCAAGGAAGCCACGGTGATCGGTTCCAACAATGCCCTGTGAAATCGGCGATATCCCAGTGATATTTAAGATCGTAATATAGTTTGAGCTCCGTAATATCTTCGAATATTACGGAGCTCAAACTATATCATCATCGAATCAATCAATGATGATCAATCGCGATTTAATAGCAGTGATTGGCCAGCCAGTACGTGTAGGCTCCCTGAATGGAACCATAACGCTGCGCGCAATAACCCCAGAACCACTTGAGCTGAGTCTGATAATTGGTGGCCCAATCGGCGCCCGCGCTCACCATCTTGCTGCCAGGCAACGCCTGGGGCAGACCATAGGCGCCCGAACTCGGATTCGTTGCGGTGACGCTCCAGCCGGACTCGTGGGTGATGATGTATACGGTGGCGGTGAAATCGGCTTCGGTGTAGCCGTTCGACAGCAGATAATCGTGAGCCCACTGCTGCATTTCGCCCGCCGGCACAGTGGTGCCGATCGACGCGGAAGCGCTGGAGGACGACGACGAAGTGGAGCCGGTGCCGACGAGAATGACCTTGTCGACCGGAGCCTTCTTCACATACGAGCTGATCATATTGGAGGAGACAACGGTGTCGCCGGACTTGGTTACGAGGTTCGTGGTTTCCATCACGCCCTCTTCGCCTTCCGTCTCAACCTTCTCCTGGCCTTCCGGCAGGCTTGAGGTTTCCTTCTTGACGACATTGAAACCGATGGCGGTGTCGGAAACCTCAACGCTTGCGCCGGCACGCTGAATGGTGATTACGGTCTTCTCATCCACCTTGGTGGTGAGCGAAGGGGAGACCGTGTCTTCCGGTTCGAGCGTGATGTCTCCCGCGTCGAGCACGGACTTCACGTCGGTGAAATTGGTACCGGGCACCACGCGCGACTTGCCGTTGATCTTCACGGTGACATACGAGGTGTCTCCATTGAGCAGCTCACGGGCGTTGCCACGGGATGCTTCGGCGGAATCGGTGACGGAGAAGGCCGTGACCTGATTGGCCGTGTTCTGCTCCGCGGAGGTGTAAAGATTGCGCGACACAATGCCGCCGGTAGCCAACAGGCCCACCGCCGCGACCGTTGCGGCGATCTTCACCAGCGAGGACTTGCTCGGCATGGCGAAGGTAGACGATCGGGCGTGCTTGCTGTGGTTAGCCATTCTGCTCCTAAACGCGCGTTCAGATCCTCGACGAATTCACACATGCACGGCATGCGGTGCGCCGCCACTTCAGGCTTCGCCGGAAAGCGCATATCCAACGCGACATTCTACTCCATGCCATGGAATCCGGGCGAGCGCATATGTAACAGGCAGGCAAAGCGGGCATGCAAAGCAAAAAGGTGCCGTTGATGTTTCGCCATCGAACGGCACCTTTGCAATCCTTTGATATTCGCCTTATTGCGCCTGTTCCGTAGCCTCTTCGGCAGCGGCCGCATTGACGTCCAGCTCCTTGGCCTGGGCGATCAGATCGTCCAGATCCGACGCGCGCAACGCGCCAGCCTGCTGGAATACGATCTGCTGGTTCTTGATCACCATCAAGGTCGGCACGGCCTGCACTTTGGCGGCGGAGGCGAGATCCGGATTCTGGTCGATATCGACCTTCGCGAAATAAATGTCAGGATTCGCTTCGCTTGCCTTTTCGAACGTCGGGCCGAACGCACGGCACGGACCGCACCAGGTTGCCCAGAAATCCACGAATACCAGATCGTTGGATTCGACGACCTGATTGAAATCCTGCGAAGTGACCGCATGCGTTGCCATGATTGCTCCTTGCTGTTCGTTCCATCGACGCGCGTGACGGGCTACGCCCCTCGTATGCGATTGCTTTGGAGTATATAACTGCGTCCCAACCCGCCGCATTCCCGGCATATGCAATATCCGCTGTCAGAAGAATCGTCTTTCGGCGCATTCTTTTCCAGCCAATTCACACAAGATGCGTGATAATGGGACTATGCCAGTGATGAATGATGAAGTGCCCGACGAGGGCGATTTCGATGCAGGCCGTCGTCGCGGAGAATTCGACGACATTACGCCGGAGGATTTCATTCGCGGAATAGGTAATCCTCCAGGATGGCTTGCTTCCGGCGAAATCAACCGTATGCGCGGCGAAATGCCGATTCCATACGTGCTTGTGGTGCCGGTGCGCACCGATGATCTGGGGCGTGTTTCACAGGTCGGATCGTTGCTTCGCGTGTCTGACGACGGCAGTATCGAGCGAACGCTGATTGCCGGGCGCGTGCTCTATCACGAATCGTTGCGTGAGGCCGTGGCGCGTAATATCGCCAAGGATTTGGGCGATATCGCGTTGCCGCAGCTGCCGGTGAGTCTGCAGCCGTTCACCGTGGCCGAGTTTTTCCCGACGCCGGGACTATCCGATTATTTCGATTCCCGCCAGCATGCGATCGCATTGTGCTACGTGGTGCCGATCGCGGGCGACTGCAAGCCGCAGGATGAGACGCTTGACGTGGAATGGGTCAACCCGAACAGCGAGATCCTCGACACTTTCATAAACCAGATGAGCAACGGATATGGCACGATTGTGCGTCAGGCGATCGCTTGGGCCGGCAGGTAGCCGACAGGCTTATGGTTGACGTCGAAACCGGTCGGCCGTGGGCGCCAGGAAAGCGCGTGGCAGCTTGCGAATGCAGGCAGCGCAAGCGATAGATACATAGGCAATATAGGGGAGAGGAACGGAGTGAGACGATGACGATCGAATTACATAATAACGTGTATTGCGAGGGCGAGGGGCTTCCCGTGGTGCTGGTGCACGGGTTCCCCGTGGACCACCGCATGTGGGACGAATGTGCGGAGGCGTTGGAGGCGGCCGCTGTGGAACATGGTGTGAAACGGTTCCCGATCTGGGGTCCCGACATGCCCGGTGCGGGAGAAGGGCCGATTCCTTCCGATGAGACCAGTGGCGGCAAAGACGCGGACGGCGCTTTCCCGAACGGTTTGGACCATATGGCCGACGCCTATGTCGCGATGTTGCATGCGGCCGGTTACGACAAGGCGATTTGGGCGGGCCTTTCGATGGGCGGCTATCTGGTTCTCGACATTCAGCGTCTGCACCCCGAAGCTGTTGCCGCGTTGGCATTGTGCGACACGAAGGCCGCGGCGGATTCCGCGCAGATGCGCGCGAAGCGCATCGCGATCGCCGAAGCATGCGAATCGACGGGCACGCATGAGCCGGTGATGGGATTTGCGGCATCCACACCTGAGGATTCCACCATCAAACAGTCGGCCGCCTACCGTGAACAGTTCACGACGTGGATCAACGAACAGCCTGCCGAAGGCATCGCATGGCGTGAGCGCATGGCGGCTGGGCGCCCGGATCTGAACGATGTGTTGCCTGCGATTACGGCACCGGTTGCGGTGATCTGCGGCGACAAGGATCCGTCGAGCCCGCCGAGCGTGATGACGCCGATCGCCGATGCGATGACAGGCACGAGCGCGGATATGACGGTGGTATTCGATTGCGGGCATTTCAGCGCATACGAGCATCCGCAGGCGGTTGCCGACGCGCTGCTCGCGCTGGTGCGCAGGGTGCAGTAGCCGGTATTTTCCGCCGCTGCCGTCAATATCGCAATCAGAAATACAAAAAAGATATAAAAAAATAGAAAAGAAAATACGGAATAGAGAAAAAATATCCGCTCTATCAATCGTATTCAAGGAAAGAAGCAATCGATGAGCGTGTTCTCGCCACTGGCGCTGACCCAGGCACTGCCGTTCCTGCCACTTGCGCAAGGCGATATCGACTATGAGGTTTCGAGACGCGACGAACCCGACCTGTTCGACACGGCGCTGCTGGAGCCGGACACGAAGGTCATTCTCGTCAAAGACGGCATGGTGGCGGTGCCGCGCGGACAGGGAGCCATCGCGGACTACGCCAACGTGCATATGCGTCTCGCGCAATTGCCCGGCGCCTACGTGGCGGCGGAACTGCACACGCATCCGACGGCGCTCGCCATATTCCTTGGATCGTATGGCGGCAAACGCGACGAACACGTGGTCGCCGTTGACGTGTCTCGCGTGAAAGCCGCGGAGACGGTGGTCGCAAGCAGCGAGCATATGGGCGCGGACGATGCGTTCGGCGAACAGCACGAACCGGAAGCGAAAACGTCGAAATCGTTGCTGGAAAGCGCTGCGGAACGATTCGACTGGGTCGATCTGCGCGGATTCGCACCGCATGCCAGCGCGCGCGAAGCAGGCCAGGCCACGACGGCGATCTCGCTGGGCGTATGGCATGCGCGCCAACGTCATTGCCCCACATGCGGCGCTCCGACCGAACCGGCGTTGGGAGGATGGGCGCAACGCTGCACCAGCGAAGCGGACGGCAAGCGACTGCTGTTCCCCAGAGTGGAACCGGCCGTCATCACGGCGATCGTGGACCATGAGGACCGTCTGCTGCTGCAACACAACAGCGCATGGCGCAACACCGGACTGTACTCCGTATCGGCCGGCTTCGTGGAAGCCGGAGAAAACCTGGAGCATGCCTGCCGGCGCGAAGCCAAAGAGGAAGTCGGCATAGACATCGGCGAACTCAAATACTTGGGATCGCAGCCATGGCCGTTCCCCGCATCGCTCATGATGGCGTTCAAAGGCGTGGCCAACACCACCGACGTGCGCGTGGACGGCGACGAGACCCTGCAGGCGCGTTGGGTGACCCGCGACGAATACATGAACGAGTTGGTGGCAGGGCGTATGGAAGCTCCCGGAAAGGCCACCATCGCCCGCTACATGATCGAAGAATGGCTCGGCCACGACCTCCCGTAACAAGTTTCGGCACTGCTCTAGGGAAATACATACGATTGACGTAGAATGAGCTTTCATGAGCGAAGAAAACGATAACAAGCCGAATCTGGATGTGCCTGAGCATCTTGAATATTCCGACGAGCATGTGTGGGTGGATGCTTCCACCGAGCCGGCCATGGTGGGTATCACCGAATATGCGGCCGACCAGCTTGGCGAACTCGTGTACATCGATCTGCCGGAAGTCGGCACCGAAGTACAGGCGGGCGACGAGGTGGCGGAACTGGAATCCTCCAAGGCGGTCACGCCGCTGGTCACTCCGGTGGCCGGCGTGATTCGCTATGTGAACAACGAGGCCGCCGACGATCCAAGCATCGTAACGGGTGACCCGTATGGCGAAGGCTGGATTTTCAAAATCGAACTTGAGGATGACGAGCCGGGACTGCTTTCCTCCGAGGAATACGCCAACATCGTGGCTCAGTGAACGGCACGATTCGGGAAATTGGATGGGAAATCATCGGTATTCCCTGAAAAATCCCTGATTTTCACGCTGGGGTACCAGGTAATTCAATAATTGCCTTTATAGTGGGGTTATGACCGAACCGCAGCCGTTGCCCCAGCGTGAACCGGATTCCATATCCGAAGATGACATGCCGACTGTGCCCATTCCCGCACGCAAGGTGGTCACCACCTTCGACGCGGCTTCGAAACACGAACGCATCGAAGTCAAGCCTCCGCTGACACGACTGTTCCGCCGCACCATTACCAGAGCGTTCAACAAGTGGGTGACGTTCTCAACAAGCATGGTGCTCAATCTCAACTGGTATCCGCGCGTGGAACCATATGTCGGCTACGGCACCGAACATTACTCTCGACTGATCTGCCGAACCGTGTACGGGCCCTTCAAACGTCAGGCGGGTCGTCTGACCCGTGGCATCCGTGCCATGCTCACCATCCCCTCGCCGCATACGAAGGTGCGCATCGCCATCGACGGCGTGCCCCTCGAAACCGTGCAGGTGGGCGCGTCCGAAGTGCACGACGAAGTGGACGCGCAGCGCAATGTCTCCAGTGAATTCGCAGCCTCCGATTCCGCAGGATATCTCGATCTCGTGGCCGAACATTCGCTCGAACCGGGCGTGCACGACGTGTCATACAAGGTACGCAGCCGCAAACCGGTCACAGCCAACCTGTTCACCATTCCCAGCGGTACGAAAGTCGGCGTGATCTCCGACGTGGACGACACCATTATGGTCACGCAGGCGCCAAGCCTGATGAAAGCCGCCTACAATCTGCTGCTGCTCGATCCAAAGAAGAAAATGCCGGTTGCGGGCATGAACCTGCTGTTCAACCGCATTGCGGACATGTTCCCGGACGCGCCGTTCTTCTACCTGTCGACATCGCCATGGAATGTGGAAAGCTCGATCCGGCATTTCATCGCCAACCATGGTTTTCCGGAAGGTCCGCTGCTATTGCGCGACCTCGATCCTCGCCCGAAAACGTTCATTCCTTCCGGAGTGCAGCACAAACTCGAGTATGCCGAACAATTGATGGCTGATTTTCCTGATATGAAGTTCATTCTGATCGGCGATGACGGGCAGAGGGATCCGACCACGTACGCCACGATCGCACGCCGATACCCAGGGCGTGTGCTGGCGATCGGCATCCGGCAGTTGTCTCCACGCGAAGTCGCCGGCAATCTCGGCACCGTTGCGGGGCGTGCGGTCACGCAGCCGATCCCGGTCACCGATGTTCCGGTATTCACGGGAACGACCGGCTCGAATCTGATGAAAACCATGCTGCCGTTCCTGAAACAACAGATGGGCGTCTGACTTTTTCGTACGCCCGGAGCAGGGGGTGCGTGCCGCGTGGGATTGGGAATGCAATGCCGGTATAATCGCGTGCATGACTGATTTTCGGGGTGAACAGGGCGCAACGGGCGCGCGAGAAAGCGACGAAAGCGTGCAAGACAAATGCGGGATGCCGATCGCGAAGCGTGTGCCGAAGGAGCGCGTATTCCACGGCGACACCTTCATCGACGAGTACGAATGGCTGCGCGACAAGGAATCGCATGACGTGCAGGATTACGTCGCCGCGCAGAACCGGTATTGCGAGCAGCGCATGGAACCGTTGAAAACCCTACGCTCCACACTGTTCGACGAGCTCAAGTCGCACGTTCAGGAAAACGACATGTCCGTGCCGACACGCATGGATGGCTACTGGTATTTCGTACGCACCCAGGAGGGTCAGCAGTATGCGGTGCAATGCCGTGTGCCTATTCGAGGCGCAGACGATTGGGATCCGCCAACCATTGAAATCGGCGTGCCCATCGACGGCGAACAAGTGGTGTTCGACACCAATGCCGAAGCGCAAGGCCATGATTTCTTCCGTATCGGCGGCATGGATATTTCCAAAGACGGACGTTGGATGCTGTACGGCACCGACACCAGCGGCGACGAACGTTACGATTTCCGTATCCGCAGCTTGGAAACCGGCAAGGAACTGCCGGAAGTGTTCAAGGGCATCGGTGGCGCCTGCTTCACACCGGACGCGCAATGGGTGTTCTATGTGAAGCTCGACGACGCGTGGCGTCCATACGCGGTGATGAGGCACCGCGTCGGCACTCCCATCGTCGACGATGTGGAGGTGTACCGCGAACGAGACGAACGATTCTGGGTTGGCATCGGCCTGTCGTTCGACGAACGCAATCTGGTGATCGGCACCGGGTCGAAGACTACCACCGAGGTATTGCTGCTTTCTACCGACGATCCGGAAGGCGAATTCCGCGCGTTCATTCCGCGCGAGCAGGACGTGGAATACGACGTGAGTTTCAGCCGTTTCGAAGGTGCCGGCGAATGCGGTGAGGATATTCCGCTCGCCGTGGTCTATCACAATGCGTTGAACCCGAATTTCGAAATCGATGTGATCGACATGCGCTCCCATGAGCCCCCGTACCGTTTGGGTGAGGGCGTGCGTGTGGCCGTCGGTTCGCCGTACGGATGCGAGCACGGCGACGAAGTCGAACCGGGCGCTTCTGAGATGCCGATCGGCACACCGTATTCCAATCCCTGCAATCCAGCCATTTTGCAGGGTGCGCATGGTCTTGGCATTGAGGGGATCTCGATTCACCGGCATTATGTGGCGCTGCAGTACCGGGCGGAAAGCCTGACGCATATTGCGGTGATGACGAAGGATGCCGCTGCGGAGGATTTTCTTGCGGGGCGTCCATGGAAGTTCACCGAGCTGGTTCCCCACGCGTTGGAAGACGATTGGGATGTCGACGAGTCGGTGGACGAGATCAACGAGGAACGTGCCGAAGTGTGGGGCGCGCTCGACCAATTGGCCGCCGCGCAAGGCGAGGGGTCGGCCGTGCATGGGGTTTCCCGCAAGGCGATGACCTCATCGGATGGTGCGACCGCCGATGCGATGCCGGGGGAGACCCGGCGCTTGTATTCGATTGGTGTGGGAGGCAATCCTTCGTATGATGCGCCCCGCATGCGCTACTCGTTCTCCAGTTACACGCGTCCCGGCGAACTGCATGATATCGATCCGGCGACCGGCGAGGATCGCCTGTTGAGGCGTGCCACGGTGCTTGGTGGATTTGAACCGCGCGAATACATGGAGCGCAGGGTGTGGGTTACCGCCCGCGATGGCGAGCGCATTCCTGTTTCCTTGGTGTGGCGCAGGGATGTGCCCGCGTGTGATTCGGCGATGTTCGTTACCGGGTATGGCGCGTATGAGATCAGTTCGGATCCGGGATTCTCGGTGTCTCGCATCAGCATGCTTGATCGTGGTGTGCTTTATGCGGTACCGCACATTCGCGGCGGCGGTGAGATGGGTCGTGCTTGGTATGAGCAGGGGCATTTGCTCAATAAGAAGCATTCGTTTGAGGATTTCGTTGATGCCGTGCGTGCGTTGCAGTGTGCCGGTTTGGCGTCGCCTGCTCGCACGGTGGCCGATGGCGGTTCCGCCGGTGGCCTGTTGATGGGTGCCGTGGCGAATATGGCTCCCGAATGTTTCGCGGGCGTTGAGGCGGATGTGCCTTTTGTGGATGCGTTGACGTCGATTCTTGATCCGTCGTTGCCGTTGACGGTTACGGAGTGGGATGAGTGGGGCGATCCGCTGCATAATGCGGACGTGTATCGGTATATGAAGGAATATACGCCGTATGAGAATGCGCCGTCTGATGCAAATGATGCGCGGGTTGCGGTTTTTCCCAAGATTTTCATTACCACGTCGATGAATGACACTCGTGTGCTGTATGTGGAGCCGATGAAATGGTTGGCCCGACTGCAGCGTGCGGGCGTGGATGCCGTGGCGAAGATTGAGGTTGAGGCTGGTCATGGGGGTACGTCTGGAAGGTACAAGCAGTGGGAGGAGATCTCCTATGAGAATGCTTGGTGTCTTGGCGTGATGGGTATTACCAGCTGATTAGGCTGTGCGATTTGTGAGATTCGTATGATTCATGCTTTTCGTGTGTTTCGTACAGGAAAGCGGCCTGGAGTGTCCATTAGTTGAGCGTTTTAAGTCCACGTGCTGATTCGTTGACTAGAGTCGCGTGCTATGAGTGATTCTGCAAAGAAGTACACCATCGCCGTCATTCCGGGCGATGGCATTGGCAAGGAAGTGACTCCGTGGGCTCAGAAGGCTCTGGAGAAGGCGGCCGAGGGCGTTGCCGAATTCGATTACGAGAATTTCGATCTTGGCGCCGAACGTTACCTGCGTGACGGTGCGATTCTTCCGGAAGAGGAAGAGGAACGCATCAAGAAGACCGACGCGATCCTGTTGGGCGCAGTCGGCGATCCGCGTATCAAGGCCGGCATTCTCGAACGTGGCCTGCTGCTCAAGCTCCGTTTCGATCTCGACCAGTACGTCAACCTGCGTCCGTCCAAGCTGTACAAGGGCGTGACCTCCCCGCTCGCCAACCCGGGTGATATCGACTTCGTCGTGGTGCGTGAAGGCACCGAAGGCCTGTACTGCGGCGCCGGCGGAGCGGTTCGCCGCGGCACCCCGAACGAGGTGGCCACCGAAGTTTCCATCAACACCGCCTACGGCGTGGAACGTGTGGTGCGTTACGCCTTCCAGCTGGCCATGAAGCGCAGGAAGCATGTGACCCTCGTGCACAAGAAGAACGTGCTCGTCAACGCCGGAGACATGTGGCAGCGCATCGTCGATAAGGTCGCCGAGGAATATCCGGAAGTTTCCCACGACTATCTGCATATCGACGCGACCACCATTTTCATGGTGTCGAATCCGTCCCGCTTCGACGTGATCCTCACTGACAACCTGTTCGGCGACATCATCACCGACGAGGCAGGTGCCGTGGTCGGCGGTGTCGGATACTCCGCTTCCGGATGCATCAACGCTTCCGACGAATACCCGTCCATGTTCGAGCCGATCCATGGTTCCGCACCGGACATCGCAGGCCAGAACAAGGCCAATCCGACCGCCGCGATCCTTTCTGCGGCCATGCTGCTGCGTCATCTCGGTTTCGACGAAGCCGCCGCCAAGATCGATGCGGCCGTCGAAGCGGACATCGAAGAGCTGGGATCCGCTACCCGCTCCACCGACGAGGTCGGACGCGACATTCTGGCACGCATGTGACATATGATCCGGAACGCATGATTGCGCCGGATATGTTCGCCTGTTGAGACGCCTGTCGAAATCGAGTTCATGCTTGAATTCGACAGGCGTCTCGCATATTCAGGGGGATTTCAGGGATTGCTTTCAGGGTGGATGAAAGCAACAAGGCAAATTATGGGATATTGTTGAAACCATGAGTGACAACAATGCCGATTACAACGGTTCCGGCCAAGACGAGTATTTCGCGACGAACGATTCAACTCAAGCCGATTACAGGCAGTCGCAGGATGGCTACAATCAGCCTGCATCACAGCCGCACAATCCCAACCCGTACGCATCGCAGCAGCCTGTGCAGGGATATGCCCCGGGTACGCAGGGCAACAACATCCCCGGCGGTACGTACGGCAATGGTCAGCCATATGGTCAGTCGGCTGCCTACGGTTCGTCCGTCCCCGCATATGGCTCGGCCGCTCCCGCTTACGGGCAGCCGACTCAGCCTGCGCAACCTGCACAGCCCATCTACGGCCAGCCGACGTACGGACCTACGGATTACGCACAATCGGCGCAGGCCCCCTATTATCAGGAGCCGACTCAGCCCCAATACACGCAGTCCGCATACAATCAGCCACCAACCTACGCGCAGCAGACCTACTATCAGGCGACCCAACAGCAGCCCGGCTATGGCTACGCGCAGAAGTCGAAGATCGTCGCCGGCCTGCTCGGCCTGTTCCTCGGCACCCTCGGCGTGCACAACTTCTATCTGGGATACACAGGCAAGGCCGTGGCCCAGCTGTTGCTGACCCTGATCGGATGGATCATCCTCATCGGACCGATCATTTCCGGAATCTGGGCTCTGATCGAAGCCGTCCTCATCCTGTGCTCCAGCTACGGGTCCAACTGGCACCGCGATGGGCACGGCCAAGAACTCCAAGATTGATGGGCAGAGGGCTGTACAAGCAGCCGGGCGGCAAACTCGTAGGGGTTTCCGTCCGGCTTTCTGATGACATTCCAGCATATTTCCGCGAATGTGCAAGTTCCATCCAATCCGTGGAACAATGTCGGATCGACGGCGATTTCTTTCTTGACGGCGATGACAAGGATTCCCGCCGACTATTGCAGGATTGGGAAAACTTGCTGCAAAGCCAGCGAGGCGCGCCCACACGCGACATTACGCGACGATTGCAAGCGATTACCGCGAACTATCCGAACGTGCGATTGGTGGGTATGACGGCAGAAGGCATTGCCATCGCTTTTCTCCGCGCAATCACAGGCAGTGAATCGCGTAATGCGGAAGATGCAACGGGCAACGGAAATATCGCGAGGTCCACGAAACAATATTCCGGGGAACAACCGGGAATGCATAATGCGCTGACACAAGAGGAATATCTGGAACGCTGGCGGGACCTGAAACCGACCGTCATCCACGACAAGCCGCGCGACCCGAACGAACAAATGGAAACCGACATCGCATGGGCGCGCGAAGTGGCGGCAGGCAAACGCGAACCCACGCTGCGTATCTGGGAATGGGCCGCTCCGGCCGTGGTCATCGGCAAATTCCAGTCGCTCGAAGACGAAGTCAATACGGCGGTCGCGCAGAAGGAAGGATTCACCGTGGTCCGACGTTGCACCGGCGGCGGGGCGATGTTCATCGAACCGGGCAATACCATCACCTACTCGTTGTACGCGCCGTTCGATTTCACCCAAGGCATAAGCATCGAGGAATCATACCGGCTCTGCGATTTCTGGCTGGTGCGCGCGCTTAAGGAACTCGGGCTCGACGTACGATTCGCCGGACTCAACGACATCGCCACGCAATACGGCAAACTCGGCGGAGCCGCACAACGCCGATTCACACCAGTAGAGGGAGGGCCTGGCGCCATACTGCACCACGTGACCCTCGCCTACGATATCGACGCGGAAAAAATGGGGCGGGTATTGAACACCTCACGTGAGAAAATGTCGGACAAAGCGGTGAAATCAGCGGTAAAACGAGTCGATCCAATGCGCTCGCAGACGGGTATGAGTCGTGAAGACGTGGTTGAACGGCTGCTCGACGCCGCCAGGCGAGTTACAATGTAGCCCGATGGTCGAAGCCGCCCCTGATATCAAGGGCAATGAGAACGTTACGAAAGCTTGGTGTTCCGTGAGGGCATGTGGAATCGCAACAAGCTTTCGAAGCCGCGGCAGCGCGCCCGGCAACACGCCTGGTGGCGTGCCCAGAGGATGTGCCTATGAACGGAGGTGTGACAAATGGCTACGCCAAACGAGACCAATAGTGGACCCAGTGGCGAAAGCGCGACGTTGCTGCACACCGCGTTGTTCAAGCAGGTTTCTTCCGAAGAGGCGGAGGAACTGCTGCCGCATCTGCAGCATGCCGAATACAGCAAGGGCGACTATATTTTCCGCGAAGGCGACACCGATCACCGCATGTATCTGCTGGAACGCGGGCGCGTCAAACTGATCCGGCAATCGTCCGACAGACGTGTGCAGTTGTTGAGCATTCATGCGTACGGCGAAGTGCTGGGTGAGATTCCGGTGTTCGATCCGCATGGTGGACCGCGCACCGCGTCCGCCGTGGCCATGACCAGTGACACGAAAGTCGTATGGCTTGAGCATGACGCCCTGTTCGCATGGCTTGACGAGCATCCGCGCGTGGCCGTCGACATGCTTCAGGTGCTCGCGCATCGCATGCGTGACAACAACGAGCGCATTTCGGAGCTTGTGTTCATGGACGTGCCGGGACGTTTGGCGAAAACGCTGCTGAATCTGGCGTCACGCTTCGGCGAGCCGGTCGAGGCGGGGTTGAAGGTGCCGCACGATCTGACGCAGGAGGAAATGGCGCAGCTGGTCGGTTCGTCGCGCGAGACGGTGAACAAGGCGCTGATGGATTTCGCCAACCGTGGATGGATTGCGCGTGAGGGCCGTTCCATCATCATCTACCAGCCTGGCATGCTTATTCGACGATCGAGACGATAATTTTCGACTGTTTTCCAGTGTTTTTCAAGTTTTACGGTTGTTTGTGAGAAACCCGTGATGGCTGCGATCGGCCGGTTGATTAGTAGACCCACCACTTTAGAATGGGCACCATGCCCGAAAAGAAGACTTTGACCGTTCAACGTGTGCTCGCACTCGTGATTGCCTACATCACGCTGAGTGTGGGTGGCGGCGTGGCCGCCAGTTTGTTCCTCCTACCGGCGGTTTTCGGCGCGAACAGCGTCGCCAAGGCGGTTATTCCGTCGCTGTCGGTCGAAGGTATTGATTTTGATGTGACCAGCCTGCCGCAGAAGTCGACCATGTACGCTTCCGATGGCACCACGAAAATCACCGAATTCTGGGATCAGAATCGTGAAGTCGTGCCGTTGAAGAAGATTTCCAAATACATGCAGCAGGCCGTGGTAGCGCGTGAAGACAGACGATTCTTCACTCACGGCGGCGTTGATGTGCAGGGTGTGTTCCGCGCGTTCGTCCAAACATATATGAAGGGCGACCATCAGGGCGGTTCCTCCCTTACCCAGCAGTATGTCAAAAACGTGCTGATCCTGCAGGCGCAGCAGGATGACGATCCGATCGCACAATACCATGCGTCGGAAGATACCATCGCACGAAAAATGAGGGAAATGCTGATTTCCGTGCAAATGGAAAAGCAGTATTCCAAGCCTGAAATTTTGCAGGGATATCTCAATATCGCACAGTTTGGCGGCAATAGCCTCTATGGCGTGCAGGCGGCTGCGAAGCGGTATTTCAACACCACCGCAGATCAGCTGAACATCGTGCAGTCCGCCACCATCGCGGCAATCACCAAGAATCCGAACGCTTACGATCCTTCCGTCGAATCGAACCAGCCGGAATCCGAGAAGCAACGCAATATCGTGCTGCAGCTGATGAACGAGCAGGGCTATATTTCGGATGCGGAATATCAAGAGGCGGTCAATACTCCGCTCGCAGATACGCTTGATGTCCAGCCTATTTCCACCGGTTGCATGGCCGCGGACTATGATGCGGGCTATTTCTGCGATTACGTGGTGCATAAGATTTTGAATTCCAAGGAATTCGGCAAGACCAGCGAGGACAGGGAAAGACTGCTGAAAGAGGGCGGTCTGAAGATCGTCACCACGTTGGATATCGATGCCAACACCTTGTTGAACGAAACCGCGCGCAACACCATCCCACCGGAAGATTCCTCCGGCATGGAAATCGTGATGGCGTCCGTCAAACCGGGTACCGGAGAAGTGTTGGGCTTCGGTCTGAATCGAACGTATGATGCCACCGAAGCGGCGCAGAACGACCAGACCAGGGATTCCATGAACTATGCCGTGGATCGAGAAGACGGCGGCGGCATGGGCTTCTCCATCGGCTCGTCGTGGAAGCCTGTCAATCTGGTGGCATGGATGGAAGCGGGACATTCCGTCAACGAAAACCTGCAGACGTCCACGAGGTATTCGACCTCGTTGTTCGCATGCGATCGTTATACCGGCGGCACTGATACGTGGAACGTCACCAACGCAATAACCAATGGAACGGTGAACCCGGAAACGCCGGCATTGGCTTTGGCAAGGTCTCATAACACCACGCAGGCTTCCATGGGATCCATCATCGGCTTGTGCAAGATTGCCGATACCGCAACTGAACTTGGCTATCATGATGCGAATACCGGTGAGACGCTCGACAAGACCTCATCATTCGTGCCTGCCATGATGGTCGGCAACGTCAACGTGTCCCCGCTGACGATGGCAAGCATCTTCGCTGTATATGCGTCCAATGGCGTGCAGTGCGATCCGATCGCGCTGAAGCAGGTGACTGATGTGGACGGCAATGATATTAAGGTGCCTTCCGCGAACTGCCATCAGGCGGTCGATCCGGAAATCATCCAAACGCTTGCTTGGGCCATGAATCAAGGCGTTGTCCGTCCTGACGGCGCAGGCGGTGTGGCACAGCTAGCCAATGGACGTAAGACCTTCGCCAAGACCGGTACCCACGAGGATCAGCTAGTTACGACGGGTGGTTTCATTCCGAACCAGATCGCCACATTCGTGCTCGTCGGTGACGTGCAGAACCCGGTTGGCCACCCGATTGCGAATATCGCTATCAACGGCCAGTACCACAGCTACTGGGATGGTTCCACCATCGCGGCCCCGGCATGGCGTGACTTTATGAATGCTTATGCGGAACGCAAACAGCTGCCGATTGACAACGATTATGGGCAGCCTGCGGCCAAGTATTCCGCAACATCCAGCACGGTCACCAAGATCGGCGGTGGAAAGCAGAATGCCACCCAGCAGCAAAGCACAATCATTCAGCAGCAGAACCAGTCGCTTCAGCAGCAAAGCCAGCAGGATGATCAGGATCAGCAGCAGACCGAAGATGAGTGACGCTTCCGCAATTCAGCGAATGGAAGTGAACAATCAATGAACGCCCGCCACGCTCGGCGGGCGTTCTGCGTAGAATGCAGATAGTGCCGGTTTTATGGCACGAAATCTCCAGAGAAGCTCAAGGGGAATACAAGAAGAAGGTTCAGCCGATCGGCATGGAGCCAGTAGGTGCGACCGGAGGGGAGCTACTACGATGAGCGAAGACGAAAAGAAGGCGAAGCGGTCGAAGAAGGCCAAAACCAATGGCACGGTTGGCCTGTTCGATCCTATGACTTTGCGTGGCATGACCGTGCGCAACCGCATCTGGCTGCCGCCAATGGACACGTATTCCGCGTTGGCCCAGGATGGCCTGCCCACGCCATTCCACTACCAGCATTATGTGTCACGTGCCATGGGCGGTTTCGGCATGGTTATCGTGGAAGCCACCGCAGTGACGCCGGAGGGTCGTATTTCGCCGTGCGACTTGGGATTGTGGGCCGACGAGCAGATGGACGCATGGCGTTGGATCGTTGCCGATGCGAAGGCCGCCGGCGCGACGATGGCGGTGCAGCTCAACCATGCCGGACGCAAGGCTTCCACCGGCTGCTTCTCCATCGGATACGAGCATGAGAGCGTGCCGGAAGAGCAGGGCGGATGGCAGACCGTGGGGCCAAGCGCCAACGCGTTCGGGCCGTTGGACAAGCCTCGCGAACTCACCGTTGACGAAATCCATGCCATCGTCGACCAGTTCCGCGACGCCGCTTGGCGTGCTTATGATATCGGCTTCGACGCGGTGGAAATTCATGCGGCCCACGGCTATCTGCTGTCGCAATTCCTCGATCCGCTGATCAACGAGCGCGAGGATGAATACGGCGGATCGTTCGACAACCGTATCCGCATACTGGTCGAAGTCGTGGACGCCGTGCGTTCCGTCATCCCCGACACCATGCCGGTGCTGGTGCGCGTTTCCGCGACCGATTGGGCCGCCGGAGGCTGGGATCTCGATCAGACCGTCGACCTTGCCAAAGTCCTGAAGAAGCACGGTGTCGATCTGATGGACGTCTCCACCGGAGGCATGATTCCGGGCGTGACCATTCCCGTCAAACCCGATTATCAGGTTCCATTCGCCGAACAGGTGCGCTCGCGTGCCGAAATTCCAACCACGGCCGTCGGATTGATCACCAAGCCGAAGCAGGCCAAGAAGATTTTGAAATCCGGTGCCGCCGACGCCATCGAAATCGGACGTGCGGCGCTTCGTGATCCGAATTGGCCTCTTCGCGCCACCCACAAGCTCGGTATTCCGACCGAAGATGCGCCCTACCAGCCGCAGTATGTGCGTGGCGCATACTAAACGCAACCAATAACCAAGGTAATATCGAACAACAATCGAACAACAATAATGCGCCCTGCACCGCGTTGGCGGTCGCAGGGCGCATTATTATTTGGTGCTCGCTGCCGATTGAAATAATCGGTATCAGGCGTCGATGCCGACAGCCTGGCTCACATGGTCGAATCCGTCGCGCTTGAGCAGTTCGGCAAGGCCGCGCTTCAACACGGTGATCTGCTGCGGTCCGCGATACATCAGCGAGCTGATGAACATGACCAACGACGAGCCGGAACGAATCTTCGCATACGCCTGCTGCGGAGTGAACACGCCGCCGATGCCGGCAATCGCAAAACGGTCGCCATACTCGCGGTACACCTGCTTGATGCGTTCGTTGCTGGCCTCATAGCATGGCGAACCTGACAGTCCGCCCTCCCAATCGCGAGGAATCTCCATGCCGGCGCGGTCCTTCTGCAGATTCGCAATCGACAAGCCCTGCACATTGTGTTCGGCAAGCACGTCAAGCAGATCCTTGAACTCTTCCCAGGACTTATTCAACGGCATCTTCACCAGCGTGGGCTGTGGACGTTCGATCTTGTCGAGTTCGGTGAACAGCTTGTCGAGCGCTTCAGGGCTCTGATTGAACGGTTCGCCGGCCATCGTGTTCGGGCAGGAGATGTTCACTTCGACCATGGCGGTGCGACCGGCTGTGCGGCGCATCGAAATGCAGTAATCCTCGATGCCTTCGTCCAAATCGCCGGTCTTATCGTCATTCGTACGCGCGATCGACACGGAAATCTGCATGTCGCGCGCCTTCGTCCAAGCCTGTTCCGCGCGCGGAACAACGATTTCCGAACCCTCATTGGCAAGACCGACATGCACCATCATCGAATCATATTCGGGCAGACGGTGGAACCACGGCTTCGGATTGCCGGGGCACGGACGAGACGTGGTGGATCCGACCGTTTCGAAGCCGAAGCCGGCGTTGTCGAGCAGCACCGGCATCTCGCAGTTCTTGTCGAGGCCGGCGGAAAGGCCGAACGGATTGACGAAGTCGACGCCCATCACGCTGGTTTCCAGCACGGGGTCGGAATAGTTGAGCATTTCACGGCACGCCCACATCAGCGGCGGAATGTTCTTGGTGATCTTGCAGAACTGAATCATCTGGTCGTGCGCCACATCGGGCGTCTGATTGAACACGAAATGCGGCTTGATGATGTGCTTGTAGCCGAAGGTGAAGAGATCTGTGGTGGCTTTGTTCACCGCATCGTGCCAGAAATTCTCAGAAACATACGTCATGGTTCACTATTCTCGCACCGTTTGTCGCAGGAAAGCAACACGTCGATTGATTTCGCTGACGGGATGTCGACGTTCGTTTTTGTTCGATTTGAACGATTACAGGAGTGCCAAGTATATTTTTTCGTGAGGAAAACGCGCGAAACGCTCATCTCAGTTTTTATTTTGAGTGAACATGTGCGATAATGTTCGAATGATATCGTCACAACGTCAGCATTTGATTTTGAGCAGGTTGCGTACCCGCGGTGCGGTGCGTATCACCGCATTGTCCAAGGAATTGGGCGTTTCCGCCATGACCATCCGACGCGATATCGCCGATCTGGCCGACAAGGGTCTGCTGAAGCGTGTGCACGGCGGCGCCGTCACCACCAGCACGCTGCTGAGTGAGCCGCTGTTCTCCGTAAAGTCGCAGATGGACATCGGATTGAAGGACGCCATCGCACAGGAAGCCATCAAATATGTGGCACCCGGCGACGTGATCGCCATCGGCGGCGGCACCACCGCATACGTATTCGCGCAACATCTGTTGGAATCACAGCAGTCGTCGGGGATCACCATCCTCACCAACTCCATTCCGGTGGCGGAACTGGTGCAGGCGCTGGAATCGAAAGACGTGGAAGTCATCGTGACCGGCGGCGTGACCACCCGATCCAACTCGCTCGTAGGCCCGATCGCAGACAAAGTGGTGGCCTCCCTGCGCGTCAACACAGTCTTCCTGGGCACGCATTCCGTGTCCATTCCGCGCGGCTTCCTCATGCCGAACTCGCTTGAGGCCGCAACCGATATGGCAATGATGGACATTGCCGATCGCACCATAATTTTGACCGATCACACCAAGTGGAGCTGCACATCATTGTCGCTTTTCGCACGCTTCGACCAGGTGGACACGGTCATTACCGATGATGGACTAGACCCCGATTCGGTCGGGAAAACAAGGGATTTGGTTAAAGAGCTCGTGCTGGCACACCAGAGCGAGCCTATTCAGGAAGGTGAATAACCATAATGAGTGAATTCGCAAACTACACTCCCGGAGAGTACGCGAAGGAGCACATTCGCATCACGCCGACCACGCTCGCCGATGGCCGCGCTTTCTTCTACCTCGACGATGATCCGGAATACGTTTCCGGCGCGAAGACGCGCGAACTGAACGATCCTCGTCAGCTGGCATACCGTTTCTCCAACCAGCTCAACGCGGCCGGTGAGGAAGTGCCGTACGCTGCTCCGGAAATGCGTCGCGATCCACTGACCGGCGACTGGATTCCTATGGCGACCGCACGCATGAACCGCCCGATCACCGCAGGACCGGGTGCCACCGCCAAGGGCAACCCGCTGGCCGCACGCAAGCCGGGCGACCCGTACCAGGACGGCGAAGTGCCGGACACCGACTACAACGTGGTCGTGTTCGAAAACCGCTTCCCGTCGATGGTTCGCGTGCCGGGCCGTTCCGAAGCCGTGGAATACGTCAACGGCAACCCGCTGTGGGAGAAGAAGCTTGCTGCAGGCCGCTGTGAAGTGATCTGCTTCGACCCGGATGAAGACGGTCTGCCGGCAGACCTGCCGGTCTCCCGTCTGCGCACCGTCGTGGAAGCGTGGGCGTTCCGTACCGCCGAAATCTCCAAGATGGAAGGCATCGAACAGATCTTCCCGTTCGAAAACCACGGACAGGAAATCGGCGTCTCCTTGGCACACCCTCACGGACAGGTCTACTGCTACCCGTTCATCGCGCCGAAGATGGAAGCCGAACTCAAGCAGACCGAAGCCTACCATGAGAAGACCGGCGGCAACCTGCTCAAGGATCTCATGAACTCAGAAATCGAGGCCGGGGAGCGCATCGTCATGCGCAACCACAGCTGGGTGGCCTACGTGCCAGCAGCAGCCCGTTGGCCCCTCGAGGTGCATGTGGCCCCGGTGCGCGACGTGCTCACCCTCGACGAGCTCAACGACCAGGAACGTTGGGATCTGGCCGTCATGTACTCCACCCTGCTCAAGCGCGGCAACGCGTTCTTCGACAAGGGTGACGGCAAGGGTATGGACCTGCCGTACATCGCAGCATGGCATCAGGCTCCGATCCACGACGTACGCCGTGAAAACTACCGCCTGAACCTGCAGTTCTTCTCGTTCCGCCGCGCAGCCAACAAGATCAAGTATCTGGCCGGATCCGAATCCGGCATGGCCGCATGGGTTTCCGACACCACGCCGGAACTCATCGCCAAGCGCTTCCACGAGCTCGGACCAATCGATATCGAAGGCTGAAAGCCAATAAAACCCAAAGGACAAAACACCAATGACTGCTGTTGAATTCATTGAGCCGCTCTCGCACGACGAGGGTGTGAAGAACGCGACCGATCTGTTCCGTGCCACCTACGGTGAGGAGCCGGCTGGCGTATGGGCCGCACCGGGCCGTGTGAACCTGATCGGCGAACACACCGACTACAACGCGGGCCTGTGCCTGCCGATCGCACTGCCGCACCGCACGTTCATCGCGCTCAAGCCGCGTGAAGACACCAAGGTGCGCGTGGTTTCCGACGTTGACTCCGAAAACGTTACCGAAGCCGACCTCGACGGTCTGCAGGCCGGTGGCGTGGAAGGCTGGGCCGCCTACCCGGTAGGCGTTGCCTGGGCATTGCGCGAAGCCGGCTTCGATGCGGTGCAGGGCTTCGATGCGGCATTCTCCTCCTGCGTGCCGCTCGGATCCGGTCTGAGCTCCTCCGCAGCCATGACCTGCTCCACCGCCTTGGCGTTGGATGACGTGTACGGTTTGGGTTATGGCGCATCCGATGCCGGTCGTGTGACGCTGATCAACGCCGCCATCAAGTCGGAAAACGACATGGCGGGCGCGTCCACCGGTGGGCTCGATCAGAACGCATCCATGCGCTGCACTTTCGGCCATGCGTTGCGTCTTGATTGCCGTCCAGAGCTGAGCCCGCTGGAGAACGTCTCCCAGCAGGAATTCGATCTCGACAAGTACGGTCTGGAACTGCTGGTGCTTGACACTCAGGCTCCGCACCAGCTCAACGACGGACAGTATGCCCAGCGTCGCGCCACTTGCGAGAAGGCCGCCGAAATCCTCGGCGTGGCCAACCTGCGTGTGGTCGCCGACAGCATCGCCAAGTCCGACGATCCGTTCCAGGCGCTCAAGGAAACGCTCGACAAGCTGGAAGACGACACGATGAAGAAGCGCGTGCGCCACGTCATCACCGAAATCGCCCGTGTCAACTCCTTCGTGCGTGCCTTCGCCAACGGCAAGATCGACGAGGCCGGCCGACTGTTCAACGCGTCTCATGATTCGCTCGCTGCGGATTATGAAGTGACTGTGCCCGAGTTGGATATTGCCGTGGACGTGGCCCGTGCCAACGGTGCGTATGGTGCGCGTATGACCGGCGGCGGCTTTGGTGGCTCCATCATCGCCCTGGTGGATAAGGGCCAGGGGCACGAGATCGCACAGAAGATTGCTGACCGCTTCGAAAAGGAAGGTTTCAACGCACCTCGCGCCTTGCCGGCGTTCGCTGCGGCTTCCGCGAGCCGTGAGGCCTGATCGCAGAAGCTGATGCAAAAACGCGCGTTGGCGCACGTCCATGAAAAGGACGTGCGCCAACGCGCGTTTTTCATGATTTACTGTGGACCAGATGGGTGCACAGCTATCTCACGACGATGGCCAGCAGGCACGATGCCGAATGCTTCATCTCCGGCTCCCGGGTGCAGCTACGTATTTGGTTTGGTGCTGTCTGTGAGCGTACTCGTGCTCTCCTTCTTCCTGAAGGAGGAATGCGGCTTTCGTAAGTAGCGACTGTCGCCTCGGCGGCCGTCCTGTTCGGCTACGCTTTTGCGCGTACAACGGACGGGTTGTACGCGTATTTGATGAAAAACGATACGTTATACGATTAACGGCGTGTCGCGATGTGGGTGATTCCGGTGTTCTGCAAGGACGGCAGTATGGAGCCGAAGTTTACGTTTGCGGCGCTGGTTGGTCTGATCGATGAGAACGTTAACTATTGAAATAAACGATTAACGTTTGACATTAAACGATTAATGATTTATAGTGTTAACCACCGCAAAGAAACAACCACAAAGCAAGTGGCTGACGGGGTCGTACCGGTGCGTCTTACATCGGTACGAGGAGGAAACATCAAGGAAGAAGGAGCCTAATCATGGCACGAAGAAGTGTTCGCCTGTTGGCATCAATAGCTGCAGTCGCGACTATGGTCACGACGTTTGCCGCCTGCGGCAACAAGCAGGCCACCACAGACGAGAACGGCAAGCCAATCGTCAACATTCTGGTTCGTCGCAACGTGACTGATCATCCGATGCAGGACACCCAGTACACCAAGGATCTGGAAGCCGCCTGCGACTGCACCATCAAATGGCAGGAAGTCTCCGACAACGCGTGGGGCCAGCAGAAGAGCGCCAAGATGGCCGCCGGTGAATTCCCGGACATCGGCTTGAGCTTGTTCAGCATGGTGGATGCGGCTAAGTACAGCACCTATTTCGAGGATCTGAAGCCTCATCTGGACAAGATGCCGAACGCCAAGAAGTTCCTCAAGGCCCAGCCGGGTGCCGCGAAGTATGTGACTGACGGAACCAAAATCGCCATGCTGCCGTCCGATCGTGGCAAGGGTTACGAGGTCTCCGGCACCCACATGTTCATCAACAAGACCTGGCTTGACAAGCTCGGCCTCGAGATGCCGACCACTTGGGGCGAGCTCGAGAACGTGCTTGAAGCCTTCAAGACCCAGGATCCGAACGGTAACGGCAAGGCCGATGAGGTTCCGATGAACATCCGCAGCTTGGGCTTCGGTCTGTGGAGCCCGCTGACTCTGATGAACTCCGAAGGTGTGGTAACCGCCTTCATGGGCGGCGGCGCTTCCGAACAGGGCTACTACGTGGACAACGGCAAGGTCAAGAGCTACTACACCTCCGACGCGCTCAAGGACGTCGTCTCCTACCTGCACGGACTCATGGCCAAGGGCCTTGTCCCGAAGGATGTGCTCACCCGCGACGCCTCGCAATACACTTCGCAGACCGTCAGTGACGGCAAGACCGCGCTGACCGGCGTCTCCTTCGGCTGGTCCAACTACGCCGAATACGGCGACAAGCTCGGCGACCAGTACGTCACCCTGCCGCCGCTGAAGAAGGACGCCTCCACGCCCGACTCCCAGGTCAAGTGGGATTATTCCCAGGAAGCCTGCCGCTGGGCCTACTCCGGTTCCGGCCTGACCGTCAACCCGAACGCCGCTAACCAGGACGCCATTTACAAGGTCATCAACGCCATGTATGGCGAGAAGCTTTCCGTGGCCGGTTTCTTCGGTTCCATCCCGGATATCGTCTCCGATGATGGCAATCACCAGTACACCATCGACAAGAAGAAGGCTTACGCCGAGTATCCCGACACCCGTGCCATCGCCCTGCAGGACCGCTTCGGCGGCTGGATCCGCGACGACGTGAAGATGGTCAACGACACCAACGCTGACCAGGTCACCGCCTCCGACCAGGCCATCCGCGAGGCACGCAGCCGTGTCGACGGCGTCAAGGACGTCATCCCGATCTACGTGCGCCCGAATACCGAGGACTCCAACACCCTGCAGAACAACAACACCGCCATCTCCAACTACGCGAACAACCAGATCGCGAAATGGGTCCAGAAGGGCGGCATCGACAAGGAATGGGACGCCTACGTGAAGAAGGTGTCCGAACCGACCCTCGGCCTCGACGCCAACATCAAGATTTGGCAGAAGTGGTACGACAAGTACACCAAGTAGCCAAGCAATACCGCGGGGTCCATCGCATGGGTTCGTTTCTCTCCCATGACTACCGCCGGACCCCGCACTTTTGTTCCCTAGCAATCATCCTAAATTGGAGACCAACATGAGTGCACAAACATCGCAAGGCGTTGCTGCACGGACCGTGGCGATGGAAGCGGCTCCCGACCGCAAGAAACCAGGTCTGCTCGATCGCATCGCCGACCATTTACGTCGCTACTGGCAGTTGTGGATTCTTTCCGCTCCGGCATTGTTCTTCGTGGGACTGTTCTCCTACGTGCCGATGTGGGGCATCCAGCTCGCCTTCCGCGAGTTCGATCCGACCAAAGGCCTGACCGGCGGCAAATTCGTCGGCTTTAAATACTTCCTGGAATTCTTCCACAACCCGCTGTTTGGCGAGATTATGACCAACACCATCCGCATTTCCTTGTGGACACTGGTTATGGGCTTCATCTTCCCGATTATTCTAGCCTTGCTGATCAATCAGATCGGTTCTAAGAAAATCAAGGGTTTCGTGCAAACGATTACCTACATGCCACATTTCATCTCCGTGGTGGTCATCGTCTCCATGCTCAACATCTTCCTGACTCCTGGTACCGGCATTCTCGGTCGCTTCTTCGGTGAAGAATCACTGATGGGTTCCACCAGCGCCATCACCGCGGTCTATTGGATTTCTGAAGTCTGGCAGCATGTTGGTTGGAACTCCATCATCTACCTGGCTGCGCTCGCCGGTGTGAACACATCGCTGTACGAGGCGGCGAAGATCGATGGTGCAGGCCGTCTGCAGCTGATTCGCTACGTCGATATTCCTGCGATCATGCCGACGTGTGCGATCCTGCTCATCATGAACATGGGCTCCGTACTCAACGTGGGCTTCGACAAGATCTATCTGATGCAGAACTCGCTGAACATGCCGGCCACCGAAGTCATCGCCACATACACCTACAAAATCGGTATTATCAATGGCCAATACTCGTATTCGACGGCAATCGGCCTGTTCAACACCTTGGTCAACTTCATCTTCCTGATCACCGCGAATGCAATCGCCAAGCGCGTTTCCGATACGAGCATTTTCTAGAAGGGTTTTATCATGTCTGCAACAATTGAGGCTGTTACCCAGAACAAGAACGACATTCCCTGGAACAAGCACGTGCGTCAGAAGCAGAAGCCGGGTGACCTGGCGGTGTCGGGCGTCATCAATGTGCTACTGCTCCTGACCATTGTGGCGGTGCTCTACCCGCTGTGGTTCGTGGTCATCGCATCATTTTCAAATCCGAACGCCGTGGCCGGCGGTGAAGTGCTGCTGCTACCCAAGGGTGTGACCTTCGCTGGCTATGCTAAGGTGTTCGCCAACCAGCGCATCTGGCAGGGTTATCTCAACACCATCATCTATTCGGTGGTCGGCACCGCGGTTAACATGGCAGTGACCATTCCCTGCGCTTTCGCGCTATCCCGTCGCGAGTTCAAGCCGCGACGCGTGATCATGTTCCTGTTCACCGTGACCATGTTCATCGCCGGCGGCCTGATTCCGAACTACCTGCTGTACAAGAGCCTCGGCATCAACAACAGCATGTGGGTGTTCATACTGCCTGGCGCGGTTTCCGTATACAACGTGATCGTGGCCCGTTCCTTCTTCGAAACCTCTATCCCCGAAGAGCTCTTCGATGCGGCCCAGATCGACGGGCTGAGCTATTTTGGCTACTTCTTCAAGATTGTGCTGCCGTTGAGCTCTGCGATTCTGGCTGTAATTGGTCTGTACTACTTTGTCGGCCACTGGAACGACTTCATGACGGGCCTTATCTACATCACCGACGACAAGAAGCAGCCATTGCAGGTGGTGTTGCAGCAGTTGCTGCTGGTGGCGCAGGGGACTGGAACCAATGTCAACGCGGCTGCGCAGCAGCAGGCCGCCGATCAGATCAAGTTCGGCATCATCATCGTCTCTACCCTGCCTCTGCTTGTGCTCTATCCGTTCTTGCAGAAGTACTTCAACAAGGGTGTGATGCTCGGCGCGGTCAAGGGTTGAGTCAAACGCAATCCGACAAGAGACAACCAATCTAAAAGCCAGCTGATAGAAAGGATTCGCTATGCTTGCCCGCTTCTCTGTGGCCTACGAGCAGTTCTGCCGTCTGCTAGTCGCGATTTTCGTGGTCAACGTGGCCATACTCGCGCACACTCTGATGGGAGCCGTCGTGCTGGGAGTTTTCCCCTCGTTCGCGGCTGCGCAGGCTACGTTCCGCGCGTGGGTGCTTTCTGAGGACCGTTCAATGCGGGCCAAGGAGGTTTGGACGACGTTCCACGGCTTCTGGAAAAGCGAAGTCAAGAGTGCGAATCTTTTCGGTTGGCCTTTGATTATTCTCTGGGCCGTGGTCATCGTCGACTACTACGTGATGAACTGGCATGCTCGCGGCGATTTCGACATCATGGTTTCCGGCGTGCTGCTGCTCATCATCGTAGTTTTGGCAGTGTTCTCGTCCTTGGTTTGGGTGGTACGCGCGAACTATGAAGAGCGTCCCGCCTGGATTGTTCGTACAACACTGGCGATGATTGTGGCACGTCCGTTATGCAGCCTTCTGCAGGTCGGACTGCTGATCCTCACCGTGCTTGTATGGGTGCAATGGCCTGGAATTCTCATGGTGTTCGGTTTGTCGCTGCCGATGTTCTGCACGTCATGGATTATTTATTCGTTCGGACGTCTGCCTGGAATGGACATTCATGATCGCATGGAACAGAGCACGGGCTGCGCCCGAAACCAGACGTCATGACATGTTCGTAAAAAAGGGGGTGATAAGATGGTACAGTCGTCAGTAAGTCAACGAGTGAACAGGTCCAAACGATTGGTATCCATCAAAGACATAGCTAAGGAAGCGGGCGTTTCCGTATGCACCGTGTCTTTGGTCATGAACAACAAGGATCACAATCGCGTCAGCAAGGCGGTTGCGCAGAAAATCCGCGCGACCGCCGCGAACATGGGGTACAAGCCTAATTCCGTGGCGCGCACCCTACGCACCAACAAATCCAATACTCTGGGATTCGTCACCGATGAGATAGCCACGACCCCGTATGCGGTGCGGGTACTCCAAGGGGCACAGGACGCCGCGCGCGAGCTTGGCTACATTCTGCTCACCGCAAACACCAACAACGATGCCGAACTTGAAGACCAAGAGATATCCGCCCTACGCCGATACAATGTGGACGGCTTCCTATACGCCATGATGTATCACCGAAAAGTGGATATTCCTGAGGCCTTGGAAGGCAGCCTGACCGTGGTGGTAGACAGTGAGGATGCCGCGGGAAAGGTTCCTTCAATCTATCCTGATGATGAGATGGCCGGGTACGACGCCACCAACCGTCTGATTCAAGCCGGATGCCGACGCATCGTTTACTACGGTTCCGCAACCACCGTTATCGCGCAGAAGGAGCGTCTGTCTGGTTATCGGCGTGCACTTGCGGAAGCTGGCATTGCATTCAATGAGGCGTTGGTCGTCAATGTATTGGAGATGACCAACGCTGCCGCTGAGGCGGCGCGGGTGTTCGACGAAATCAAGCCGGACGGCATCTTCTGTTTCAACGATGTGCGCGCCACCTTCATCTACGAAGCCGCGCGAGAACGCGGAGTGCGCATCGGAACCGACGTGTCGGTGATCAGCATCGACAATCAGCCGTTCATCACTGATGTGATCAAACCATCCCTGACCACGCTGGAATTGCCCCATTATGAAATGGGTTTCGAAGCGATTCGACAACTGGTTGCCATGCTTGACGGCGATAAGGCCGTAGCAGATCTCAAATCCGATCATGGCATGGCGGTGCAGAGACAACGAGATGGTGGCAAAACGGCATTGCGCTGTCGCATCATCGAACGCGATTCCATCGTGTTGTGACGGGTGTTTCCCTTTTTCCATATTTGGTTTTTCCAATTATCAGTTTTTCAATGCGTAGTCACGTGATATCTGATCATGTGACGCTTTGGAGGAGATCATTATGCCTGACAACTATTCCGTTGCCATCGAAACCGGCGGCTACCGTCTGCTGGAATTGTTCGCCGAAAGATGCGGCGATGACGCTGCCGTCACCATTACCGACGGGGACGGCCATCAAATCGCCAGCCATGCCATGCCGGTGGCCGAGCGTCGACACCGTTTCTTGATTCCGGTGCCGACAAACGTGTGTATCACGGTGAGTGCGCGCCAACTGACCGTGCGGTTCGCGTACTTGTCCGAGTGTGAGAATCTTCTTGATGAAGGCGTGCGTTTCATCAGCATGAATCCGTACGACAATGAATGGGATGCTCAGCCGACGCTGGGTCAGATCTATGATCGTTTCGCTCGCCCTGCAGCGCATTTCGAACCATTCGCTCGCTGGATGAACGATCCTAACGGCCTGTGTCGTTTCCAAGGACGCTACCATCTGTTCTACCAATTCAATCCGTATGGTTTTGGCTGGGACAATATGCACTGGGGCCATGCGGTAAGCCGCGATCTGGTGCATTGGACGCATCTGCCAATCTTCCTCGAACCACAGCTGGAGCTGCACATCGACGAACGCATCGTCGGTGGCGCATTCTCCGGATCCGCGGTGACGGTGGATGCGTATGACAATCCCTGCAAGGGTGATGATGCGGCCGCCATTCGCCTGTATCTAACCCGGCACTTGGAGACTCGCGGAGACGAATCGTCCGTCACTGAATATCAGACCACATGCTTGTGTGAGGATGGCGTGCATGCGAGTGTCGAATCTCCGGTCGCGTTGCGCGTTAACGATGGTTTCGGCTTCGATTTCCGCGATCCGAAGGTGGAAACCGGAATGTCCGGCGAGGCGATCAATCCGGAACGCGCTTACATGGTGACCGCCACGAATCTACCGGTCGCCGAATTCGCTGCCGGTGCCGTGTCCTCCGCGGCGCCCGGCATCAGCGTCCAGGGCACAGACGGCTGGTTCACATGTGGCCCGCAAGGCAGGCCCGGCACCGACAAGCCCAATATGGATACGGTGCCTTCCATGGCGCTCTTCTCCGCGAAAAAACCGCTCAAACGCAACGTGACATGGCAATATGAAGGACCGGTGCTCGCCGACTTCGGCCACCAGCTGTCGCGTACTTACGAATGTCCTGACCTGTTCCAGCTCGACGGAAAGACGGTCGCCATCGGAGCGTTGATGCACTACCGCGACAAGCAAGGTCGTTTCCAGCAGGTGCGTTGGTATGTTGGTGATCTCAAGGACACCGCCGATGGCCCACGTTTGCAGGTAGGGAACAGCGATTGGTGCGATTTCGGTACCGGCTACTACGCCACGCAAAGCTTTGCCGACGACGACGGCCGTCGTATCGTGTTCGGCTGGTATACCGACTTTCCCGCGATGCGCGTGGAAAAGCCGTGCATTGCCAACGGTATGATGTCGCTACCACGTGAACTGCACGTGCGCGACGGCCGCCTGACCAGCCGTCCTGTCAAGGAAGCGTACGAGCAGCTGCTAGGCGATCGTTTGGAAGCTCATGCAGACGAAAACGGGACCTTCTTCATTGTGCCGAACAACGCGTATTACACGGACATGCATCTGGCCGACGATAACGATTTCACAATGCTCATCGCGACCGGTACCAATCCCGCCAATGGTAATTCGATGGAATTGCAGCTGCAGCGTCGCAACGGCGTGACCCGACTGGTCACGAAGGGAACAGTCGTGGACAACGTTGATTTCGATAGCGGCATCACCGACGTGCGTCGCGTCGAAATCTTCTTCGACCGCAATGTGGTGGAAGTCTTCCTTAACAACGGCGAAGCGGCCGGCAGCATGCTGTTCCAAGGCGCGGACGGCGATGGCGAGTTCCGTTTTGTTGCCGACGGCAAGGTCGATTGCGTGGATGTGCGTGTGCTCGACGGCATCTGGCGGTGACATACAGCTGCTACAGCGGCAGGTGGTAACCGGCAGTCATCTCAGTATGTAAGGCAAATAGGTGGAAGGCACGTGTTTTGGCACGTGCCTTCCCTATACTTGAGGGCACGTCCGGCAATTCGCCGAGACGGCAACTGGATATTCGCACCTAACGTTTAGGGAGTTCCATGAACAAGGCAATCATCACCGTCGTCGGTCAGGATACTGTCGGCATCATCGCACGCGTCTGCACATACCTTTCCGAACATCAGGTCAACGTGCTTGACATTTCCCAGACCATCATCGACGGTTTCTTCAACATGATGATGATTGTGGATTATTCCAACGCCGACAAGGAATTCGGCGAGGTCGTGGACGATCTCGACAAGCTTGGCGAGGAGATCGGCGTGCGCATCCGCTGCCAGCGCGAGGAGATCTTTACCAAGATGCACCGCGTCTGATCCGCGGCATACGTGAGCCACGCAAGTAATCGAAGCCACGAATCGTACTAATCGTAAGGAAAAACCATGCTGAATATCATGGAGGTCCACGAGACCAACCAGATGATCGAGCAGGAGAAGCTCGACGTGCGCACCATCACCATGGGCATCAGCCTGCTGGACTGCGCGGCCGACAGCGTCGACGAAGTCTGCGACAACATCTACAACAAAATCACTACGTACGCCAAGGATCTCGTATCCACCGGCAAAGCCATCGAACGCGACTACGGCATTCCGATCGTCAATAAGCGCATCACCGTCACCCCGATTTCCCTGGTCGGCGCAAGCTCGTGTAAAACGTCGGACGATTTCGTGAAAATCGCGCATGCGCTTGACCATGCGGCGAAGAAGGTCGGCGTCGACCTGATCGGCGGCTACTCCGCGCTCGTATCCAAGTCCATGACCCCCGCCGAAGAGCTGCTCATCCGCTCCCTGCCGAAAGCGCTGAGCGAAACCGACATCGTCTGCTCGTCCGTCAACGTGGGATCCACCAAAACCGGTATCGACATGAACTCCGTCGAACTGCTCGGCCACATCATCAAAGACATCGCGCACGCCACCGCAGATAACGATTCATACGGATGCGTGAAATTCGTGGCATTCTGCAATGCCCCCGACGACAACCCGTTCATGGCAGGCGGCTTCCATGGCGTAACCGAAGGCGATGCGGTCATCAACGTCGGCGTTTCCGGCCCCGGCGTGGTTTCCCGCGCGCTCGACGAAGCCAAGGGCAAAAACTTCGAATTCCTATGTGAAACCATCAAGCGCACCGCGTTCAAGATCACGCGTGTCGGCCAGCTGGTGGCACAGGAGGCATCCCGTCGCCTCGGCATTCCATTCGGCATCATCGACCTTTCCCTCGCGCCAACCCCGGCCGTAGGCGACTCCGTCGGCGAAGTGCTTGAGAAGATCGGCCTCGAACAGGTTGGCGCACCGGGCACCACCGCAGCGCTCGCCATGCTGAACGATCAGGTGAAGAAGGGCGGCATCATGGCGTCCTCCTACGTCGGCGGACTTTCCGGCGCGTTCATCCCCGTCTCCGAAGACAAGAACATGATCGACGCGGCAACCAACGGCTGCCTGAAGATCGAAAAGCTCGAAGCCATGACCTGCGTATGCTCCGTCGGCCTTGACATGATCGCCATTCCGGGAGACACCACCGCATCCACCATTTCCGGCATCATCGCCGACGAGGCTGCGATCGGCATGGTCAACCAGAAAACCACGGCCGTGCGCGTGATTCCGGTCGAAGGCAAAGGCGTAGGGGAGATGGCCAACTTCGGCGGCCTGATGGGCTATGCGCCGATCATTCCAGTCAACCAGACCAGCTGCGAAGCCTTCGTGACCCGAGGCGGCCGCATCCCCGCCCCAATCCACAGCTTCAAAAACTAGCTTCTCCCTTCCCTACGCATCTTTCGCAGTGGTTGCGTTGGTTGCGGAAGGTCGCGGGGAGCCGGCATATTCTATTCCCGACACGCTCCGGGCCGCTCAGGCCAAGTCTTTACGGTCTGAAACAGAACATGCCGGCTCCCCGCTTATGTTGCGCTTCACATCAGATTAGGTTGACGCTTGCTTTTTGTTTGCAACAACGTTGGTTTGTGTGCCATAGCAAGCAGTAGGGCGGGATATTCCGTTCGGGACCGTAGGCTTGGCCGAACGGCCTTGAGTGTGTCACGAATGGAATATCCCGCCCTACTGCGTCCCCAATATCCATAAGGTAATGAATTGAAACGAAAGTTGGCAGGCAGGGGAGGGATTACTGGCCGCCGGCGAAGCCTAGTTGGCGCCAGGCTTCGTAGATGGCGATGGATGCGCAGTTGGTGAGGTTCAGGGAACGCAGGCTTGGACGCATCGGCAGACGCACCTGTTCGGCCACGTGCGGACCGGCCATAATATCCATCGGATCGGGAATATTGCCTGGCTCCGGGCCGAACAGCAGAATGTCAGTCGGCTTGTATTCGATGTCGGTATACAGTTTGGTGGCGTGCGCGGTGAACGCGATGATGCGCGAATTCGGCATGGATTCCACCAGATTCTCAAAATTCGGGTGCAATACCACGTGGGCCATGTCGTGGTAGTCCAGTCCGGCACGGCGCAGTTTCGTATCGCGCAGATTGAATCCGAGCGGCTCCACCAAATGCAGGATCGTGCCGGTCACCGCGCACAGGCGGATTGCCGAACCGGTATTGCCCGGAATGCGGGGGGAGTAGTAGCACAAGTGGGGCGTGGAGGTTTCGGCTTTGGCCGCGTCTTCGGCTGACAGCATCGCGTCGACCACGGAAATCGGATTGCCGTGCGCGTCGGTCACGAGTTCGTCCGGCCCATAATTCGACTTGCGGTAGCCGTATTCGAACATTTTCTCGACTTTGGCTTCCTCTGCGGTTGCGCCTTGCGCGTCATTGGTATGCTCTTCGTTCGTCATGAATGCAAGAATAGGTACGATGAACGACACGAACGAGCCTAATACCGAAATTGAAAACGCCGAAGCTGTGGCGGACGCGCTTGCCGAATGGTGGCATGCTTCGGCGCGTGACCTGCCATGGCGTTTCGGCCGCACTACTGCGTGGGGCGTGCTTGTCTCCGAAGTGATGAGCCAGCAGACGCAGATGAGCCGTGTGGTACCGTATTGGAACGATTGGATGGAACGCTGGCCTGATGCGGTCGCGCTTGCCGATGCCGCGAAAGCGGATGTGATCACGGCTTGGGGCAGGCTCGGCTATCCGAGACGCGCCTTGCGATTGCAGGAATGCGCCCGCGTGGTCGCTTCCGATTACGATAACAAGCTGCCGCGTACGTACGATGAGTTGCTGGCATTGCCGGGTATCGGCGATTATACGGCCAGCGCGGTGATGAGTTTCGCGTTTGGTGAGCGCATCGCGGTGGTGGATACGAATATTCGCAGGGTGCTTTCGAGGGTTTTTCTTGGCGAGGAGTCGCTTGGCGGCGCCGCAAGACCTGCGGAACGTGCGTTGGCGAAGCAGATGTTGCCGCAGGATGATGCCTCAAAATGCAGACGGTTCGACCGTCCTTCAGTGGTGTGGAATCAGTCCGTTATGGAATTGGGCGCGACCGTCTGCACGGCAAAGGCTCCGTTGTGCGAGGCGTGCCCTGTTTCGGGACATTGCGTGTTTTTGCATAATGGTCGTCCGGGATTGGGGGAACGTCGCACGCGGCCGCGTCAACGTTTCCAAGGTACGGATCGTCAGGTGCGTGGGCTGGTGCTGAATGCGCTGCGCAATCTGCCGGAAGGTGCGACCGCCCTTAATCGCAAGTCGCTTGAACGACTGTGGGATGACCATATCCAGCTTGATCGGTGCATCGCATCGTTGGATGAGGATGGTCTTATCGAAATCCTGCCGAATGCGGATGTGCGTCTTCCGGTATGAAAGGAAGAATGCCGACGTTCTTTGGATGTGCGCACGCTAGACTGTGAAATCATGGCACAGAAGACGTCCTCGAAATCCGGCAAGAAACGTTCGAAAAAACAGCAGGCGATATTTCGTCGCCGTCGCATCGTCGTCGGCATCGCTGCGATAGTGCTGATTTCTTTTCTGGTGTTTTGCCTGTACTCCCTGTCGAGGGGGATTGTCGCGGTGAATCGTGAGATTCATCATGCGGACGTGTATGCGATTTCCCGTAAGGAAGTGCCGTCCCCGACCAAGGAGAAGAAAAGCGGGGTGCCGGATTGCGATGCGTCCAATGTCGCGCTTTCGTTGACTCCTGCGGCGTCAAGTTTCGGTGTGGGCGATTCGATGGATTTCACTACGGACGTCAAATATGACGGTTCCAGCAAGGTTGGTTGCTTGGTTGATGTGTCGGCTTCCAGCGTGGTGTTGACGATCAAATCGGGCGATGATGTGGTTTGGAAGTCGAATGTGTGCCCCGTTGACACCGACTATCGTCTGTTGGCGAAGGGCGACGAGGTCAAACAGACGATCACCTGGCCGGGAACGCGTACTGGCAGGGAATGCGTGGAGGATCAATCCACCCTGCCGAAGGTGGATCGTGGCGTGTATTCGGCGCAGCTTTCGATTGAAGGGCATCCCAAAGCGAAGTCCGATCCGGTCGGCGTCACTATTGAATAAAAATCTATAGGATATGTTATTCTCATGACTTTGCGTACATGCGTGTCATATAGCGGGCACGCTGACAAGGAAGAAGCGCCCGCGTACTAGGCATATGGTGGCCAATGGGAGCGCTTCCGGGGAAACATATCGAAACGATTTAGCGAGCGATAAGGAACGTCCATTGGCTGAGGCTACGACGAACACCACCACCATCATCGCACGCGCCGACCAGCACGATATTGATCTGCACAAGGCGTCGGACCGTGTGAACTTCGGCTCCATCCGCGAGCCCATTGATGTACCCTACCTGTTGGGTGTACAGACTGACAGCTTCGACTGGCTCATCGGCAACGAGCGCTGGCAGAAGCGTGTCGAGGAGGATCTGGCGAACGGCACCAACACCGTGCCCCACACCTCCGGTCTTGATGAGGTCTTCCAGGAGATCTCCCCGATCGAGAACTTCGCTCAGACCATGAGCCTGACCTTCTCCGATCCGTATTTCGAAGAACCGCGCCACACCGTGCAGGAGTGCAAGGAGAAGGATTACACCTACTCCGCGCCGCTGTATGTGAACGCTGAATTCGAAAACGGCGACACCGGCGAAATCAAGTCCCAGACCGTGTTCATGGGCGATTTCCCGCTGCAGACCCCGCACGGCACCTTCATCATCGGTGGTACCGAGCGAGTGATCGTGTCTCAGCTGGTGCGTTCTCCGGGCGTGTACTTCGACCGCAGCCAGGATCGCACTTCCGACAAGGAAGTCTTCGGCGCGAAGATCATCCCGAGCCGTGGCGCATGGCTTGAGTTCGAGATCGACAAGCGTGACGTGCTTGGCGTGCGCGTGGACCGCAAGCGCAAGCAGTCCGCCATCGTGTTCCTCATGGCCATCGGCATGACCAAGGATGAGATCGCCGATGCGTTCAGGGATTACCCGCTGGTTATGGACGCGCTTGCCAAGGAGACCGTGCAGACCCAGGACGAGGCTCTGACCGATCTGTACCGCAAGATCCGCCCGGCCGACACCCCGACGCCGGAAGCTGGCCGCAACCTGCTGGATTCCTTCTACTTCAACACCAAGCGTTACGATCTGGCCCGCGTTGGCCGTTACAAGATCAACCGCAAGCTTGGTCTGGAAAAGGATGTCAACGATCGCAGCCTGTCTCGCGAAGACATCATCTCCACCATCAAGTACCTGGTCACCCTGCATGCCGGCGACACCAAGTTCCCGGGCAAGCGTGACGGCCAGGATGTGGATCTGCGCGTGGACGTCGACGATATCGATCATTTCGGCAACCGTCGTATCCGCCAGGTCGGCGAACTGATCCAGAACCAGCTGCGTACCGGTCTGAGCCGTATGGAGCGTGTGGTCCGCGAACGTATGACCACCCAGGATCCGGAGGCCATCACCCCGCAGTCCCTGATCAACATTCGTCCGGTGAACGCCACCATCAAGGAGTTCTTCGGAACTTCCCAGCTGTCGCAGTTCATGGATCAGAACAACCCGTTGGCAGGCGTCACCAACAAGCGTCGTCTGTCCGCTCTGGGCCCTGGCGGTCTGTCTCGTGACCGCGCATCCATGGAAGTGCGAGACGTGCACCCGTCCCACTTCGGCCGTATGTGCCCGATCGAATCTCCTGAAGGTCCGAACATCGGTCTTATCGGTTCTCTGGCAACCTTCGGCCGCATCAATCCGTTCGGCTTCATCGAGACCCCGTACCGTAAGGTCATCAACGGCCATGTGACCGACGAGGTCGAATACATGACCGCAGACCGCGATGCCGAGCACGTGATCGCACAGGCCAACCAGGAACTCGACGAGAACGGCAACTTCGTCAAGAAGCAGGCTCTTGCCCGAGTCGGCGAAGAGGAAGCAGTCGATGTGCCCGTCAGCTCCGTTGACTACATGGACGTTTCCCCGCGTCAGATGGTTTCCGTCGGCGCCTCCCTGATTCCGTTCCTGGAGCACGATGAGGGCCACCGAGCGCTGATGGGTACCAACATGCAGCGTCAGGCAGTGCCGCTGATCGAATCCGAGCGCCCGCTGGTGGGCACCGGTGCCGAATGGCGTGCGGCCGTCGATTCCGGCGATGTCATTCTGGCTGAGAAGCCGGGTGTGGTGACGTATGTTTCCGCCGACATCATCCGTGTGATGAACGACGACGGCACCACCAGCTCCTACAAGCTGGCCAAGTTCCTGCGTTCCAACCAGACCACCTGCTACAACCAGGTTCCGCTGATCCACGACGGCGAACGTGTGGAAGCCGGTACCGTGCTTGCCGATGGTCCGGCCACCCAGAAGGGCGAAATGGCACTGGGCAAGAACCTGCTCATCGCCTTCATGCCGTGGAACGGCTACAACTACGAGGATGCTGTGATCATCTCCCAGCGTCTCGTGCAGGACGACACCCTGAGCTCCATCCACATCGAGGAATATGAGATCGACGCCCGCGAAACCAAGCTGGGTGCCGAAGAGATCACCCGCGATCTGCCGAACGTCGGCGAGGACGCGGTGGCCAACCTCGACGAGCGTGGCATCATTCGCATCGGTGCCGAGGTCGAAGCCGGCGACATTCTGGTGGGCAAGGTCACCCCGAAGGGCGAGACCGAGCTGACTCCGGAAGAGCGTCTGCTCCGCGCCATCTTCGGCGAGAAGAGCCGCGAGGTGCGTGACACCTCGCTGCGCGTGCCTCACGGCGAAACCGGTACGGTGATCGCCGTCAAGGAGATCACTCGCGAGGATGCCGAGGAAGACGGCGACGAGCTGCCGAACGGCGTGAACCAGATGATCCGCGTCTACATCGCGCAGCATCGTAAGATCACCCAGGGCGACAAGCTGTCTGGCCGCCACGGCAACAAGGGTGTTATCTCCCGCATTCTGCCGGAAGAGGATATGCCGTTCCTTGCCGACGGTACTCCGGTCGACATCATGCTGAACCCGCTGGGCGTGCCTTCTCGAATGAACCTTGGCCAGGTGCTGGAACTGCACTTGGGCTGGATCGCGCACGCCGGCTGGGACATCTCCCTTGATCCGGATGCCGAAGCCGCTTGGAAGAAGTACATTCCGCAGGGCGCCGAAAAGGGCGAGCCGGGCACTCCGGTGGCAACTCCGGTGTTCGACGGCGTTCGTCCGGAAACCATCAAGGGCCTGCTGTCCTGCACCCTTCCGGATCGTGACGGCAACAAGCTGGTCGGCGACGACGGCAAGGCTGTGCTGTTCGACGGCCGTACCGGCGAACCGTATCCGAAGCCGATCTCCGTTGGCTACATGTACATGCTGAAGCTGCACCACCTGGTCGACGACAAGATCCACGCGCGTTCCACTGGCCCGTACTCCATGATCACCCAGCAGCCGTTGGGCGGTAAGGCTCAGTTCGGTGGCCAGCGTTTCGGCGAGATGGAAGTGTGGGCCCTCGAGGCCTATGGCGCCGCCTACACGCTGCATGAAATGATGACCACCAAGTCCGATGACGTCGACGGCCGCGTGCGTGTCTACGGCGCCATCGTGAAGGGCGACAACCTGCCGCCGGCAGGCATTCCGGAATCCTTCAAGGTGCTGCTTAAGGAAATGCAGTCCCTGTCGCTGAACGTCGAAGTGCTCAACGCCGAAGGCGTGGCCATCGACATGAAGGACGAGGACGACGATCCGTCTACTTCCTCCGACGATTTGGGCTTCAACATTGGCGCACGTCCTGACGCGGCCGCCAAGGAAGACCAGGTTGTGGAAGAACCTGAATTCCAGTGATCCCAAGGCTGGCCGCGTTGCCTGACAGCGCGGCGCGACCAGCCTGATGAAACGTGATTAAGCATTAAGAATCGATAGACAGGACAATAGAGTGCTGGACGTCAACGCATTTGACAAACTGAGGATTGGCCTGGCCACCGCCGACGACATCCGTAACTGGAGCCACGGCGAGGTCAAGAAGCCTGAAACCATCAACTACCGTACCCTGAAGCCGGAGAAAGACGGCCTGTTCGGCGAGCAGATCTTCGGACCTACCCGCGACTGGGAATGCGCCTGCGGCAAGTACAAGCGCGTGCGCTTCAAGGGCATCGTCTGCGAACGCTGCGGTGTGGAAGTCACCAAGAGCCGTGTTCGTCGTGAGCGCATGGGCCATATCGAGCTTGCCGCTCCGGTGACCCACATCTGGTTCTTCAAGGGTGTTCCGTCCCGTTTGGGCTACCTGCTGGACATCGCTCCGAAGGATCTGGAAAAGGTCATCTACTTCGCCGCCTACATGGTCACCAGCGTCGATGAGGAACAGCGTCATGAGGATCTTCCGGGTCTGCAGGACGAGTTCGACAACGATATCGCCAACTTGGAGAAGCGCCGCAACGCGGAAATCGAAGAGCGTGCCAAGAAGGTCGAAGCCGATCTGGCTGAACTTGAGGCCGAAGGCGAAGCCAAGGGCTCCGCACGCGCCAAGCTGCGCAACAGCGCCGAGCGTGAAATGGCCGCCATCCGCGTTCGTTTCGACGAGCAGATCCAGCGTCTGAGCGCCGTGTTCGACCGCTTCAAGAACCTGAAGCCGGGCGACATGGAAGGCGACGTCGACCTGTGGCGTGAGATGGAAGACCGCTACGGCGATTACTTCGAAGGCTGCATGGGCGCCGAAGCCATTAAGAAGCGCCTGCAGGACTTCGATCTTGAAGCCGCTTCCAAGCAGCTGCGCGAGGAAATCGACACCGGTACCGGCCAACGCAAGGCCCGCGCCCTGAAGCGACTGAAGGTCGTCAACGCCTTCCTGACCACCGGCAACAAGCCGGAGGCCATGGTGCTCGACGTGATTCCGGTCATTCCGCCGGATCTGCGCCCGATGGTGCAGCTCGACGGTGGCCGTTTCGCCACTTCCGATCTCAACGACCTCTACCGTCGTGTGATCAACCGTAACAACCGTCTGAAGCGACTGATCGAGCTCGGCGCTCCTGAAATCATGCTCAACAACGAAAAGCGCATGCTGCAGGAAGCCGTCGATTCCCTGTTCGACAACGGTCGTCGTGGCCGCCCGGTCACCGGCGCCTCCAACCGTCCGCTGAAGTCCCTGAGCGACATGCTCAAGGGTAAGCAGGGTCGTTTCCGTCAGAACCTGCTCGGTAAGCGTGTGGATTATTCCGGCCGTTCCGTGATCGTGGTCGGTCCGTCCCTGCGCATGCACCAGTGCGGTCTGCCGAAGCCGATGGCCCTCGAGCTGTTCAAGCCGTTCGTCATCAAGCGCCTTGTCGATCTCAACTATGCCCAGAACATGAAGAGCGCCAAGCGTCTCGTGGACCGCGGCGACTCCGAAGTGTGGGGCGTGCTCGAAGAGGTCATCGCCGAGCATCCGGTGCTCCTGAACCGTGCACCTACGTTGCACCGTCTGGGTATTCAGGCATTCGAGCCGATTCTGGTGGAAGGCAAGGCCATCCACCTGCCGCCGCTTGCCTGCGCCGCATTCAACGCCGACTTCGATGGCGATCAGATGGCAGTCCACCTGCCGCTGTCCGCTGAAGCCCAGGCTGAAGCACGCTCCCTGATGATGGCTTCCGACAATATTCTGAAGCCGGCTGACGGCCACACCGTGACCATGCCGAGCCAAGATATGATCCTCGGTCTGTACTACCTGACCACCGTCATCGACGGTGCCAAGGGCCAGGGCCGCGTGTTCTCCTCGCTGGAAGAGGCCGAAATGGCCCTCGACAAGCATGAGATCGACATGCAGGCCAAGGTGCTTATCCGCCTTCCGGAAGACTTTGTGCTGCCGAAGGGCTGGGAGCCGAGCGAAATCGAAGTCGTCGATCCGGAACCGGGCAGCCCGGCCGTGGTGAAGGAAGAGCGCTTCCATGATGGTTCCGTGCTTTTCGCAACCTCCTATGGCCGTATTCTGTTCAACAGCACGCTGCCGGTGGATTACCCGTTCGTGAACGATCAGGCTCCGAAGAAGCGTCTGAGCAAGATCGTCGACGACATCGCAACCCGTTACTCCACCGCACAGGTGGCGGCAACGCTGGACGCGCTGAAGGATATGGGCTTCACCCGCGCACCGTGGTCCGGTGTGTCCTTCGCGTTCTCCGACGTTATCCAGCCGTCCGAGCGCGACGAGTACATCGAGAAGTACGAAGCCGAAGCCGACAAGGTCAACGAGAACTACGAAATCGGTATGCTCACCGAAGAGGAGCGCCGTCAGGAACTCATCGACCTGTGGACCAAGTGCACCAGCGAGGTTTCTGAGGCGGTCGAGGAACACTTCGACTCCAAGAACAACCTGGCTATCATCGTGCAGTCCGGTGCACGAGGAAACATGATGCAGATCAACCAGATCGCAGGCATGCGAGGCCTCGTGGCTAACCCGAAGGGCGAGATCATTCCTCGACCGGTGAAGTCCAACTACCGTGACGGCCTGTCCGTGCTGGAATACTTCATCTCCCAGCACGGTGCACGTAAGGGTCTGGCCGATACCGCACTGCGTACCGCAGAGTCTGGCTACCTGACCCGTCGTCTGGTGGACGTTTCCCAGGACGTAATCGTGCGCGAAGAGGATTGCGGCACCAAGCGTGGCCTGACGATGAAGGTCGGCGAGCGTGATGCTGAAGGCAACCTGCATCTGGTCAAGGCCGCCGATGGCGGTCCGTACTCCCGTCTGCTCGCAACCGACGTGATCGATCCCGCCGACGGCGAGACCGTGCTGTACAAGGCCGGTGACGCGCTGTCCATGGACGTGCTCAACGATCTTGTTGCCCACGACGTGGAAGAGGTCAAGGCCCGTTCCGTGCTTACCTGCGAATCCAAGCGCGGCGTGTGCGCCAAGTGCTATGGCTGGTCGCTGGCCACCAACAAGCTGGTGGATGTCGGCGAGGCCGTTGGCATCGTGGCCGCACAGTCCATCGGCGAGCCTGGTACCCAGCTGACGTTGCGTTCCTTCCACTCCGGTGGCGTTGCTTCCGCATCCGATATCACCCAGGGTCTCCCTCGTGTTACCGAGCTTTTCGAAGCCCGTACTCCGAAGGGTGAGGCCCCGATCGCAGAGTTCGCTGGCGTGGTCAAGGTGGAAGACACCGAGCGCGGCCGTCAGGTCATCCTGAAGCCGGACGACGATTCCGTCGAGCCGATCGCCTACCCGGTGACCCGTCGCGCCCCGATGATGGTCAAGGACGGCGATCATGTCGAAGCCGGCACCCAGCTGATCGAAGGCTCCGTCGATCCTAAGAAGATCCTGCGCATCCTCGGCCCGCGTGCTGCCCAGGTGAACATTGTGGAGGAAGTGCACACCGTGTACCGCTCCCAGGGCGTGGATATCCACGATAAGCACATCGAGGTCATCGTGCACCAGATGCTGCGTCGTATCACGGTGATCGATTCCGGCGATACCGACCTTCTTCCGGGTGAACTGGTGGATCAGGCCCGCTTCAAGGCCGCCAATATGAAGGCCGTGAAGGAAGGTGGCAAGCCTGCTGCCGGTCGTCCGGAGCTGATGGGCATCACCAAGGCCTCGCTGGCAACCGATTCCTGGCTGTCCGCGGCTTCCTTCCAGGAGACCACCCGCGTGCTTACCGAAGCCGCTCTGAGCCAGAAGGTCGATGACCTCAAGGGCCTCAAGGAGAACGTCATCATCGGTAAGCTCATCCCGGCAGGTACCGGCCTTGCCCGTTACCGTAACGCCGTGGTCGAGCCTGACAAGGCCATTCGCGACACCATCTACCCGAACTTCGGTTTGGGTGGCGACGAGTCCGATGCCGCCTTCGGCGACGCCGATCTGTCCGAAGTCGACTTCTCGAACATCGACTTCGGAGATCTGAAGCTCGGCGACGACTTCAATCCGGATGACTTCCTGGACGACAATGGCGGTCAGATGGATTTGGGCGACACCCTGTGATCCGAAAAGCGATGATGGAATGGCATAACGTCTGAAATCATCTCAATACATGAATGGGGATTGGCTGGAAACAGCTGATCCCCATTTTTTTTAATGCGGAACTATTTTTAATGCGGAACTGCAGTTGCTGCGATCCCTACGACAACAGTCAGCCTATTGCGGAACCGTACGTATTGCAGAGCGGATATCTTCATCGCAAAATCGCATGGCAAATTACAATGAAGGTATGAGCTTTCTTCCATATCCGCCTCCACCTGAACCAGGTTGGTATGACGATGATGCCACAGTAATGTCTTCTCTCGTTGAGCCCGCCATGGCGGAGGCTGCGCAGTCGCAGCCAACATACGAATCACCGGAATCCCAAGCATTCCAAGCATTGGAAAATGTGCAGGAATCCGCGGAATCGTATGCGGCGAACATACAGCCGGTGGAACAGGCTGCCGCAGCGCTGGAACCGTCCGACGTCGAACCGGTCAATGACGATGATGACATCGACTGGGATGGCACGGTGCTCTCTTCGGCATTCACCATGAAGCAGCCGAGGCTGGAGTATGTGCTTTACAACGAGCAGACCGGCCAGGAAGTGATCGTCGATATGGGTGTGCTGCTGGGACGCAAGCCTTCCGCTGAAGTGCCGGAAGGTGCGAAATTCGTGAAGTTGGAGGATCCGACGCGCACCATCTCACGCAATCATGCGGCGATCAGCTTCGATCAGGATGGCGTATTGTGGATCGAGGATTACGGTTCGCTCAACGGCACGTACATCATTCAAGGCAATGAGGAGATCAAGGTCGAACGCAAGCCGATGAAGCTTGACGCGCCTTGCACGGTGCGTATCGGAGACCAGTTCTTCACTTTCGAACAGCGCTGATTTCCTTCGCGCCGCGATACATGTTGCGTCGTCAATCCATAAATGAGGATGACGGCGCAACGAACATATTATGGTACGAAAGCTTACCAATGCAAGCGGCTTTTATTAGGCCTTATTAGGCCTTGTTTGGCGGCTTTCGTCGGGCTTTTGCCAAGTTCTACCAAGGGTTACCGTCGCAGACGGATGGCTGCGTTGATGGCGGAATCATTGAGACTGGCAAGCCAGTTGAGCAGATCCGGGTAGATATGCGGATTGCGCGCAAGGAAGGGGTGCAGCTCCGGAGCTTTGCTTGCGATTTCAGCCATCAGCATCTGATCTTCCGTGGTCATGGCCAATTCTGCGGTGAAACCAGCATTCGACGCGACTGGCTCTTGCGGCTGAATCGGCGAAAAATCAGCCACTTCAGACAGGTCTGCGGGGTTGGTATATGGGTCGACGTATTCCGTCGAAGCATCGTTCGCCATATTCGATGCAGGTGTTGCCGCAAACGGCTCAGGCTGGCATTGCTGGGTTGCCGGCGGCTGGTACTGCGCCTGATATTGCACTTCCGATGATTGCTGCGGCTGCTGGTATTGCGCCCGTTCGCTTGGCATCTGGTATTGCGTCTGTTCAGAAGCTGTCTCGGCCTCCTGCTGCATGATTCCGTCCTGTGGAACCGGCCACCCCATCGCGACCAGCTGCTGTCGTGCGCGTTCGTCGCCGAACTGGGCGACCCAACGCTTCAGGCCTGGGTACGCACGCGGATTGGCAACCACATTCGCGCCGAATTCCGGATTTTCGTAAGCGATTTTCGCCAGAAACACGGGATCTGCGTTCGGATCCTGCACGGCCGCCACCGCGGCATCGAAATCGACCATCATGATCTCCTTATCTCGTGTTCTGTAAATATTGTATTGAATACGCTGATATAACGTGACAAATCCGATTATTGACGATTGTCATTGCGGGAACATGCGCATTATTGGACGGCACGTAACGTTTGCAATGTGCTTTCCTGTAAATCGCCGATATCCTCGTGATCGTCGATTTTGCTGACGTTCCAATCGTCATTTGCCGAATAATCCGATGATTTGCCGCATATATCAAGCACAATCACGGTGACGTTGTCGTTGCCGCCCGCGTCGAGCGCGGACTGCACCAGCATATCCGCGGCGACTTGCGGATCGCCATATGCGGCCGCCACATCGGCGAGCAGTTCCCGATCGATCTGCGCGTGCAGGCCATCCGAGCAGATGATGAAACGTCCCGTGGAGCGCGCCGCATACCAGTCCGGCTGAATGCCGTCAGGAGCGCCGACGCATTGGGTGATGATATTGCGCGGTATGCATCGGTTCGCCTCGTCCGGTAGCATTTCGCCGGTGTCGATGGCGTTCTGCCGTTCGGAATGGTCACGTGTGATCCGGGTCAGCGACTCCGCCATCCAATGGCCTTCCGCATCGGCGCGCATATGGTAGGTGCGTGAATCTCCGACATTGATGATGTAGCAGTACTCATCGATGGCTTGTTCATGCACGCTATCTTCAACGCGAGTCGGCAGCACCACGCCGGTGATGGTGGTTCCGGCGATGCCGCCAAGCTCCTGGCCAAGTTCGAGCACCTGTTGCTGCGATTGGCTCAACGCATGTTCGATGGACGTACGGTTGCGCGACGGCTGTTCGGCAAGCTGCGAGAAACATGCCGCCACCTGTGCGCTGGCCCGCTCGCCGCCTTTGCCGCCGCCCATGCCATCGCATACGACATATACGCCACGGCTGGCGAGAGCGTTGTCTTGGTTGTTTTTTCTTTTGCACCCGACATTGCTATTCAGGCCGGCCTCGATGCTACGGAAGATCATGAGTCCCGTCCTTTCTTACGATTGTGCTTCCGATCGCTGCCGTTGTTCCGCCCGCTACGGTTGCTGCGGAAGTGGAAAACGCCGGCAAGCGAAAGTTTGGCACGCCATCGGCGTAACGTCGGCAATGACTTGAGCATGTACTTGCGTTCCTGTACAATATCGCGCCAATACTGCTGCACATGCTCTTCGTTGACGAAATTACCGGAGAAGGCCGCGTAATCGGCTTGCGCGCCCAAAGCGAGCAAGGTCTCGCGGGAAATATCCATCTGATTCGCGATCGAAACCGCCTGTTCGCTGCGTGTGCCTCGAATGTCGAGTCCGCTTTGCCGTGCGAGCGCGGCGACCGATTGCCAGCCGGCTGCCACACGCTGCTGCGTGCTGCCGTGTTTTCTTGATCGTGCCAGTGCGATCGCTTTGATGGCGAGCAGGAGACCGCATATGATGAGCAGCGTCCATAGAGGGCTTCCGTAGATGGCTACTTTTCTTGCGATTCTGCCGAAATGCTGCCAGAACAGGTTGGCTGAGGTTTCGTCGGCCATGCTTCCGCCGATTGAGGACTTGCCTTTGGCCTGGGTGTCGTCGCGTAGCGGGTCGGTGAGTGGTACCGGGGGCTGGCGTACCAGGGTTTGCGGATTCGGTGGGGTGAGGTTCTGGTTTTCGTCGGGGACTTTGGTTTCCTTTGGCGTTGGATAGAACGCCACCCAACCGTAGCAGTCCAGTTTGATTTCCACCCATGCGGTCACGTCGTTGCCGGTGAATTTCGTGATGGTGGTTGTTCCTTGTTCTTCGGTGCGGCTTTCGCTGATTTCACCTTCGTCGTCTTTTGGCAGGAATCCGAGTACCACACGGCTGGGAAGACCTAGGCTGCGTGCCATCAATGCCATGGCGGAGGCGTATTGTTCACTGTCTCCGACCATGGCCGTTCCGGCGAGCAGTTGGTCGATGCGGTAGTTGCCGTGGCCTGCGGTTGACGGGTAGTCGCCGCTTAATCCGTGTGAGAACCAACCGGATTCTTTGAGCTTTTCGGCTAAGGCCTGGGCCGCTTCGCCGCCTTTGGATTGGCCTCCGGCGATGGCTGTGGCGAGTTTGTCTACGCAGTCGGGCACATCTTCGGCTTTTGGCTGGCTGATGGCGGCCGCGTCTGTTTTGGCGATCTGTTTGTCGGTGGGAACCGTTGGCATGATGCCGGTTTCCGTGTAGGTGAGACCCTCGGAGGTGCGTGAGGGGTAGATGGCCGACATGGTGTCGCTGTTGTAGTAGAACAAGTCGGAGTTTTCGCTGTTGTCGAATGTCACGCTGGATGCGGCTCCGGCCATGGGCAGCCAGTAGTCGCTGAGTCCTTTGTCCACGGTGAATGTGGCGGTGAATTTCTTGCCTTCGGCATTGTTGGTGATGGAGGTGCCGACACGTCGGTAATTGGAGGAGTCCGACGACATGGTGGAGTCGGACAGATTCCATACGTTGCCGTCGAAACGGTCCATGACCGCTAGTCGCACGCTTGATCCAGCGGGCAGGTTTTCGACGGTGAGGAGCACATCGTCCTTACTGTTTGTAATGTACGAGCGCATGCCGCTTAACGGACTGGTGTAATTGTACGGGCTAAGCGGCGGATCATAATGGTCGCGCAGAATGGTGCGGTCCTGATCGACGACGAGGCATCCTCCAATCGCCAATGCGACGGAAAGCACCACGATCACGACGGAACTGAGCCAACGTCCCAATTCCAGTAATTTCCAACGTGCGCTGATCCAAATCACCAATATGAGCGCCATTATGGTGCCTACGAACATGCGGTAATAGCCGGAAGATGAGCCGAGCAGCGCGCAAATCGCAAGATTGGCGGTAACGGGAATAATGGCGATCATGGTGAATCGGCCATCTTCAGTCACTGCGAAAATGCCGGTCAGTAGCGCGAACCACAGGCAGATGGTCCATACGGCCAGCAAACAGCCATCGGCGGTACCGGTAGGAGGTTCGACCGACAGAATGAATTTGAACGATCCGAGCATGTTCATCCAGCCTTGTGTAAGCGTGCGCAAGGTCGGAACAATATGGGCGATGGTGGTGTCGTTGAGGAACAGTACAGGGCCGACAACCAGCTGGGCGACGGCCATGAACAGCATCTGCCACCAGAGACGAAGTGCCGGAACCGTGCCTGCGAGCGCCACGAGAGATCCGATGATGGTGGCCGGAATGGCGGCGAGCGCCCAGGATGTGGCCGATCCGTAGACGTCGATGAGGTTGCTGGCGGCGGCGAGGGTGAGTAGGGCTGCGACGAGCAGGCTTGCGTATTGCGAGGCGCGTGTCCGGCGTAGGTAGGGGAGTGCCTGTGATTTGCCGTCTCGTGACATCCAGATGACGGAGTGTGTGGAGTCGGCCCATGAGCCGGTGCCGGTTCCGGTGAAGGTGTTGCCGAATCCGGTGGTGCGGCCGGTGTCGCCGGTGTTGGTGTTGCGGGTGGAAAGTCCTGTGGTGCTCATTCCAGTACCCCCATGATCATTGGGAGATCGTCTAGGTTTCCTACGGTCGCCAGGGTGAAATCGGCGTATCGTTTGATGGCGCGTGGCTGTCCGATGGCGGTTTGCAGTACCACGCAGGTTGCGGATCGGGGGAGTGTGAGCGCCATGTGTTTGATTTCGTCGATGTTTTTGAGCCTGCCGACGGTGATGTAGTAGAACGATGAGTCGGGGGCATGGGCGAGGGTGGTTTGCGCCAGATTCGGATTGTCGCTGATATCGGGGGAGATGGCGCTGCAGCCGTCAAGGAATTCCGTGGAGTTGCGTGGCATGATGTGTTCGGTTCCCGCGTGTGAGGTCACCGGTCGGTTTTGGAGCAGGCATTGCACGCCGATGGAGGCATGGACGGATACCGCCAGTTCGAATTCGTCGGAGCTCACATAGTCGTCGGGGTTCACGCTGATGGTCAATGCGGTGTCGGTGCGTCGGGTCGCCTCGTATTGACGGATCATCAGTGCGCCTGTTTTTGCGGAGCTGAGCCAGTGCACGTTGCGTACGTCGTCGCCTGGCTCGTATTCACGCAGTCCGTAGAAATCGAGGTCGTCGTCGACGATTTCGCCGCTTGGCTGGCCTTCGAGATCTCGCGGAATTCCGGCGTTGAGTGTGTTCAGCATAACGGTTTTCGGGTGGATGAACACGTTGATTTGGTCGACAAGTTTCTTTTCGTGTCGTACGAGTCCGAATGGGTCGCCTTTGCGTATGGACAGGGGGCCGACCGGCAGTACCGCGCGGGAGACGGCGGTGAATTCCACGGTGGTTTGGCGTGATTGGCCGGCGGCGAGCATGGGGATGGAGAATCGTTCGTGGCTGTCTCCGATGGGCAGGTCGCCGCGTGCTGATGTGGTTGGCGTGCGCCCTGGATTGTCGACGCACACATCGACTTTCACCGTGTCTGACACGGTGACGCGCCTGCTGGACACGTCTATGGTGGCGGTGAACGACGTGTTGCCGAGCGACAGCATGATGGCGGCGACCATCATGCATGCGAACACGATCGCCATGGTCAGCAGTTCATGCCAGCTGAGGATTGTGAACGCTATGAGTGAGGCGATGGCGAGTCCGGTCACGGCCCATCCGAGCGGCGACACGTATGAGGTGACCAGTCGTTTGATGCGATGCTTGATGCGTCGCAGGGATCGTTGCATGGTTCTCCTGCGCTGCATGGTTTTGGATTGTCGCATGCTTGACCTTTCGGGGGTTTACGAACGTTTCGTGTGGGGTGTGCGCTTTGCGTGTGCCGTGCCGTACGCGGCTGGCTGCGCCGTGTGTTTCAGGCGGTGGCGCCCACGGTCGGTGAAGGCACTTCATTGAGGATCTGTTCGATCATCTGTTCGGGGGTGGATCCCGCGAATGTGGCCTCCGCGGTGAGCGTGATGCGGTGTGCGAGCACGGCGACGGCCAGTTGCTTCACATCGTCGGGCACCACGTATCCGCGATTGCTGGACGCGGCCCACACGCGGGCGCATCGGGTCAGTGCGAGCGCGCCTCGCATGGACGATCCGACTTGGATGCGTTCGTTGTGACGGGTCGCTTCCACCAAGCGCACGATGTATTCGATGATCGCGTCGTCGAGACGCACGGTTTCGCTGATGGCGCGCATGCGCAGCACGTCGTTGCCGGTGAGCACCGCATGTACGGTGGAGGCACGGTCGGTGACGTTGACCTGCTTGAGGATGTTCACGCTTACGTCATGGCTCGGATAGCCGATGGTTGTTTTGATGAGGAAACGGTCCATCTGCGCCTCAGGCAGTTTGTAGGTGCCGAGTTGCTCGATGGGGTTCTGAGTGGCGATGACCATGAACGGCTGCGGTACCGCATGGGTTTCGCCGTCGACGGTGACTTTCTGCTCTTCCATGACCTCGAGCAGTGCGGACTGCGTTTTTGGCGAGGCTCGGTTGATTTCGTCGGCGAGCACGATGGATGCGAAAATCGGACCTTCGCGGTATTCGAATTCGCCGTTCTTCTGGTCGTAGTAGGTTACGCCGACCACGTCGGACGGCAGCAGATCCGGAGTGAACTGGATACGTTTGAACGACATGTCGATGGAGTTGGCGAGGCCGCGGGCCAGCTGCGTTTTGCCGGTCCCCGGATTGTCTTCGAGCAGAATGTGGCCACCGACGATCATGGCGGTGGCGCATTGGCGGATCGGCTGTTCCTTGCCGACCACGACTTGGGAGACGTTGCCGACCAGTTGGGCGAACAGTTCATGGAATTCGGTGATGTCGGCCTGCGGCGCGGACATCATGGAAGAAGCCATGGCCGGCTGCGCAGGCTTGACGCTTGGTGCCGTAGTCTGCGGGAATTGGCGCGTTGCCATTACGGGAGCCGATTGCGATTGTGGTAGCGGCTGTTGTGTTGGAGCGGATTGCGTCGGTTGCGCCTGCATGGGCTGCGCCATTGGAACCGTAGGCCTCGTCGGCCTGGAAGGAGTTGCGTTATGCGTGCTGAGTACCGTGCCCTCCTCGTCGGCGTCGAACGTGTTGGCGGCGTAGTGGGTTGCGTTATGCGTGCTGAGTACCGTGCCCTCTTCGTCTCCGTCCTGTTCCTGCGGATGCGTCGGCAGGCTTGGAGCTTGGAATGCGGGGCGTGCCTGCGGATTGCCGGGCTGTTGCGGCTTGCTCATATGGCGCCCAATGGAACCCAGCTGGGTGGCGTCGTCGTTTTCGTTGCTCATAGGTACTCCTTGGTTGCTTCTATTGATCGTATTGATGATTGGTTGTGATGTTGAATTTGCTTATTTGACGGTGAATGAGATGCCTCGCGCCTGTTTTCCTGCCAACCCTGTTCGTAATGAGATGGCTGAAGCATTGGTGTCTATCGAGGATTGCGTCTCTCCATTATCAGGGGTTGGTCCCGGTTCCGGATCGGTTTTCTCCTCGTATCGGACTCCGGTCACGGGATCAGAGCTTTTCTTGGTCGCATTGATTTCTGGTTCCCCGGCAGTGGTGATCACGCGAACCTCCCAATCGCATCTGGTACCGGAAGGACTGGTGATGTCGGAAACATCCAGTGTGCCGTTAGCTGGCCAATCGTAGGTATGCGAGCTTTCCCCTGCCGGAGTGATAACGATCTGGCCTTTGACACTTCGCCCGTGGGCCTCCCAACTACCGCCATTGACATGAATGATGTTGGCGTTCTGTGTATCCCACGTCAATGAGGATGGCAGTGTGATTTCCGCTGGCTTTTTGTTACCGACGGTATTATCGGTAGCGATTGCTGGGTCGCTGAGATGTGAGGTGTCGATGAAGTACTGTTGCACGCTTACCGTATCGCAGGTGCTCCAATCACCGGAAAGCGGCCATTCGGCTCTGCTCTCATGAACATCATCATCGTAATAACCCTTGGCCTTTACAACGAAACCTGTGACGCGTCCACCTTTTCTGGACCAGGTCGCCACACATGTGTTGTTGTTGAGTTCCAGCTTCACATTGGTTGGAGGATCGACTGCTGTGAAAGTCGAAACGGACGCTTCGTTGCGCAATGAGCCACTGCGTTCCGTAACCACGGTAATCGTCGGCTTAAGTTTTCTGTAGTACCACTCGTTCTTAATGTCGAATTCGACGGAATAATCCTTGGCGCTTGTCTCCACGGATTTGTCTTCGCCCTCGATGCTTACCGTAATCGACTGGTATTTCGAGTTACGTGCGTCATTGATCCGCCCTCTCACCACGATCTTGTCGCCTGATTGATCGGCGGAAATAGTCGGATTGTCAGGCGTACCCCAAGGCGAAACGGCATTGGATGCCGTGGAGGGCTGGCTCCAGTTCACTTTGTTATGCGCCTTGACCGTGGCGGTATAGGATGCACCGTCGGTGATCGCATTGTCGTCGAATTTGAACGTGATGCTGGTGCCAGTGACTTCCTGGACCGGATTCGCCACATTAGGACCGCTCAACGTCGCCTGATACTTGTCGACGGCGGAGAAATTACCCTCCAAAGCCTTCCATGTGACAGTGATGGTGTTCTTGCTAGCTTCGGCCTTCACATCGGTCGGCGTGTCCGGAAGCTTGTCAGGCGTGCCTTCCACGCCATTCGACTCCTTCGACCAGCCGACCTCATTCTTGGCCTGCACCTTGAACGAGTACGTCTTGCCGTTCTTCAAGCCGGTGATTTGGCAGGAGGTCACGGATCCGCACGATTTCTCGCCGGAACCGTCGCCGCCCCACGACACCTTGTATTCGCTGATCGGACTGCCGTTCGAAGAGCCGGCCGTCCAACTCAGATTCACCGCGCCATCCTGCGGGTCTCCGGCGATGGGGGAGAGCAGCGGCGCATCCGGCTTGTCCATCACCGAAACGTTGATGGTGCCCGTCACCTCACGTTCCTTCGTATTGGTGGCATCGCGCACGTTGACGATCACCTTGTTGGTGCTCGCGCCGATATCGGACGAGGCGCTGATCGACACCACACCGTTGGACGGGCAGTCCACGGTCAGCTTCGACGCGCCATCGGACGTGCATCCGGTCACGGTCAATGCGGAATCGGGGAACGGATTATACGCATCGGACAGCAGGTTCACTTCCTCACTGGATCCTGCCTTGACTTTCACGGTTTTCGCGTTGATGCGTGCCAAAGGCCTGTTGGAGGCCGTCACACGAACCGTGACGCCCGCACTCACCGTGCCCTTCGAATATTGAATCGAAATCGGCACGTTCACCGTTGTTCCCGGCGAAGCGGTCTTGTCGGCGGACACGGTCAGCTTGCCGTTCGAACTCACTTTGGCGCTCACTTGGTCGGAATCGGTGCCACCCGAATACGTGTACTGCTTCTCATCGTCATACAGGTCGGACGCCGAATGGGTCAACGCGGTCAGATCGATGGTGGTGGCGCTTTCTCCTGCGACCACGTCAATGGTGGACGAGGAGAACGTCGGCGCGGGCATGTCACGTCCGATCACGGTGATCGGCAACGTCAATACCGCCGAATTGATGATTTTCACCTTGTCGTTCTTGTCGCGTTTGCCATCCACCGCGGTGAAGGTGATGGACGCGGGACCGGAGTAATCCTTTGATGCGGTGAACTTCAACGTCTGGTCGTTCACATACAGGTCGCCGTCCGCGGCCTTCGTGGCGCTCACCGAATCGGCGCCGTCCACATACGCGGTCTTGCCTGCGCCCACGCGCACATAATCGGCGATATTGATGGTGATCGTCTCGCGTGCGTTCACCTTCAATGCCGGCGCCTTCGGTCGAAGGGTCGGCGGGAACACGCCGTACGCGGGCACTTGGATGAACGCAGTGGACGTGATGTTGTATGTCGTGTTGGTCACGGTGTACGGCACGGCTCGCGCCTCATCCGTCAATTCCACGCTAATGGTCGTGGACTTGTCACCGCCCTTGATATGCGCATGGTCGGTGGCGGAATCATCCACGGCCACGTGCAGTTCGTCGGCGCTGCCGGAAGGATTCGCGATCCATTGCGAAACGTCCACGTCGATGGATTTCTTATCGATCGTCGCGGAAGATGGCACACGGTAGTCGTATGCTGTCGGCGGTTCGATGGTGGCGTTGTCGTCCACGTTCACCGTCAATGTCGCGGTGTCGGACAATCCTGCCTTGTCTTTGACCGTATACACCACGTAATAGGTGCCCGCCTGCTGAGGAGTGGTGAAGGCGAGCGTATTGTCCGCCACGGTCACATTGCTGATGTCTTGCGATTCGACGTTTTCGCTGACGGCCAGGTCGGTGTTGTCTCCGGAGATGTCGTTTTGCGCCACGGGCACGGTTGCTGCGGTGTTGGGGCGCAATGTGATTTCGTCGTCGCGCGCGTATACGCCCGAGTCGGTGCCGGATGTGAATACGCCTACGCGGATTTGCGCTTGGGATCGTTGGCCGGTCCAGTCTTCGACGGCGTATGAGAAGGTGTCCGTTCCTGTGGAGTCGGCATAGGCTTCGTATACCAGGTAGGTGGCGCCGACTTCGCTGATGCGTCCGAGTGTCGGCGCCTTGTTGCCGAGACCGAGCAGCTGCACGTCGTCGCCGTCGGCGTCGATGCCGGTCAAGGTGATCGGGATCTGGACTTTTTGGCTGGCCGCGACTTGCGCCTCGACGTCGGATGGTGTTGGCGCAGCCTTGTTGGAAGCGTCTTTTTGATGCACGTTGATGGTGATTGTGGCGGATGCCGCGTTGCCGAGATTGTCTTTGACGGTGTACGTTACGGGGAAGGATCCGGTTTGGTCGGATGCTTGGTATCGTACGGTGTTGCCTGATACGAATACGAGTCCTTTGAACGTGTTTTTGTCGTATTGCAGGTCGTTTTGCAGGCTTACCGTGGTGCCGTCGGAGTAGGTCACGTGGTCGAGCACGTCGATGGAGACGATGCCGTCGGTGCGTACCTGCGTGGTGATGTTGTCGGCTTTCGGCACGGAGTTGGAGGTGGTCAGTGCCGGTGGCTGCAGTACGATCACGCCGGTTGACGTGCCTGCCGCGTTGGCGACGCTGTATTTGATCTGCACGGGCTCGGTCGGTACCTGCCGTGCGGTGATGTAGACGCGCTTGTTGCTTACGACGCCGGTTTTGATGCCGCTCGCCGCATCGGCGGTCACGCTGGTCACGGATAGCACACCACCCATCGGGTCGACGTCGTTAGACAGTGGTTCCACGATTGCGGTGTTGTCGGCGCCGAGCAGTGCCACGTCGTTGGCTGCGATGGGCTTGGCGGAGTCTCCGGCCACGGCCTGCACTTCGATGCGGGCCAGGCCGGTCGAGGGGATGGATCCTTGCGTGATGGTGTAGGGCACGTAGTAGGTGCCGGGGTTGGATGCGCTGAAGGTGAACGACATATCGGTGGCGTTCATGGTGGTGGATGCGCCGGATGGGGTTTCCACGGCGGTCAGCTGCGCGGGTTCGGCCGAGGTGCCATGCACGTATTGTTTGAGCGCGATGGTGGTGCGGGTGTCTGGCGTGGTCTGCTTGACGGCCGGATCGATCACCGCGGCCAGCGTGTTGGCCGGTTTCACTGAGAAATACACCATGCCGGTGCCGGTCTGCTGGCCGTCGGAAACGGTCACTTCGATGCCGGCGCGTCCGGAAGACATGGATCCCGCGTTGAACACGAGCTGCCCGTCGGCGCGTGTGGAAACGGTCACCTGGTCGGTGTTTTGCGGGGTTGCGGATACGAGGGTGAGCGGGTCGCCGTCGGGATCGGAGAAGCTGCCCAGCGCGTTGGTGGTGTAGGTCGCTCCTTGTTCCACGTCGATTTCCGGTGGCGTATCGGTTTGCTGGGGCGCGTTGTCATCCCCGCCTACCAGTGTGAGGCTTACGTTGGCGTTGGAGGTTTGCCCGCGTCCGTCGGAGATTTCATAGCTGAACGATACGGATCCTTCGGATGCCGCGGAAGCGTCGAGCTGCAGATATCGTCCGTCGTATACGGGGGAAACGCTGATGTTGGCGCCGTCGGGGGCGCTTACCGAGGTGATGCGCAGTACGGAGCAGTCGGTCTGTTCGTCGTTGCGGAGCACGTCGAGGATCTGCTGCGATCCTGTTCTCGCGCCGAACGAATCATCTTCGGCTTTGATCTGGCCGGATTGCGACGAGCAGGTCTTGCTGAAATTATGCCGGTTGTTGGCGCTGTCGTTGTTCTGTTCCTGTTGCTTCGACTGTTTGGTTTCCACCTTGTTCCATTGGATTTTGATGACCTTGGTGGATTCCTGTGGATTCCAAACGTTGCCGTTGACCACGTCGTTGAGTATGACCAGGCGATGGTTGGTGCGGAATATCAGTTCCGAAGTGGCGTTGATGTTGGTCAGGGTGTCGAATGCCGTATCCGAACCGTCTACGGAGCACACTTTGGCGTAATTGTTGGCTTTCTGCGCCCATGCGGCGAACACGCATCCGCCTGTGGACACCGGTTGGGCGGCCTCGCCCTTGCCGGAATTCGTTGTTTCCGCGGTCTTTTTGGTGTTGAGATCCACCGTTGCGAGTCCGCGCGGCGTCGCCACGGCCACCCATCCGTTTTGCTTGCCGTCCGTGGAGGGGGCCTGCAGCGTCATATCGCCCTGCAGGTTGATGGTCGCGCTTCCCTGCGGCCAGTACACGGTGCTTTTCGCCGCCACCACCGGGGTTTTGCCGATGATGGTGAACGATTCGGCGTGCGGGGCGCCTTCGATCGTGCCGACTTGCTCACGCGTGCCCTGCGGCCCTTTGATGCTCAGCACCGCGCCATCGGAAGTTCGGTATCCGTATACGGTTCCGTCATGCGTCACCGCGATCTTTCCGCCGGATCCCAGTTTCATGTTCGGCTTGTCGGTGGTGGGGTTGACGGATTTCACATCGGCAGCGGATCCCACCCACACATTGCCGGTTTTGGTGTTGATGAAAGCCGCGGTATCGCCTCCGACAATGGTTTCGATATCCGTTTTGATGGCGGTGTTGCCGGTTTCGCTAATGGTGGAAGCCGCGATATTGCTGGCTTTGGTGCCTTCGGAGATCACTGTGTCGCCATCATGCTGTGCCACGTCGAAACGGGAGGCTGCGGATGAGACTCCGGCGTCCACATCCTTGTTCTTCGCATTGAATCGTGCGGCCTTGCGATCTTTCAACGAGGTGATCCACACGGTGCCGTCGTCGAGCTGCACATGCCGTTGCGTCACCGAACTGACGATGAACGCGCCCGCGATGATGCCCAGCAGCAGAAGCAGCATGACGATCGGCGTGATCCACCGTCTGCTTCCCGACGGCAACAGCAGTTTGCGTACCATTGATCCGAAACGTAGTTGACGTTCATATGATTGCGCCGATTGGTTGGCACCGTTCTTGCGTTTGCCCATTTCTGGCTCTTCCCTGAATGTTCCGATTGTCGTTGTGATCGGTCCGTATATGCCGTTTGCGATTGAAAATATGCCGTTGGACGGTCCGGTTGCGAAGTATGGTGATGCTTATGGTTTGGCCGCGCACGCGATCGCAGGATTCTGCGACATCTGCCGGTCCGCTCGGATGAGGCTCACCTGGATGCAGGTCTGCGAGCCGTCGGCGGGTTTGATGCTGATGCGCGTGTCGGTGGTGGTGGTTCCTTGGGCGTTCGGGTCTACTCCTGCATCGCCTACCAGCGACCATGCGTACGAATCGCCGTCCTGAGGGTCGGGGTTCACCCATGTGAACTGCACGCTGCCGCCGTCGGCGGAATATGAGCCGGCCAGATTCTCGACACTGGGCACGCTACTTGTGGTGATGGCCGAATCAGGCGAATCGTTGTCCTGATCGTGCGTTCCCGGAGTCTTGATCTGCACGCTGCTGTTGTCGGAAGCCGAATCCATATTCGGCAAGATCACATACGCGAACACCAACGCGACGGCCGTGATCGCGGCAACCGCCGAAACGACGATCGCAAGAGGCTTGGCCCAAGTGTTGCGCTGTTTCGGAACAACCGCGGCTGCCTGGCTGTTCGCCTGGGACTGTGCGTACAGATTTTGCGGGAACGGCGGTTCGCCTTCGACCGTGGTCGGCGTGGCATGGCCATACAATTCCTGCTGCGCACGCTGCATGTCACGCGCGAAATCGTATGCGGAATAATACCGGTCCTCCGGCGCTTTATTCAACGCCTTGCGCAAGATCCGCTCCACTTGCGGGGGAATATCCGGCCTATTGAGCTTAGGGAGCGGATCGGTGAGAATGATGTTTCTCAGCAGAGCACCGCGTTCTTTGCCCCTGGTCGAGCCGAGGGCCGCGGAATAGCCGTATTCATACGGCGACTGGCCCGTCAGCATGGCGAACAGCGTTGCTCCCAGCGAATAAATGTCGGAGGATTCGTTGCCTCCGCCGTTCTTCGCAAGCACTTCCGGCGGAGCCCACGCGATGGTGTAGCCGATGCCGGGACGCCCGTAAATCGTTCCCGCGATGCCGAAATCGGCAAGCATGGGCATGCCATGCGTGTTGATGAGAATATTGCTGGGCTTGATGTCGCGGTGGATGATGCCTTCGCGGTGCGCCGTGGAAAGGGCGCTCGCCAGATTGATGCCGACGGTGAGCATCTGGTCTGCGTTGAGCCTGTTGGATTCCAGGAAGGTCTTGTAATTGCCTCCCGGAGCGTATTCGAATACGGTGTAGCCGTTGCCCGTGGTGGTGACGCCGCTTTCGTACACCGAAAGAATGTAGGGATGCGAGGAGATCCTGCCCATGAAGTTCGCTTCGGAACGGAACCGCGCCGCCGCGCGCGGATCGAGCGTTCCCTTGCTGACTTTGATGGCCACTTGTCGGCTGGGGGAAAGCTGCTGGTACAAATACACGTTCGCTTCGGAACCTGAACCCAACTTTTGGGCGAATGTATACCCAGGGATTTGAGGGGGAATGCCGTTCATGGCTTCCATATGCTCTCTTTCCTCGTGGTGCGTATGCTTTTCGGCCGCTCTCTCTGGATCCTATCCTAACTGAAGACCAACCCAGAAACCTATCAGCAAGGGGTCAAAATGTCCATATACAAAGACGGGCATCTGAGACATGTTGTGGCTGAATAATAGAAGTCGTAGTGATAGAAAGAACGTGCGAACCTTAAGAGACGGCCTTCGTGGCGACGATGAGGGTACATACATTCAGTTGCTGGATGACGGACATCTGGCTCAAATGGAAATGACCATTGATGTGTTGCCGGCGTTGCTGCAGATGCCACGAAGGAGTGGTTGCACCGCAGATCGTGTTGGATAAAGGTTGGCTTCGAGACAACTTTGCAGGTTCCGGATTTGTCAGGTAAAGGAGGGCGAGACTAGTAGTGTTGGGAGGCATGATGAATTTGGAAGACCTTGACCGCGTCACGTTGGTTGCGGGCGCGCCGAGCAGTGGAAAAACCGAGTTTGCGCTGGGCATGCTGGTTGCCGCAATGAGGCGGTATGGTGACGGGAATGCCGTGATGACGGTGTCTGGCAGGCAGATCGCTGATGCGTTGGGCGATCGGGCGATCCGCGAATTGTCGGCCGTGTCGCAGGCGCGACCGGTCACTACGTTGCCTGCCGTCGCATTCCGTCTGCTGACGGCCGTGAGATCAAGTCAAGGCGAACCGTTGCCGAAACTGTTGAACGGTGCGGAACAGGATGTGATCATCCGCAAGGTACTGGCTTCGCATGTGGAGCATAGGCAACATGGCGACGATTGCGCCACCTGCGATCTGCTGCGCACCTATTTCGCGGTTTCCGAATGGTCAGGACTGGTGGCCGACGATTCCACCGACGCATTCGCCAACCAATTGCGCGACATGCTCGCACGCATGAACGAGATTGGCGCGAAACCGCAGTTCGAAGACATGCTGATCGCCCGTGCGGCCAGCAGGGACGGCATGCTTGACGAACGTCGCGAACGCCTGCGCACTCAATGGCGTCTCGCCTTCGCCTTGCGTGAGGAATACAATGAGGCGATCCGTTCGTCTTATCCTGGCGAATATCGTCTCGACGCGTCGCAGCTGATGATCGACGCCACCGAAGCCGTGTCTGGCATACAGGAAGCCGATATTGCGAACATGCTGATCGTCGACGATTTTCAAGATACGACGTTGGCTGGTTTCGCACTGCTTGAAGCCCTGCATGAACGCGGGGTGCGCCTGCTGTTGGTTGGCAATCCCGACGAAGCCGTGCAGACGTTCCGAGGATCATATCCGGAATATCTGTTCAACCAGGCGCAGACGCGCATGGGAGCGAGGCTTGAACGCATCGAAGGTCTGCAAACGGCGCACGAAGGCGATACCGCGCAAACCGTGTCGAACCAGCAAGGCGTGCATGGCGACTATCGCACGCTTGTCGCGACGCGAGTGAGCCTGTCGATCGCAAGCACGGAGTCGACGGACGTGCCTCTGCCCGATCGTCCCGGCAAAATGAGCGATATGCCAGGCGCGATGCCCATCGAAACGTTGCCGGCCGACGATACGGGCGCTCGTGTCACGCCGGCCGACGGCAGTGTGGAAACGGCCTTGTACCGTTCCTCTTCCGAAGAGCTCGACGACGTGGTGTGGAAGATCAAAACTGAGCATTTGCAACGTTCCCGTGTATGGAACGACATGGCCGTGATCGCGCACGACAATGCCACCGTGCGCGCATTCGGCGAGCGGTTGCGCGCTGACGGCGTTCCCGTGCGCTATTCCAGCGTGACCCGGCCGTTGAAGGATGAGCCGTTCGTGCAGGGTCTGTTCGCGTTGATCGAGTTGGCCGAATTGAAAAACCAGACGATCGCGGCTTCGACCATGGACCTGCAGACCGCCGGATCCTATATTCGTTCGCGCGTGGCGCTGATTATGGGATCTCCGCTGATTACGGTCGGTGGTGATCAACGGCATGAGGGGCGTCCGGCCCGTCTCGCATCCATCGAATCCGCGATGAACGCGTTGGTTTCGCTCGCTTCGATTGTGGAAAGCAAGGCTGCGAACCATGATGAGGATGCTGCCGAAGAATACGACGAAGATGATTTCGAAGATTATGAGGATGCGGCGGACGCTGCCGTCGAACAACAGGCGTTGCTCCCTCGTTTGATGGAAGATTGGCGCGATTATATGACGGACTATCATGCGATTCGCGCCGATGGCGAGCATGATAGTGAGCATGAAGACGAGCATGAAGGCGATTTCGCGCTGAGTATGGAAGCGCTGTACGTGCTTCTTATGGAGGGCAATACCGATCGCGTGGTCGATGCGATCGCCTCCGTGCTGGGCGCGGATCCGCAGATCAAGGCGTTCGCATCATTGTGGAAGGTTCTTGACAAAACATGCGAGTCGGAAGCCAAACTGGTTTCGCGTGAACCGCAATATGTGTTGGACTGCGCATGGAGGGCCTGCGGCAAGGCGGAAGTCTGGCAGCGTGTGGCGCTGGAGCATTCGGCTGCCGGCCGTGCCGCGAATGATCGGCTTGACGCGGCGATGCGTTTGTTCAACTATGCTTCAGGCGGCGAGTCAAGCGGGGAATTCGCGGTACACACCATCGAGGCGTTCATCGAACAGGTGCGTTTGCTGACCATTGAGGCGGATTCGCTGGCGCATACCGCGCCCATTGATCAGGCGGTGACCCTGACGACTCCCGCAGGAGCGGCGGGAAAGCGCTGGAATCTGGTTTTTCTGCCGGCTTTGCAGCAGGGGCAGTGGCCGAATCTCACACCACGCAACACGTTGTTCGGCGGTGAGGAACTGGCCGATGTGATGCTGCACGGCGTATTGTCCGACACGATCGTCACTCCGGCGGGCAGGCAGGACGCGCAACTGGCGTCGGTGCTCGCCTCCGAGCAGAAGAGCCTGTTGGTGGCGTTGACCCGTGCCAGCGAGCGTGTGGTGGTGAGCGCCGTGCTGAATGACGACAATGTGCCTTCGGATTTTCTATACGGATATATGCCGGAGTGCTTCGACCGCGATCGCGACGCCGATATGGAACGGCGAGAATATGCGTCGGTCGGCGGCCAAGGCGATTACGCGGGGCTGGAAACCGATCCCCGTGGTCTGGTCGCGGCCGCCCGAAGCGTGCTTGCGTCGGAACCTGAGGACAGCCCGAAGGCGCGTGATGCCGCGGAAGCGTTGGCATTGCTGGCTTCGCATGGTGTTACGGCGGCCGACCCTGACCGTTGGCCGTTTATGGGGGAGACGGTCGAGGCCACCATGCGGAAGATCGCGGCCGTCATGCGGACGGGCATGAGCGACACGTCGGAAAGCTCGACGTCGGGCCGAAACGGTAAATCGCGGCGATCCGACGTGGTGACTTTGTCTCCTTCTGCGGTAGACAATCTGTGGGCGTGCCCGGTGTGTTGGATGTTGGAAAACCGCTTCTCCGGCCCGCGCATGGGCAGCGTCGCCACGAGTTTCGGCTCGCTGATCCACAAGGTGGCGCAACAGGCCACCGAAGCCGGACTTGATATGCCGGAACACCATACCGCCATCAGCGACGTGGACAATATCAATGCGATCACCGAATGGATGTATGCCGAATACAAGCGTCTATGCGGTGATTTCAACGCCATTGCCGATCCCGCGCAACGGTATCAGGCGTTGAAGAAAGATGAGCAGGCGCAGGAGGCGTTGCGTAACATCGCCACGTATTTCGTGCAATCGAATCATGGTGATTATCCGATTAAAAATAATGATGCATTCAGCGTTGGAAAACTTACGAAAGCCGAACCTGAGCTGAAATTTACCGCAAAATTCGATTTCGACGATATTCTCGACGCCTACAATGCGATGGACGGCGTTCACGCGATTTCACGGAACGAATTGATCGCCATTATGGGAGCGTTGGTCGGAGGATGGCCGGAAACCGGCATGAGCGAGTATCTCACCGTGCGTTTGACCGGCAGGATCGACCGTTTGGAACGGCGTGAAATGGCGGATGGCACGCAGCAGGTGCGTCTGATCGACTACAAAACCGGTGTCAGTCCGACCGGCGAAGGCCTGTTCAACGATCTGCAGCTCGTCTGCTATCAGCTGGGACTCGTATTCCCCGAGGAAAGCGGCATGCGCGGGGCGCAGGCGGTGGCGAACGCGCCGAACATCACGCAAAGCGCGCTATTCCATGTAGCCAAGCACGCATACCCTGCGCCGTATGGCGACACCGCCGCCGAATCGCATATGCAGCAGGCGCTGTTCGCCAATGGAAGTCTCAATACCGGCGAATTCATACCGCGCTATTACGTCAAAAAACTCGACAAGGATTTCCACGACGGACTCGATGACATGCTTCCTCCGTTGGAAGTGAGCGACGAGCATTGGAATGAGTTCCTTGGCTTACGCGGCACGATGGCGGTATGGTCCCTCACCATGATCGCGAGGGTCTTCTATGCGGCCGCGGCCAGCAGGGCGAACGAAATCACCGCAAGACCGACGACGGAACATGTGAAATACTGCAGAAACACTACGATCTGCCCGGCCTGTGCGGGCGAACAGAACACCGTATTCGAAAGGAGAACGGCATGAGCGGAACCATGAAGTTCACCGACAGTCCTGAGCAGGCTGCCGTCGTCCAAGCGCCCTCGTATGCGGATGTGGTGGTGGTGGCCGGCGCTGGATCCGGCAAAACCTACACGATGACCAGACGCATCATCACGCTGATCGAACAGGGGGTGAGCCCCGAAAAGATCCTCGGACTGACCTTCACGCGCAAAGCGGCCTCGGAACTATTGTCTCGAGTGTCTGCGGCCGTGACTCGCGACCAGCGCGAACGCGGCCTGAAATCAGCGAACATGACGTTCCTCAAACCGGAAGTCTCCACGTACGACGCTTTCTTCCAATCCATCGTGCGCCAATATGGACTGCTTGTCGGCTTTGACCAGAACACGCAGCCATTGAGCGAAGCAGGTGCCATGCAGCTCATCCACACCGTGCTTGACAGGCATATGGATGATCTTATGGCGTTCGACGGCGATCTGAAATCGTTCAACACCATAGCGGGCAACGTGTTCGCCCTGTCCAACGCCATTTCCGGCGCCATGATCGGCGACGACTGCACCAGCTTCGACGAAGCCGTGCAACGCGTGCGCGACTGGGATGAGGCGTTCGTCGAACAGATCGCCAAGGCGCTTGACGGCGAAACCGTGCCAACGGAAGAGCCGAAATCGCCAAAGCTGCCGAAACGACTGAAAAAGGATTCCGACGCGGACTACGAAAAGAAACTGGAGAAATACCGCGAACTCGGGCACGATATGTGCGTGTTCAACAGCGCGCAACTCGCATTCGTCGCCAAGCAACGCGACCTGCTGCTCGATCTTGTGCTTGACTATCATGCCGAAAAACGCGCCTGCAATATGGCGGAATTCAGCGATTTCACCATCGCGGCATTCCAGCTTGTCTCCCGATTCCCGTCCATCGGAGCGGCCTACCGCAAACGCTATTCGCATGTGCTCCTCGACGAATACCAAGACACGTCCACCACGCAGGCGGCACTGCTGAGCGTGCTGTTCCACGTGGACGACACGCATCGCAGCGCGGTCAACGCGGTCGGCGACCCCTTCCAATCGATCTACGCATGGCGAGGGGCGAGCCCTGGCGCATTCCGCATGCTGCAACACGATTTCGGCATGGACGCCACCAGCAGGCCATTCGCATTGACCGTGACACGGCGCAACTCACGCATGGTGCTCGAAGCGGCGAACAATCTCACCAAACCGCTCCGCTTGCCTGCCAGACGCCTCAGCAGCTCGCTGATGCGCGAAGTCGACGTTCCGGCGCTCGTCAATACCGACGAAGCCCCCGAAGGAACGGTGGGCGTGCTTGCGTTCGACACGTTCGGGCAGGAGGTCGACGCGGTCGTGCGCTTCGCCAAACATGCGATCGCCCTGCACACGCCTTCCTCGCGCGACCTCGACAATGGCATGAAAGACAATCGTCCGCACGTGGCGGTGCTGTTCCGTTCCAAAGGAGTCATGTCGCAATTCGCGGAAGCGCTCGAACGCGCAGGCCTGACCACGCTGGTAGTGGGGCGGTCGGCGTTGCTGGAACGCCCGGCGGTGCAGGACGTGTTCGCTTTGCTACGCGTCGTCAGCGATCATACCGACAGTGCGGCGCTTATGCGATTGCTGGCCACGCCGCGATTCTCCATCAGCGCCAACGATCTGCAGACGCTCGCCGATACCGCGGAACAGGTGAACACGATGTGCCGGTATCGTGCGCTTGTTTCAGCTGGAATCGTGCAGGAGCAATCCAACAAGGAAGAAAAACCGGAAAATCTGGGAATTTATGGAGTAACTCCCAAGTCGGGTCCTTCCGATGCTGAAATCCGTGCCATCGTACGTGAATATCGAGATCAAGTGCCGAATGCGGTTTTCCTTGTGGACCTCATGTTGCGTGATGATCTCGCGGAACTCATTGACGGCAGGGTGAGTCGTGAAGGGACGAAGGAAGTGCTTCGCGCCGCGGATGCGATCCGTCAGGTGCAGCGCATGCTTGGCCACCCGTTGCCGGAAGTGGTTCGTGAGGCCATCGTCGCATTGAATCTCGATATCGACATGCAGCTGGCCGAGCATATGCGCGGCGGTCAGGCCGATGCCACGCTCGCCGCATCCCGGGTGGCGCTCGCCAAATCGCCGATCGATGCGTTGCTGAAGCTCGTCGACACGTATATGCAGGAGATCGCGTCGCAGGGAACGCCGAGCCTGCGCGCGTTCATCTCATGGGCGGATTCGCTGCGCGACGCACGCGAGGAGAACGCGGTGGCTCCCGATGTGCCTGTCGACGTGGTGCTGATGACCGTACACCAGTCGAAGGGCCTTGAATGGGATGCCGTGGCCGTGGTCGGCATGACCGATGGCGGATTCCCCACCAACAAGGGCAGCGATCTGCGTGTGGTCGTTGATGAAGAGCATCTCAACGGTTTCCAGGATGGCGTGTGGACGCCGCCCGAATATCATGAGACCGCCAAAACGTGGCTGACCGATCCTGCTGCGGTGCCGGTTCCGGTGCGTGTGGACGCCGATATTCTGCCGCGATTCCCCCATGACGCGCTTGTGGGTGGAAATCCGTTGGAAGCGTTGGAAATGCTGGAGGATGCGGAAATCATTGACGACGAAGTGTTCGGCACCTTGCGGAATATGAGCGTCGATGACATGGAAGGTATTGATCCGGACGGACTGTATTTGACGCAAATCGAGGAGTATGGCCGTCGGTTGCATGCCGACGAGCGTCGCCTCGCGTATGTGGCGTTGACTCGCGCCCGTCATGAGGCGCTGCTCACCTGCAGCGCAACGAATGCGGAAAGCCGTGATCCGCGTGCCGTGGGCGATCGCAAACGTGTGTCCAAACCGTCGAATTTCCTAGTGGAAGTGCGCGATTCCATGCTCAATATCGTTTCCAGAGCGGCTGAGCCGAGCAACCTGGCCGATATTGCGGAAGTTGAGGATGTCGATTCCTCCGAAAACGGCATGACCAGTCTGCATTCGATCGATGCGCCGTTGCCGGATGGATTTTTTGTGGGCGAGCATGCCCGCGATTTTGAAGATGCGGTGGTCGGCGACGCTTGGAATGCGCCGCTCGAGCCGTCGGAAGGCAACCAGTTCCTGCCATGGCCGTGCGAGTTGAGCGATGAGACCCTGCAGACGTTGCGTTTGTCTGCGTTGCAGGTGGATTCGGCGATGAACAATGCTGGCGGGCAGACTGATGGGCGGGCTGGCGAACGGGCCAGCGGGCAAGTTGGCGAGCCTGTCGGTGGCGAAGGTGCTGGGCGTTGCGAAAATACGGGTGCTTCGCTGCTGCGATGCGCGCAATTGCTGGTGGCCGACAGCAATCTCATGCCTGACATGCTTGGAGAGGCGTCGCAGGATGCGTTCGACAGCGCGGTGCGTGCGAAGGGCGAGAGGATTCTTGCGTCAGGTCGTCAGAACGTCACCTCGCTGCAGGCGCGCGCAGGCATGATGGACGAGCGTGGCGCCCGCACTTACTGGCGTGGGCTGGTGCGTCCGATACCGAACGTAGCGTCTCCGGCCGCGCAACTGGGCACGCAGTTCCATGCTTGGGCGGAACGGTTCATCATGGCCGATGCGAATGATGCCGGCATTGGCGTTGGCGCGAGCGGCAATGGCGGTACTCGCGTAGCTGAATCGCGATTGGCGATGCTTGCCGAGCTGCGACGCAACAATGCGGCGCAATCGCAAGACAATCAAGACGATAATGGGGCAGACAATAACGGGATATTCGATTGGCAACAGCGTCTCGCAACGTCGACATGGGCACGGCGCAAGCCCGCGTGGGCGGAACGGCAAATCGTCGTCAACGTGCCGCAATTGGGCACCATCGTCAACGGCAAGCTCGACGCGGTGTTCTTCGGGGGTTTCGATGGGGTGGATCGGTCGAAACAATATACTATTGTCGATTGGAAAACTGGAAAAAAACCTCGCAAAAAAGAGGAAATTCAGAAAAAATTAGCACAGTTGGATATGTATCGTATCTTGCTGTCGGCAATGGAGGGTGTACCGCTCACCGCTATCGACGCCTGCCTCTACTATCTGAGTGAACCCATTGAGGGCGATCGACAGCTCAATGCCGCCGACAAAACAGAAGAAGAGATCCTTGCCGAGTTGAGCTACGGAATTCCGGAACAATCCGACAACGACTAGTGCTGGTGCGCCGAACGTGCGGCGCTTTCCAGCCTGCCCGTAGGGTAACGCACTATGGGCAGCGTTGTGGAGGAGCGCCGCTACCCTCGTGCAGCATGTGTGGGCGGGCACACGTGCCGGACGCAACGAAAGTTAAGGAGCGATAATCATGGCTGCCACCAGCGCAACCGAAATCCCGAAGTCGCCATATTCCGTACTGTTCTCCATTCCGGGAACCAAAGCGTTCTGTGCTTCCGGAGCCTTGGCGCGACTGCCGATGTCGATGATGAGCCTTGGCATTATCCTCGCACTCAACCATTTGTATGACAATTGGACGATCGCAGGCGTGATGAGCGCGGCATATGTGCTTTCCACGGCGGCGGTCACGCCACTGTACGCACGACTGTTCGACCGATTCGGCCAGCGCAAGGTCGGATCGGTGGTGCTTGTCGTGCAAATCATCGCCATGCTTGGCTTTGCGTTCGCGGCATTGGTGCGCGTGCCGATTCCACTGCTGTTCGCCTTGGCTGTGGTGATGGGGCTCACGCAATTCTCATTCGGCGCGCTTGTGCGTACCCGTTGGACGTATGTGCTTGACCGTACCGGCAACGGCTCATTGCTGAACACTGCGTATGCATTGGAATCCGCCATCGATGAGATCGTATTCATTTTCGGACCGATTCTGGCCGCGTTCCTGGCGGCTTCCGTGCATCCCGTTTCGCAGTTGTTTGTGCCGACGATTGCGTGCGCGATCGGCGGCACGGTGTTCTTCGCATTGCGTGACACGCAACCGCCGGTAGTACGTGAAATCACTGTTGTTTCGGCATCTTCCGACGATGCGGACGTGCGATTGGCGGTTGACGGCAATACTGGAAATAATGGCGGCGCAAATTCCGTGCAACAAGACAAACAACAAGACAAACTGACCGTCGCGCAGTTGAAGTCGAATGACAATCGCAAGAAACGCAATGTGCTCACCTATGCGGGCGTGATTCCGCTTTTGATGGTATTCATCGTGTTCAACATGAGTTTCACCGCATTCGATACGTCGATGACGGCCGTTATGAAAGCGTTGCATCTTGATTCCCTGCTTGGTGTGCAGCTTGCGATGTTGGCGGTCGGCTCGTGCATAGGCGCGCTGTTTTTCGGCACGCGCGAGCTGAGGGGCTCCCGCTGGCGCCATATGATCACGTTCCTCGCGATCATAACGGTAGGCTTCTTCATCATTCACATGTGCCAAGGCAATCTGATTATGATGGGAGTGTTTGAAATCCTTACGGGTCTTACCGTTTCGTCGGTGTTCGCTTCGGGCAATCTCGTTATGAAGGAGACCGTGCCGGAAGAATCGCTGACCGAAGGCCTCGCGTGGGTGAGCACCGCGGGAACCATCGGCGCGTCATTCGGTTCGATGACCACGGGAATCATGCTCGACCATTTCAGCCCCGACATAAGCCTGATGCTGCCATGGATTTTCGTGCTCGCTTCGATTCCGTTCGCCTTGATCGGCTGGGCGGTGACGCGTCGAAGCGTCTCTTTACATTCGTAAATGGAACATTCCTCAGTAGAATGAGTGAGACTGATTTGAAAATGCTGTTCGTACGCTCGTACGTGCGACATGCTTGAAGGAGCTGCAATGATCAAGGTTTCTGTAGTTGGCGCCAAAGGACGTATGGGTTCCCATGTGGTCGATGCCGTGAACAACGCGGCCGACACCGAATTGGCGCTCGCGCTTGACGCCGGCGACGACCTCACCCAAATCACCCCCGGCAACACTGACGTGGTGGTGGAGTTCACCGTGCCGAGCGTGTCTCTTGACAATGTGCTCGCACTCGTGGCGCAAGGTGTCGACGTGGTGGTGGGTACCACCGGCTGGACCGACGAGAAGCTCGATCAGGTGCGTGCCGCGCTCGCTGCCGCGCCTCGCGAGGGCCAGAGCGTGTTCATTGCGCCGAATTTCGCCATTTCCGCCGTGCTCGCCGACTATTTCGCCAAGGTTGCGGCTCCGTACTTCGAATCCGCTGAAGTGATCGAGCTGCATCACCCGAACAAGGTGGATGCTCCGTCCGGCACCGCATTCCACACCGCGCAGGGCATCGCCGCATCCCGCAAGGCCGCAGGTCTTGGCCCTGTGCCGGATGCCACCGAAACCGATGGCGGCTCCCGTGGCCAGGTGGTTGACGGCATTCACGTGCACGCCGTACGTCTGCGCGGTCTTAACGCCCATGAGGAGGCCCTGTTCGGTAATGACGGCGAGCAGCTGACCATTCGTGCCGACAGCTTCGACCGCATCTCCTTCATGCCGGGCGTGCTGCTGGCCGTGCGCAAGGTTTCCACCGGCGCATACCCAGGCGTGACCGTCGGCCTCGACAACTTCCTCGACCTGTAAATCTACCTCGTAAATCTACCTCGTAAATCTATGGGGTCTGGAACTTGGTCTGATCATACAATCCCCGATTTGGCGGCGATGGTGAGTTTTCGCTTGCTGGATCGGGGATTGACATGTTTTGCGGTCTACGATTTCACGAGGCGTGCTATGGCCGCGCTTGCCTCGGCGATTTTCGCTTCGGAAACTTCCCCGCCCTCTTCGATGGCTTCTTTGACACAGTGGTTGAGATGATCGTCGACGAGCAGCAGCGCTACCGATTTCAACGCACTGTTCACGGCTGATATCTGCGTCAGGATGTCGATGCAGTATTCGCCGTTTTCCGTCATTTGGCGTATGCCTCGCACTTGCCCTTCAATGCGGTTGAGGCGCGCGATGATTTTCTTCTGGTCGTCCGCGTATCCGTGATGGGTTGCGTTCATGATGCTGCTCCTCGTAACGCTGAAATCTTGATCTTACCGCTGAAGATACCGCTTTTCTCTTGCAAATATACCCTATAGGGGTATATTGTGATGATAGTCATTGAGACGTGAACGTGAATAAGGTTGGTGAGAATATGCAGGCTTTGATTGCCGTCATTGTCGCGTTCATTGTGGCGGCAGCCGTGTTATGGTTCTTCTTCGCGCCGCGCAAAGCATTTCGCGCTCGTGTCGATAACGGCGTGCAAGAGGCGGTTGTCGAAGTCAAAGGTGGGTATAGTCCGGCAATCATCGAAGCTGAGGCCGGTTTGCCATTGCGATTGATATTCGATCGCAAAGAAGACGGTGAATGCTCGTCGCACGTGGTGTTCTCCGATTTCGGTGTCGACCTGGCATTGCCCGCTTTCCGCACAACGACATTGACGCTTCACCCTAACGAACCGGGGGAGTACGGTTTCGCATGTGGCATGAACATGCTGCATGGCACATTACGGGTGGTGCCGGGAAAACATCATGCCGCAATGCCGAAAGAACATTCGGAATCGGAAGAGAGCACGAATACTGCTGAATCTCACGTTCATATGCAATCGCAACAAACTGTTGTTGATGAAAAATCGTATGAATCCGCTGAATCTTCCAATATTTCTTCAGATTCTTCTGATTCGTCAAACGATTCTTCCGAATCTCGTGAGATGCGAACGCTGATTGCGCGTCTTATTGTGTCAGCCATCGTTACGATTCCAGTATTCGGTTCGACGATGTTGATGCTGTATCCGATGCCGAATTGGGTGCAATTTGTGCTGATGCTGCCGGTGATGTGCTATGCCGCATTACCGATTTTCCGCAGTGGTTTCGCGGCGATTATTCACCGTTCGCCGGAAATGAATGCGCTGGTCAGTCTGGGTACCGTATGTGCGTTTGCCTACTCGTGCGTGGTCACGTTTATTCCGCAGATTCTGCCTGAGAATGCTCGCGAACCGTATTTTGAAGCGGTTGGTGTGGTTATTACGCTGATGCTGGTCGGCCAATTGCTTGAAGCGCGCGCTCGTGTCGGTACTGGAGAGGCCATGCGCGCGTTGGCGGGATTGCAGCCGAAAAACGCTCGCGTGGTACGAGGTGAAATTGAAGAGGAAATTCCGGTCGAGCAGGTGGCGGTCGGAGATATTATTGCGATTCGCCCCGGCGAACAACTTCCTGTTGACGGTGTGGTTATTGCTGGTTCGTCGGCTGTTGACGAATCTATGATTACCGGCGAATCCATGCCTGTGGTGAAGCAGGCCGGCAGTTCCGTGACCGGCGCCACCATCAATGGCACTGGATCGCTGCGGTATCGTGCCACGAAAGTCGGCAAAGACACGGTGCTCGCGCAGATTATCGGATTGGTGCAATCCGCGCAAAGTTCAAAAGCGCCGGTGCAGCGCATGGCGGATAAGATTTCAGGCATTTTCGTGCCGATTGTGGTGCTGATTGCCGTGTGGTCGTGCGCGTTGTGGTTTGCGTTTGGGCCGGAACCACGCGTGGTGCATGCGTTGGTGGCTGCGGTTTCGGTGCTGCTGATCGCATGCCCGTGCGCGTTGGGTCTTGCCACGCCGCTTTCCGTAACGGTTTCGACTGGTCGTGCCGCGCAGATGGGCGTGCTGATCCGTTCCGCCGAAGCATTGGAAACCTGCGGCAAAATCAATGCCGTCGTGCTTGACAAAACAGGCACGATCACCGCTGGAAAGCCATCGTTGACCGACGTGTTTCCGCTTGGAAAATGGCGCAAAATGCCGGATGATCTGCTGGCGATTACCGCCAGTGCCGAACGGGATTCCGAACATCCTCTTGCCGCCGCGATTGTTGCGGGCGCGCAAGAGAGGCATCTTACGTTAGGCGAGACCACGCAATTCCGTGCGATTTCCGGTCGGGGCGTCACTGCGCACGTCGCGTTGCCGTTAATATCTGCAAATAATCCGACTGTTGCAGCCGACGAATCCTCTGCATCTTCCGTGACCTTCGAATTATCCATATCTTCTCCCGAAACCGCAATGTACAACGTTGCGGTCGGCAATACCGATCTGATCGACGATCTTGACGTGGCCATGCCGAGTGTCGGCAACGAGGATCTTGACGACATTATCGCAACCATGGAACGGCTATCGGCGGAAGGGAAAACGCCGATGCTCGCAGCAATCGACGGCGAGCTTGCGGGAATCGTGGCCGTTGCGGATACGGTGGAAGCCGATTCGCAGCAGGCCATCGCAGCTTTGAAATCGCGTGGCGTCAACGTGGTGATGCTCACTGGAGACAACGAAACGACGGCGCGTGCCGTGGCAAATCAAGTTGGCGTTGGCAATGTGATCGCGGGAGTGCGCCCGGAAAACAAGGCGGACGAAATCGCGAAACTGCAGGCGCAAGGCTATACGGTGGCGATGGTCGGCGATGGTATCAACGATGCTCCGGCGCTTGCCCGCGCGAATGTGGGATTCGCCATCGGTACCGGTACGGATGTGGCGATCCAATCCGCAGACGTGACATTGATGAATGGCTCGCTGATGGGTTTGGTGCATGCGCTCGACTTGACCCGCGCCACCATGCGCAATATCGCGCAGAATCTTGGATTTGCGCTCGGCTATAACAGCGTCGGCATTTCCATTGCGGCGGGCGTACTATACCCGTTCACCGGCATGATGCTCAATCCGATGATCGCGGGCGCGGCCATGGCATTCTCGTCGCTATGCGTGGTGACGAACGCGAGCCGACTGCGCCTGTTCGATCCAGACAAGGCGGTGCGTGCCGCAAATAAGACGTATCAGGTTCGCCAGCCGAACCCGAACGATAATAATCACAACAACCATAGTCAGAAAGGATTCATCATGGGACTGTTCAGTGATCACAAGGCCAAGAAGGAAGGTATGCACGAGGGTATGGAAGGCATGGGCGGCGCGCACTCCTGCTGTGGCGGCCACACTGCCAACGGCAATCAGAGCGCGCCCGCCAAAGATCCGGTCTGCGGCATGAGCGTGGATCCGGCCACCGCTGCAGCCACCCGAGAATACAATGGCACCACCTACTACTTCTGCAACCCGGGCTGCGCCGCCAAGTTCGAGCAGAACCCCACCCAATACCTTGCCTGAGTTTGTTTTGGTGGGCGCACTTTTCCCTCTTGGTGATCGCACTGTTTTGGAGTGTTGTGCGGTCAGGAAAGCAAAATCGTGCGATATTCCGAAATCGTGCGGTCACCAGATCAAAATCGTGAAGTCATTTGGCTTGAATCCCCCTGAGTATGCGGCTAAGCGTACCGATTCTTCCACTTGCTGGGGGATTTTGGACTGTGGGAGGCTTGGCAGCGGGAGGATTGTTCCATTAACTGGAGGTTTTGGGTCTCTGGGAGGCTGGTTGACGGGAGGATTGTTCCAGCGGGTGGGGGATTTTGGTCTCTGGAAGGCAGTTCATATTGCGATATGGTCGCGAACTCGGGCGCTTCGGCGTCCGTGGCGGGAAGTACCGTTGGCACTATGACTGACGGTACTATGCATCTTCTTGATCCTGCTCCTTTCGGACGTATTCTTCCGGCCATGGTCACCCCCATGAAGGCCGATGGTTCCGTTGATTTCGAGGCCGCGCAGAAGCTTGCGAAGCAGCTTGTCGCCGATGGTGCCGATGGCCTTGTGGTCAATGGCACTACGGGCGAGTCTCCCACCACCCACATGGAGGAGAAGGTCGAGCTGGTTCAGGCCGTCAAGGATGTGGTGAGCGTGCCCGTTATCTCCGGTGCGGGTTCCAACGATACCGCCCACACCGTGCGCATGGTGGAGCAGACTCAGGAGGCGGGCGCCGATGCGGTGCTCGTGGTCGCTCCGTACTATTCGCGCCCGTCGCAGGAAGGCGTGTTCCGTCACTACAAGGCGGTCAATGATTCCGCGGACAAGCCGATTATCGTTTACGATGTGCCTGGCCGCACCGGTCTGCACATTCAGTTGGAAACCTACCGTCGTTTGGCTGAGCTTGGTCACGTCAAGGCGGTGAAGGACGCCACTGGAGATATCGCGGGTGCCGTGCGTAAGCGTATGGAGACCGGTTTGACTTGGTATTCGGGCGATGACGGTCTGTTCCTGCCGTTCCTTTCGGTTGGTGCAGTCGGCATTATTTCCGTGATCGCACATGCTGCTTCCGGTCCGATGCGCGATTTGGCTGCCGCATTCGACCGCGGTGACATTCATGGGGCTCAGCGCATTGCCGTGCAGCTTGCTCCACTGGTCGAAGCAATGAACGGCAACGGTTTCCAGGCTGTTATGGCCAAGGCTTCGCTGAAGGTGCGTGGCATTCTCGACTCCACGACGATGCGTCTGCCGAACGTCGGTCCGGGCGAGGCTGAGATCAAGCGCGCGGAAGATGGCATGCGCGCTTCCGGCTTGCTGTAATTGAAGAACTTGTGATTGCGAAACTTGTGATTGCGAAGCGCTTGATTGTCGGCGATTGCGCTGATTCCGGGCATTGTTGCGATCACAAGTTTGCTGGGTTTGCCGTAATACGGCAAACTAACTGAATTCCTCGTTTCCGCACAGGCGGAGACAATTAGTAATAGAAATCCAACTAGGAAATGGCTATAGAAGAAACCAAAACAGTAACTACGCACAAGCGCGGCAGCAAAGCTGCCAAGCGCACTGAAAACACGCAGACCGCGGATGTGCAATCCGTGAAGTCTGTGAGCTCTGAGAAGGTCAGCAAGGCTGAAACGACTTCCAAGAAGGCGAAGTCTTCTGGCCGTGGCGGTGGCCGTGGCAATCGTGCGGGCGATGCGTCCGGTTCCGTTCGTGGCGGTTCTCGCGGCAACGGCAGCGGCTCCTCCAAGGGCTCGAAGAGCACGAAAAACGTGAAGGCCGCAAAGAACACGAAGAACTCCAGCGCGGCAAGCTCTTCTGCTGGAAGCCGTCGAAATTCCCGTCTTGCTCCGCAGACCACCGCGCCCCAGCAGGATGACGTGTTGATCGCTCCGCCGAAGTACCGTAAGGGCTCCATGCGCATCGTGCCGCTTGGTGGCCTGGGCGAAATCGGCCGTAACATGAACGTGATCGAATACAACGGCCACCTGCTGCTCATCGACTGCGGTGTGCTTTTCCCCGAAGAGGAGCAGCCGGGTGTCGATCTGATTCTGCCTGACTTCCACTACATCAAGGATCGTCTCGACAAGGTCGAGGCTCTGGTGCTTACCCACGGCCACGAGGATCATATCGGCGGCGTGCCGTATCTGCTGAAGCTCCGCCCCGACATTCCGCTGATTGGTTCCAAGCTCACGTTGGCTTTCGTTGAAGCCAAGTGCAAGGAGCATCGCATCAATCCGCGACTGGTTGAGGTCAAGGGTCGTGACAAGCTGAAGGTCGGTCCGTTCAATCTTGAGTTCGTGAACGTCACGCATTCCATTCCGGACGCTCTGGCTGTGTTCGTGCAGACTCCGGCCGGAAGCCTCATCGATACCGGCGATATCAAGCTTGACCAGCTGCCGCTCGACCATCGCATCACCGATTTGGTGGAGTTCGGCAAGCTCGGCGAAAAGGGCGTGGATCTGCTGATGATGGATTCCACCAACGCTGAGGTTCCAGGCTTCGTCAAGCCGGAAACCACCATTGGCCCAGCTCTTGATCAGGCGTTCGCCCAGGCCACGCGCAAGATCATCGTGGCCAGCTTCTCCAGCCATGTGCACCGTGTGCAGCAGGTTGTCGACGCCGCCCACAAGTACGGTCGCAAGGTGGTGTTCGTGGGCCGTTCCATGGTTCGCAACATGTCCATCGCTGCGGATTTGGGCTACTTGAGACTTCCGGAAGACACGGTCATCGACCTGAAGAAGGCCCATGATGTGCAGGACGACAAGCTCGTCTACATGTGCACCGGTTCCCAAGGCGAGCCGATGGCTGCGCTTGGCCGTATCGCCGACGGCAATCATCGCGACATCACCATCAACGAATTCGACACGGTCATTCTTGCGAGCTCCCTGATTCCGGGCAACGAGCATGGCGTGTACAAGATCATCAACAAGCTGGTGCAGCTTGGCGCTCGTGTGGTCAATCGAGACAATGCCGCCGTGCATGTGTCCGGCCACTGCAATGAGGGCGAACTGCTGTACATGTACAACATCGTCAAGCCGAAGTGCGCCATGCCGATCCACGGCGAGAACCGTCACTTGGTGGCCAACGGCATGATCGCGGTCAAGACGGGCGTCGATCCGCAGAATGTGGTGCTTGCCGAAGACGGCGATGTGGTCGATTTGTACCACGGCCAAGCTGCTGTTGTCGGTTCCGTGCCATGCGGCTACGTGTACGTCGATGGCGATTCCGTTGGCGAACTTACCGAGGATGAGCTTGAGAAGCGTCGTATTCTTGGCACGGAAGGTTTCGTGTCGAGCTTCGTCGTCGTCGATACGGAAACGGCTGACGTTGTCGCAGGTCCGAAGATCTATCTCAACGCGGTGGCCGAAGACGAAAGCGAATTCGACAAGGTTCGTCATCAGATCGTCGAGCAATTGCAGGATGCGATGATGGCTGGCACGCACGATACATACAAGTTGCAGCAGATCATGCGTCGTACGTTGGGTAGCTGGGTCGCACGTCAGCTGCATCGCAAGCCGATGATCGTTCCGGTCGTAGCCGATATCGCACAGGATGTTGACGAAGCGATGGGATTGAACGCAGCGCAATGATGAATCGACAGATAGTCAATATTTTTCGCAATATCGCCGATTCCAGCGAAATCAATATTGGAATAATATTGAAATATCGACAGATCGTCAATAATTGTTGATTACATAATCAAAAGAAGGACGGCGTAACCGGCACAACCGGTTGCGCCGTCTCCTATTCAATAAATAGGAATCTCAACACAAATAAGGAGTGACATGCCAGGAGCAAATCTCACCCGAATCGAAGCGGAAGAACGCAAAAGCGTTATCGCAGCACCGGTTCATTACACGGTCAAACTTGATCTGACCCGTGGAGCCAAGAATTTCGGTTCCGAAACCACCATCACGTTCGACGCCGAGCCGGGAGCTACCAGCTTCCTTGACCTGATCGCCACCGAAGTGAGCGAAATCGTACTCAACGGCGAAACTCTCGATCCGGCCGAAGCGTTCGCCGACAGCCGTATCGAACTGAAGAACCTCGAAGCGCACAACGAAGTGACCGTCAAGGCACTGTGCCAGTATTCCAACACCGGTGAAGGCCTGCACCGTAGCGTCGACCCTTCCGACGGCAACATCTACCTGTACTCTCAGTTCGAAGTGCCGGATGCCCGCCGCGTGTATGCCGTGTTCGACCAGCCCGACATCAAGGCCGTGTTCGATTTCTCCGTGCTTGCAGCCAAGTCGTGGATCGTCACCTCCAACATGCCTGCCGCATCCGTGACCGACAATGAAACCGTTACCGAAGAGGGCACGCTCGGCACGCACGAAGCCGAAACCACCAAGCTGTGGGTGTTCGAATCCACGCCGACCATGAGCTCCTACCTCACCGCCATCTGCGCAGGACCGTACGCCGAATGGCACACCGAATACGCCAACGAAGACGGTCGCACCGTGCCGATGGCCATGTACTGCCGTCAGGCGCTCGCCGAAGCGTTCGCCAAGGATGTCGACTACCTGTTCGACATCACCAAGAAGGGTTTCGCCTTCTATGCGAAGACTTGGGGCGTGCCGTATCCGTACGCCAAGTACGACCAGATTTACGTGCCGGAATACAACGCCGGCGCTATGGAGAACATCGGCATGGTCACCATCCGCGACCAGTACGTGTTCGAATCGAAGGTCACCGACGCGTATGCCGAGCGCCGCGTGGTCACCGTGCTGCACGAGCTTGCACACATGTGGTTCGGCGACTACGTGACCATGAAGTGGTGGAACGACCTGTGGCTCAACGAATCCTTCGCCGAGTTCACGTCCACTCTCGCCACTGCCGAAGCCACGGAATGGAAGGACGCTTGGGCCACGTTCAGCTCCGGCGAGAAGAGCTGGGCACTGCGCCAGGACCAGCTGAGCACCACCCACCCGATCGTCGCGCCGATCAACGATCTGAACGACACGTACGTCAACTTCGACGGCATCACCTATGCCAAGGGCGCTTCCGTGTTGAAGCAGCTCGTGTTCTATGTGGGTCGTGAGAAGTTCTTCAAGGGCATCAACAATTATCTGAACAAGCATGCGTACTCCAACGCTACGCTCGCCGATCTGCTGGCTGAACTCGAGTTGACGTCCGGCCGCGATCTCAAGGCGTGGAGCGCCCAGTGGCTTGAACAGTCCGGCATCAACACCATCGCCACCGAAGTTGAGGAAAACGAGGATGGCACGATTCGCCAGCTTGCGTTGCGCCAGTCCGCTTCGGCTGAGCATCCGGTGCTGCGCGCGCATCGTCTGGCTGTCGGCTTCTACAATGAGGATCCGGAAACCGGCAAGATCGTGCGTACCGACCAGTTCGAACTTGATGTTGACGGCGAACTGACGATTGTCGAAGCGGCTGCCGGCAAGGCACGTCCGGCGCTGATTTTGGTGAATGACGACGATTTGACATACACGAAGCTGCGCTTCGACGAGAAGAGCCTCAAGTTCGCTGCGGAGAACCTGTATCGTTTCGACGATGCGTTGGCTCGTTCCGTGATTTGGCTTGCATTCTGGGATATGACCCGCGACGGCGAATTGCCGGCAAAGCAGTTCATCGAAACCTCTTTGGCTGCGCTTGCCACGGAACATGAGTCCACCACGTTCCGTTACGCTTTGGCGCAGGTCAGCACCACCGCATGGCATTACACCGCTCCGGCCGACCGTGCCGAAGTGGTGGAGCATGTGGCTGCCGAACTGTTCAAGCTGGCTCAGGCTGCCGAAGCCGGTTCCGACGAGCAGTTCCAGCTGATCACCGCCTACTTGGGTTATGGCGAGCCGGGCGACGCCGCTTTCGAAGCGAATGCGAAGGGTCTGCTCGATGGTTCCGTGAAGCTTGATGGCTTGGAGATCGACAATAATTTCCGTTGGACCATCATCAACGCGCTGAGCGCAATCAACGCCATCGGCCAGAGTGACATCGACGCGGAACTCGCCAAGCGTGAAACCACTGAGAACCGTGAGTTCGCATTGGGTGCGCGTGCGGTCGCAGGCATTGCGGAGGCCAAGGAATGGGCTTGGAACGAGGCTTTGCACAACGATGAGCTGACCAACATGCAGTTGGAATCCGTGGCCCGTGGTTTCGCCTCCACTCCGCGCGTCGACTTGGCTGAACCGTATGCGGCCAAGTATTTCGAGGTTGCCGACTGGATTTGGCAGAACAAGACCTTCCACATGGCTGAGGCTCTGCTGGAAGGCCTGTATCCGAGCTATGCCGATCCGGCCACGCTGATGGATCTCGGTGATGCTTGGCTGGCTTCGCATGCCGACACCGACAACGCGTTGCAGCGCATTGTGCGTGGCAATGTCGAATCGTCGCATCGCACGCTCAAGGTGCGTGATTTCAACGCGTCCCTCTGATGCCGTTTCTAAATGCCACTTCCGGTAGCTATTCTTAGTAGCTACTTCTGATAACTGCATCTGATATCACTCTTGTGATATTGCCTTACAAGACCGGACCGGCGGCGCGGCTTATCCCGCTGCCAGTCCGGGCTGGTTCGCCTCCAAACAAGCCATCCCAAACAAAAGCTGGTTTCCATAACGGTCAGGCCGAATCCATTCTCACTAATTTGCAGATGGGAGCCAAATATGTCTCTGGTATCGGAACGAGACGGTTTTTTCGGCTGGCGTCAGGTGGACGACCCGTATTCGCTTGAGGAGCGTGGCTGGGTGGAGGATGTCGGCTCGACGGGCTCCTATTATCCCCTGCCTAGATGGCTGGTCTACATGTGCATGGGCGGCTGGAACGAGCCGATACGCGGCTGGACCGGTGGACTGTACGAAAAACACTGCTACTGTCGTTCCGCCCATCATCGCGACGGCTGGGATGGCGTCGTTCTGGACAGCGAGCCTCTGTACTATGACGAGTTCGCCGATGGGGGACGGTATCGTTTCCGATCGGTGGATCCGATGATTTCACGATTCGGTCTAAGAGGGGTCGCCGTAAGGGCCCCGTTCCCGTTGACCGTTGACCTGAACCTGTTCCAATACGCCGCATGCAGCGTCGGCGAGCTGGCATGGACGCCATACGCCGACCTGCGTAACGGTTCATGTTCGAAACGTATGCTCGACCTGATGAACACGTTCCCCCACAAGCCGGGATTCTTCGTCTACAAGGGGTACCTGTACGCGTGGATCAACCGAATGCTGCAAGCGGGCCGCGAACCGCATGTCGCCATGCACTGCGCCTTGGAGCCGTACACGGAGCTGGAGCTGTTCCGCGCCTACCGCGTCTACTACGAGCAGCTGCAGCGGGAAATCCCGGCACCCTGCATGGGCGACATCGTCTGGCCGGACCAGTGCGACCCGCGGTTTCCGTTGGAGAACGATCCGCGTGCCGCACACTACGGCATGTGGGTGTATTCCGGCGGACTGTCGTACGGTGGCAAAACGAGCTGAATGGGCGTCAGCGCCATGGGACGCTAATATGATCTTCTTTTCCTATGGGCGAGTGATTACTTCGCGAGGGACTGCATAAGGCGGATGCCGTTCGTTTCTCTATGAATAAGTGTTCAGATCGGCATTAATTTCAAATGACTATCTGAAAATATCTAATTATTCTAGTTAAAACTATGCTCATTTGTTGATATACTTTGCGAAGTGTTCTTTCGCGCGGTCTTTCGCGCGGTCCGTACAAGCCATGCCACCATATACGCGCAAGACACGGCGATACTGGCAGCTTCCACGAATCGTTTGAAATTCGTATCAGGATCTTGGATTTTGTGCAATACAAGCGGTTTCATGGACGTTTCGGCATTATTCTGGGCGTGCATGCCACCTGTTGAAGTCGGGCCTCGAAGACTGTCGGAAAGCGCTATGTTCAGCGCGGTTTGTGGGTCCACCAGTCCCCATCCAATGTTGTTGTCTCGCTGGTCGGAATTTGGTCGATTCGCTGAAACGAGCAGTCGTTGCCGCCATTGTGCGGGTGTTTCATTCGGATATTGTGAGGCGATGAGGGCTGCCGCGCCGCTTACATATGCGGTCGCGAAGCTTGTTGAGGCTGCGTCGGTGGCGTAAAGGCAGTCCACGCCGCCGGGGACGGTTGAGGCAACGTATGCGCCGGGGGCCGCGATGTCCACTTGGGTGCCGTGGACGGAATCGTCGGTGATATTCAAATCCGTATCCACGGCGGTGACTCCTACGACTTGGCTGTAGGCTGCGGGGAATCGTCGTCCGTCCTTGGTGCTGGCTGACGTGAGCCGGTTTCCTGCGCTGGAGATGATGAGACTGCCATGTGATTCTGCGTAATCCACGGCTCGCCTCATTTGAGGAAGATCGGTGATGTCGCTTAATGAAATATTGATGATTTGCGCATGGTGGTCCACGGCTTCGATTACCGCTTTGCTGACGTCTTCCATGCTTGGTCCGCCGGTTTGCTTTCCGTTTTCTTCGTGGAGTGATTCGAATATGCGGATCGGCAGTATGGTCGCGTCTGGGGCGAATCCTTCTACGGACGACCCGTCTACTGCACGCGCCGCGATGATTCCTGCGATGATGGTTCCGTGGGAGTATATGTCGGTCATGCCGTTGGTGGCGTCTCCTGAAATATGACTTACCCCAGGTGTTACGGCGTTTGCCAAATGTGGATTATCCGCATCTACCCCGGAGTCGATTACCGCCACGGTTACGCCTTTGCCCGTGGATTGACGGTGCAGTGTTTCGAAGTCGAAGAGCGTGTTGGTCCAGGGAGCGTCATTGATGTAGTTTTCGACGCCGGCTTGGCATTGTGCTTGCGCGTCTGCCGATGCGGCGCCTGTTTCAGGATCATCCGTTGCGTTAGTGGCTGCGTCAGTGGTCGTATCGGCGGTTGATGACGACGCATTGCCGCCATCGTTTGTTTGCGATGCGCTGGATTGGTTGCTTCCTGGAGCGGATCCTGCTGCTTGGGCTGATAGTTCGACGCCTTGGCTAAATAGGTCTATCCATGCGCGGGGAATGGCTTGCACGTCGTTTTTGGCGTATCCAAGCCGTTTGAGGGTTTCTTTGTTGGCATTCGCAATAGGATACGCGGTTCCTGTGGAATCCACGGCGAAAATGTAGCCTTTGTCGGATGTGCCGATGGAGGCCTGCAGTAATGCTCCGGTGCCGCCTTTGAGCTTCACTGTTGAACTGGTATTGCTTGACGGGTTTGTTTTGGATGTGCCGCTATGTGCTGGGTTGTTTTGTTTGACTGCTAAATTTACATGAGTGTCGGCTTTTTTCCTTCCTGCCGTTTCCAAATTGTAGATTGCGCACGCGGAGACGTTTCCGGATGTTGCCGATAGCTCTTCGGAGGGCCAATCTTCCGGAATTGCGGATTCGGTGGAGTTTGAGAAGAATTGGAAGTCGGCCGCGCTGAGAACGTTCGGCTGTGTGAATTCATCCGTTTTTCCCGTGATGTACAGGCCGTAGGTAAAATCGGTGAGTGGGGAAAGCGATCCATCGGAACGAACCACATATTTGGTTTTCTTGGCATCGCCTTGCTGCATGACTACGCTGCCGACCAGCGCTTCAACGCCGTGGACGGTAATGCTGTTGCCTGCTCCGTCCACCGAGATTTGTTCGATCGGGCTTCCTTGCTCGAACAGGTTGATCCATTGTGCGGTTGCGTCGGTGGAAGCGGTTTCGGGAATGCCGAATGCTCTGAGGAACGCGTCTCGTAAGGTTGCTTCCTGAGGAAGCTGGTATCGGTGACTTCCGTTGACGAGGTAGCTGATGCCGTCCACATTGGCGACAATTGCCGTTGCCGTGTCTGTGACTTGAGACGAAGCGTTGCTGAGCGTGGTTGTGATGTTGCTGTCGGAGACGCAGCTATTGATGGATCCTGCGATGAGATTGTTTTCTTCCGGTAGCGAATCTGGCGCGCCGAGGATGCCTATGGTGGAACCGATGGGAATGTTTTTGAGCTGGTCGTCGGCTACCGTGAGCACTTTGAAGTCGGATGACGGAATGAGCAGTCGTGCGCTGATGGCATTGATGACGGGGTGCAACGTTCCATTTGAACTGACATATCGTGCCGCTGAGTTTTTTGCGACGATGAGCTTGTTGTTCTCCCAACCGTCTGGCAATGATGGACTTACCATGCCGTAGAAAAGGCTGACAAGTATTGCTATGACGGTAAGCCCTACACCCACTATTACGGGAGACTGGTTTTTCTTCGGAGTGAGTTCCACGCCGTCTGGAATGCCGCTGCTGAAAGCGGTGACAAGTCTGCGGCGCGAGTAGCTTTGAGCTTCGGCAAGGTCTTTCTTGTTGGCCATGAGCGTCCTTACAGCGTGATTGCCAGGTATGCGAGCGGCAAAATAAGCATGATGCATATGGTTTCTGCGGCGTCCGCCACGCGTGTGGCGAATAGCGTATGCTTGCGTAAGACATAGGTGAACAGTATGGTCGCGAAGGCGCATGCGAGCATGAGTAGAATCAGCGGAATGCTGAATTCCTGATGCGTTTGCACGCTGAGCGATCCGGTCACGATGATTCCTATGCCTGCGGCGCCTACGGTTACGCACATTTCGCGGAACGTATAGATCTGCCTGGAATCGAGCAGCATGCCGAGGAATGCGGCGAGGCATAATGCTGACCCGAGTGGCGTGTCCAACGTGTTGAGGAGCGGTGCCGCTATGAGCAGCAGCGCGGCGACGCAGATTCGTCCGATGAAGAGCATGGTCGAGCCTGCTATATATCTACGTTTGATGTCTTGGTAGTCAATGTCGTTAGGAAGCGCGAAGATTTCCGATTCGCTATGCGGACTGTCTACGCTGATTCTTGCAAAAGACAGACACATCCAAGGCAGGGCGCTCGCGGTGAGTGCGGTTACGGCTGATGTGAGGATCCAGATATGCCCCATCTGCTGCGGCATGAGTGTGCTGAGGACGCTTGGTATGGCGCAGATGGCACCTATCAAAATGGGAATATAACTGTATGGGCGTGTTTTGGATGCGGCGAGACTCATGAGTATGCCTGCGGCGGCGAGTCCCAGGCTCGCTCCAAGAAGTGGCAGGGCATGCAGTGGCTGTTTGCCTGCGAGCAGGTTGACGAGTTGATATCCGCCAATCGCAGTAAAAATGCTGGCGATGAGTCCGATTGCGGTTGATTGCACGAGCAGGTTTTTGCCGCATAATGCGGCTGTGAGCGCTAGAAGTATTGCGCTGAATCCAAATGCGAGAACCGATGCCCATATGGATGCGGGGAAAAGCGCGATCCATCCGGCGCTGATAACAAGCATGCCGAGGCCGATGACAAGTGACGTGAATGTGGTGTGGTCGCTGGTCCAAGGGCGGTATACGTGCTGTACGCTGGCGCCTACTGCCTCTACGACGTCATCGTAAATGATGTCGGTGTCTGATGATGCTCCGGGCTCAAGCGTGAGCGTGGAGTGGTTTGGAACGTGTTGTTCGCGAAGAGTCTTTGCGGGGGAGAGTGGATCGCCGTCGCTGGTGAGCAGCCTGTACCCTCCGTACACGATCGACGGATCGAGTATGCCGAGTCGTCGGGCTATGTCTGGTAGAAGATCGGCGATGATGGGGCCGTCGTTCACCCGCAGCGCGATTGTGCGCGTTTTATAGGAGACGGTGATTTGGAGTGTATCTGTCGTATTGATGGGGGGTGAAGATGGGGTATTTTGTCTTCCGTGCGGGAGCGGTGGCGGGGAGATGTTCATGCTCTTCCTTAGAGAATGCCGTAAGGCGCTGTATCGTGTCTATAAACAATACAACTATAAGGCATTGAGAAAAATGATTGCATTTTTGCAGTGATTGTCATTTGTTTCTGAAAAAATTGCTTAATTTTCAGTAAAATTGCTATGCCCAAGTGACTTTTAAGTTAACGTCAAACGATTGACGTGAGTTCATCTCGGGTTTTGGATACTTAATGAACTTAAATTTTACTGAATTTGTTATTGCTGTTATTGTTATTCCTTGGGGGAGTCGTGTCTCATTGTGGCTTCCCTAAGAAAGAATGCCTCCAAGGAAGGAAACAAGATGGCGGAACAGATCAGAGCCGAAGAAGGGGCAATTGAAAAGGGTGCCACTGCGGTCGACAATGCGCGCTCGGGTATCGAGAACCGAATCAAAGATATCGAAGCGAAGATGGCGGAGCTGGGCTCTTTCTGGAGTGGTGACGCGGCCGTGTCGTTCAACGCGCTGATGTCCAGTTGGCAGGAGAAGGCCACGTCCTTGAACAATATTCTCATTGATCTTTCGGATAACCTACGGGGTACAGCCAAGGATCAGGCTGCGAATGAGGAAGACAACCAGTCCCGTACGTCCAAGTTGCAGGCGTTGCTTGGCTGACATCATCGAATTGAACTAGAAAGCTCAAGGAGAAAACATATTATGGTAAGTTCTTTTTCGGTTCGTCCGGAGCAGGTGGATGTTTTGGCGAGCGATATCGCTGCCGATGCCAAGAGCATTGCTCAGGAGCTTGAAAACCTCAATAGCCAGGTGAGCGCTTTGATTGGTCAGTGGGACGGTTCCGCTCGTGAGGCATATCATCAGGCGCAACGCAATTGGGATGGCAAGTTGCAGGAAATGAATCAGATTCTTGGCCAGATTTCCCAAGCCACCTCACAGATCGCACAGCAGTACGTGGAGTCTGACGCGCGTTCGGCGGGTCGTTTCTGATGTCGTGCGATTCCGTGTGTGTTCCACGAAAGGTGTGGGGCGCACACGGAATCTTTCCGGTTGGGAATATGGGTGTTGACGAGGAGCGGATCGGGTATGGTAGTTGAGATCAAAGCGGATGTTGACAATGCGCGTGCGATAGCGAATGACATGGATTCATATGGCGAGTCGGTTTCTGAATCTGCAGGGCGTTGCGGCCAGGAAGCGTATAGCCGCGATACTGCTTTTGGCAAGGAATTCATGAGGAGCGCTTCCGCGTATACCCAGCTGCTACAGGGAACTGGAGCGAATATAGGCGAAGCCATGAGTAGTTTCTCGCAGCGCGTTTGCAGCGCTGCGAAAATATTTGAACAGGCCGAAGAACAGCAGGTGGCTTCTATCGATAAGGCTGAGGTAACAGTTCAGGAGGCTGCACCTGTTGTTGGAAAAACAAAGGGTAAAGCATCCGACATACACGAGACTTCTAAGAAGAACGAGAGCGATGAGGCGTTTGAGCCGCTGCTGTCATTAGTGGATAGTGTGGTGAATGTGCTTTCGATTCCTCCGCTACCGCCGAAGACTCTTTGAATTTGCTGATTAAGTGACGTGTTGCGTTTGTTATTTCCATACGAGAAGGGGTTATTGATGACGCGAGATTTGTGTGCATCGCATGTGCGAAAGGTGCGCGGCGTGGTGTCGGCGTTGGCGGCGGTGTTGGCTTGTGTGGGGTTGTGTGTGCCGTCGGCGGTGGCTTCGGATGGTGTGGATTGGCGTGTCGATGGTATGGGCGTGCGCGACGCATGGGCGTCGGGTATCACCGGCAAGGGCGTGAAGGTCGCCGTGCTTGATAATCAGATTGTGTCCGACTATCCCGCGCTGGCGGGCGCGGACGTGTCGTACAAGCTGGTGACCGAGGGCGGCCAGCCCTGCTATCTGGAAACCGGTGATGGTTCCGTTTCCTCCGAGCCGGTTTCCACGGATGATCCAACGGTCCTTTCGTCCAGTGGATACATGATGACGCATGGCACTCACATGGTGTCGCTGATTGCGGGTAACGGTAGCGGCTGGGATGGTGGTTCCGGTATCCAAGGCATCGCTTCTAGGGCTTCCGTGATTGCCTATATGCTGGACGCGGACTCAAAGGGCAATCTGGGAGAGCTTAATATGCCTCTTGCCTGCAGAACTCAGAATAACGAATCCACTGTGCAGACAATAGGTCCGAGTGTTCGTGATGCGGTTGATTCCGGCGCGAGGATCATCAATATGTCGTTCGGGTATGGGGATGTCAGTGATGCTATTTTCCGAGACTATATGTTGTATGCGCTGCGCCATGGCGTGGTGATGGTCTCAGGTAGGTCCAATGGCTCTTGGGCTGGCCTATATGATCTGGTGGGCGCTCCGGGCACGACTGATTATTTCCCCGGTGTGGTGACGGTGAACGCGGTGGATTCGGCGGGGAATCTGCAGGAGTCGTCGGATGTGATGGACGGGAACGTTTCGGTGCTGAGTCCGGGCGTGGGCGTGCCGTCCTACCGGAGCACGGATTCGCGTGAGATGGATTTGACTGGCGGCGGCACGTCGACCGCGGCGGCGAATCTGAGCGCGTATCTCGCGCTCGTGATGCAGCGGTGGCCGGATGCGACGGGCAACCAGATCCTGCAGTCCCTGATTCGCAACACGAAGGGCAACGCGTCGGGCGGGCCGAAACTGGATCCGGAACACAAGCGTGGTTTCGGGATCGTGGATCCAGGCAAGTTGCTGTCGGTCGATCCGACCCGGTACCCGGATGTGAACCCGCTCCTGGAATGGGCCGTGAAGACCAGCGGGGAGCATGAGGAGACCAAGGGCATGTACGAGTATCCATCCCCATTGGGGAGGAATGGAGTAGCGGATACCGACGTGTTCTCTCCGAACGGGGAGAGGATTTCGGTTACGGTCGAGGCGTCCTTGGTGGGTCGTGAGCTGCAGCGTCAGCAGGCCGCGTGGGAGAAGGTGGAGTCGTGCCGTGCGGACGGCGGGAGCGATTGCATGAAGTATTCCTCGACGGCCACGGCCGATGAGGAGGATGGGAAGGTCGCCGGGGATATGGCGTCGGATGCTTCGGGTTCGTCCGTGGTGCCGTCGTGGGTGGTTCCCGTGGTGCTGGCGGGTGCCGGTGTGCTGGTGTTGGCTGGCGTGGTGCTGGCGGCGGTGCTGGTCCGCAGGATGCGGAGGGCGAGGGATGCGGGCCGTGCCGTGCCGGTTGGAACCGTCGGTGGGGCCGGTGTTCCGCCGGTCCCGTATGGTGTGGCGCCATCGTATGGCGGTCCCGCGGCGCGGTCCGCTCCCGTCGCTGGCTCGTATCCGAACGCCGGTGCGCCGGCCGGATACGCGTACCCTCCAACGCAGGCTGGGAACGGGCAGGTCGGTCAGCACGTTCCTCAACCGCCATTGCCGCCTAGGCAATAAACGATAGCGGGTAAGAAGACACGAGAGGAAGATTTATGGAAACATATGAGGAAAAACTGTCAGATATCGCCAATACCGCCAAGTGGTCTATTGAGGAATTTGACGATTTCAAACGGTTTGAACGAGTCATAGATGATGCCGCCGCGAAACTCAAAACCATGAAAAAGGAACTTGAAGAAGGTTATGTTTTTGGGGGCGAAACCCAAAAGGTAGCTTTGGAATGCGCTCAAGGAATTTCCGAAGGTATTGAGGATGTGGACATACCAACAGCCTTGCGTAAACTATTTAAGACTGTTGACGCATACAATCAGGCGATCGACGATGCGAGGAATGTGGAGCTGCCCGGCACTAGGTTGACCAGTGATATTGAACAAGCTATTAAAGCGGCTGAAACGCCATTGAATATTGTCGTTCCCGGATTAGGAACATTAACCGGGATAATTGGAAATGCCGGCGTCAGCCTGATCTCAAACATGCTTGCCGATAAACGAGAGGAGACTGCAAAGAAGGAATACCAGCGAATTAAGTCAGAATGTAAGCAGAAGTGTCCTAGAAATGATTTACCGTCTGCTCCCGTTGTCGATATCAACGGCCTGTGGCCAGCACAGGATGGTGAAAACAATTCTTCGGAAAACGATGGTGTGTATCCCACCTCGTTTGGCGACACTGGAATCTCAGCTGCCGTAGCAGGTGGCGCTGGTCTCGCGGCCGCTGGCGGTGCGGCTGTCGCATCATCGAAATTCTCCAATACCCCCAAATCAGGTTCGGCCTCAATCTCCCGGCCCAACGTGAGCCCTACGCCGCCTCTTCCTCCACGTAACAACCCTACGGACGCTGCCGATACGGGCGGTGACAATAACAATAGCCATAATGGTCGGGTGTTTGACCCGAACACCGGTGAATGGATCGACACAAGCAAATACGTGTATGATCCGGCAAGCGGACGTTGGCTTGACCGTAACCTATACGTATACGATCCGGCGACAGGCCGCTACGTGTATCGGAACCACATGGCCGTGGATAGCGATATGAGCTATAACGGTTCCGGTTCCGCCCATGGCGGCATGTCCGGAGGCTCTGCGGGATCGGGTTCCGGAATCGGGCGTACTGCGGTGGCGGCTGGCGCTGGCGCTGGCATCGGTGCCGGTGGAGCGTTAGCCGTATCCAAGCTCGCAGGTGGAGCTGGTTCAAGTTCCGGAGCACTGTCTGAAGCTTCCATGGCAGCGGTTTCTGGCTCCGGCGTCGGTTCGTATTATGCGAACAATCCGGTCAAGGCGTCCATTGCATCCTCGTCGATCAAAGGTGCAACCGGTATGGCTGCGGGATTGCGCAAGGGAGAAATTGCGCGTGCCGAAGCTGCGGCGTCATCTCGTGCAAACACTCCGGGAATGATGGGTATGGGGCGTGGCGGTGCGTCTCAGAGCAAGGATAAGAGACGCAACTCCTTGGGCTACATTGCTCCGACCATTGAAGAGGAAGAAGAATTCCAGCCCAAGCCGTTGGCGGCCATGGCAGGTCACCGCAGGCGTCCCGGTGAATGAGGCATGGGCGGAATGCGCTATGCGCATGACCGCACGTCGTTGAACAAAACGTTCTCTTGTTGAACAGGAAAGGAGCGAAGGCAGTGTCTTCCTCATGCATATGCGTTGACCCGTCCGATCTGGAAACGTCGGCGAAAAACTATGAACAGGCCGCACAACAGTTCGCTATGGCAAAAGCGCAGTTTGTGTCTGCGGGAACCCCGAATTTCGGGCTGATTCTCAAATGCCTGGAACCGGCGTATGAAGCGGCGAAGCAGTCTACGCAAGAATACTTGGCCAACGTTGAAGCAATGCTGAAATTGATTGCTTCGGCCATACAGGGGACCGTAGAAGATTCCACCACCACTGAAGAGGAGATACTTGAAGCGCTGAAGAAGATTCTGCAACTGCTTCAGCAGGTGGATGACAAGTTGGATTCCTCGGATCCTCATAACGCACGGTCCGAGGGAAATGGCGGAATAGGCAGCAATTCCGGCTATGGCGGCAGCTTTGGCAATGGTGGTGGCTCAAGAGCTGATTCCTTGCAAAGCAAGCAATATCAGCCAGTGGATCAGTTTAATGGTCGATCCGACGATGGTTCCGAAGCGGCAGGAAGTCCGGCATCATCTGCGACAGGTTCTGGTGCAATGGCGTCGGGATCGCAAGAATTCGGCCATGATCAGAAAAAAACAACATCTGATGGTGCGCGTGATGCGGCGGAATCGAACACTTATCCGATTTTCAATGAGGTTCCACTTCCAACAAGACCAACCACGATTGGATTGGATGTGGATGGAAACGCCAAAGACGACTACTCTCTGAATCTCATTGATGGCAATACGCATGCCGTGATTGGGGCGGATGGTTCCGTTATTCTGACAAAGCGTGACAATTCCACCATTCCGATGCCTTCTGATGCAAGCAAAACAGGATCCGCTTCGTTTGATCTGGATGCGGACAACGATGGCGTGGATGACGTGTCCATGAACTCCGATTCAGGCGCGAATGCCCGTTTCAGCGTATATGAGGATGAAGATTCGCGGTACGTTGCCCTCGACTACGACAATGACGGCGATTACGATGTCGCCGTCCGCGTCGGAGATTCCGAAGCGGCAAGGGAAGCCATGCGTAAGCAAGCCGAGGATGAAGCCTGGCAAAGCATCGCAGCTAAAGATCCTCTGGGAAGAACGGCGGATGAGCTTCGTGCCTTGTACGAAGACAGAGAAACCATTCAGCTACCTGAACGCACGACGATTCAATAAAACAGGATGCTGTGCAAAGCATATCCGGCCGTAACCGGGTAAATATCACATTCAAACTATACACAAGGGGAAGAGTATGGCTGCAAAAGAAGATGATGGCTCTGCCAACGACTTGCATTTCGGCCCGATTACCATCGATGTTCCAGACGATTTAAGCGACATTAAACGCGACTTGAAGTTTTATCAAAAAGTCGGCGAGGCCTATGACAGTAGGAAAGTGGGAAAGGCTGCCTCAGCCCTCCTTTCCGGGCAGAAATTTGGCTACACGTCAGCCGACAAAGTGGTTGGGAGAATCCTGGAAAAAACAGGATTTGATAAGAAAGACATCGGAAGGAAAAGCCAGAAGTTCGAGGATGCGTCAAAAAGGTTCACAGAATCTTTGGAAGGGGATTTGACTCGTCAAAGTGCGCATGATTTGGCGAAAACGCTGGATAGCAAGATTACTACGCTTCGCATTGCCATCTCAGGTGTTGACTTCATTTGCAAGGCATTGTTTGGTGTCAGTCCTATAGATGAGTGGGTCAGGAAACCATTCTTCGGCGATTGGGATGAGCTTCGCGATACTGCGGGAAAATGGCAGTCGCTGGCTGAAACACTGCCTGAAGTGCAGACGGCGTTATTGGAAATTTCCAATAGTCTCGACGAGACAGTGTGGTCTGGGCAGGCCGCGGACATATATGTTGTTCGCAATGAGGCGGTGGCCGACGCGCTTGTGGAAGCTCCGGAGCCATGTTCGGAAATGGCCCAGGCGTTGAACGCTTTGGCGGACAATGCGGAAAAAACATTGAATCTGATATTCGACACGTTGAGTGAAATCATTTCGCTGTTGAAGCTTATTGCGGGTGAGCTGATTATTCCTGGAGCCGGTCCGGTGCTCGCTACGGTCACTGTCGCTGCGGAAGTCACCCAGGCGATTCAATGGGCATCCGATATCGTGGAATATCTTAACAATCTGTATGAAGCCCTTAACGGATTGTGTGTATGCCTCATGGTTATGCAACGGCTTTCCGTAAAAACAGAGGGCATGCTGAGCGTTTTTGGCGGAGGCACGTCGAACGGTGGAACTGGCAGTACGTCGAATGACGTAGCGTTTGCCGGGGCATCCGGTGGATCGTCCGATGGAAGATAATCGTCATGTCCTTCCAACCGCATCGTTATGACTTGCATTGCGAAACGGACGATGACCTCGGTACGACAATTTTATGTGCGAAGAAAAGAGAAGTGGAATGACATCAGCGGAATTCGAAGCTTTCATGAACCAAATGGATTCACTGTCTGCCCGGCTTGACAAGCAGCGGGCGAAATTCGAAAAAGAGAAAGTTCAAATAGATGAAAAAATAGCCGAAAAAACGAAAGAACTTGAAAATAAGCGGCGTAAAGGTGAATGTGGGCGCGCTTGGCAAGTATTGCAGCAGCGTATCGACATGGGGAAAACCTGTGAGGAAGACATCCTTGCTGGCATTGACAAGTCTCCGGAAGCGCGTGAAGTACGTGGTTACCTCGCGCAGAATATGAGTTATGTGCGAGATAGCGTGGAGGATGCGGACGACGAAGATAATGAAGCGGCCCAGGCTCGTGTTGCGCTCGATAAAGGAATGACTCGTCTGCGTGAGTGGGAAAGCCAATATGCGGCACAAAGAAACCAAGCCAGCTGACTTACAGGCGATATGCATTGTATCGCTCGTCTGCGCAGTGCTTTTTGCTGGTATTGCCGTTACGGTGCTGTCCGAAAGCGTGTTGCTTCCCGGTGGCGACGAGCGGATGCGAGGATTGCCTGTGCTGCTTGTGGCAAGCCTCATATTGCTGATGCTGTTTTGTGATCGGTTATGCGTGGTGAGCATACGCTCACACGAGCAAACCGTTGCGCTGGTTGCCATGGCTTGCGCTGTGCTGCTGTCGGTGTGTGCCGGTGTGGCGGCGAGCTGCGTTGAACCTTGCGCTCAGCCGATCGCGGCGGCGGTTTTCCTATCTTCTTCTTGCGTATGCCTCAATATGTCGTTAATGACGGTTTGCATTGATCAGCCGGTGCTTAATGGCGTGATATCCGCATGCTTTGCCGTATCGTTGCTGTTGCTGCTCGCCAGTACGGGAACGCTGATGTGTTCGTTGGACGTACGGCTGCTTGCCGGTTTGGTGCTTGCCGCTGCCATATGCTGTCTGCAAATGCTGCCGAACATCGTGGTGCATGTGCCGGACCGTTATCTTGTGCAATGGCGTGCCTACATGACACGTCGTTGGACGGTGCGCGGTGGCATTCCCGAAGAGGCCCGTGTATTGACCCAAGTTGATATTCGTGAAGATATGCAGACGTTTCAGGCCCGATACGCGACCGGTTTCGTGCTTTGCTTGGCGCTGCTGGTATTGCCGTACGCGGCATTGGTCGCATTCTGCGATTTCCATCGGATGTATGATGCTGTCGGCTTTCTCGTGCTTACCGCGGCCCTGTTTCTCTTTCTCACCCTTAAGCCGCGCCGGTCGGGCAGACCTTTCGAACGGTACTGCATGCGTTTGTCTGCGGTGATGGTGATGGCTATGGCCTGCGTGAGGGCCTGGGGCTTCATGACAACCGAAAACATGAGGCTGTTCGGCGTATGCGCGATTGGCCTGATTGGCGTTCTGCTGGTATATGCCATTCCTGTGCAAAAAGGCGGTTTTCATTCGCTTGTATTGTCTCGCGCCGGCGATGCGTTGTGCTTCCTGTCCATGATGGTCACGCCTGTGGCGGCTTTCTTCGCAGCTGGCGCGTTGCAGTACATAAGGGGATTGTGATGTCGGATTCGAATTCCGTAATGAGATGTCGTCCGGCAGGAGCCGGAAAACAATGTGCGGCCGCATTCGTCGATTGCGGTTTCGTATTGCTTTGCGGCGTGATTGCGGCTTTGCTCGGACATAATATTCCCGTCACGTTCCTGGTGATGCTCGAATCGGTTGCGGTGCTGGCTATTGGAGAAGGTTCGCGCGGTCTGACTCCGGGGAATATGATGTTCGGTTTGCGTACGGTTCGCGTGGAAGGCATGCGTGACGTCACGGCGGGAACTTTGCCCGCCGGAATGGGCCGGATTCTTGTGAAGTATTGTGTGCTTATCGGATCCACGCTTGCGTTGGTCATAGGTCTGATTGCGGTGATTTGCTCACCGTTGTTCGCCAAGGATGATTTGCATCAGGGATGGGCAGACAGACTGGCATCTTTGGGATGCGTCGATATTCATCAACGTGTTGAGGCGTTGGAGGAACAACCGGTCGTATCGAGGCAAATTCCTCCGGTTCCCATGCCTCGGATGCAGCCCACTCCTCCCGTGCCTCTTCCCAAAACAGTGGCGGACGTGTCCAAACCGGTTCCCATGCCAACGGCAAAACAGGTTTCTCCTGTACCCATGCCTTCGGAAAAGCCGATGTATCCGGTTCGGACAACGGTTGAACAACAGACGGCCTCGGTGCCAGTGACACCTCCTGAGAAACCCCAAACCTTTCTCTTCTTTGAAGATGGCTCCAAGCGAACTCTCAGCGTGCCTTCTTCATTGATTCTCGGGCGCAAGCCAGCCCCGCAGCAGACAGGGGACATCGCGTTGGCTGTGCCTGACCATACTGGTACGGTCTCACGAAACCATGCTCGGATCGAATTGGTGGACGACCAAATCTGGATCACTGACTTAGCGAGCACCAACGGTACGCGAGTGCTTGACGAAAGCGGCGAAGAGACGGAACTTGAACCGAACGTCCGAACGCGTATGCATGTCGGATCCCGCATCGGACTGGGAGACATGGGCTGCAGCATCATCACATCGAAAAGCAGGAGGCGTTGATGGCTATTACTGCGGAACAACAAAACAGCAGGCTCGAAGGTCCCAAACCTCCAAAAGGAAAAATCGTATTGCAGGCACCACCCGAGCTTGAACCCAGCGACGGTGTCAACACGCTGCTCACATCGTTGGTGCCATTGTTGGGCACCGCCAGCGCCATGGTCATGATGCTGATGACCAATTCGGGACTCACCGGCATGCTTACCGGCGGCATGTTCATGGTGTCGTCATTGGGATTCGTGGCGGTCAACGGCTTCCGCCAACGTTCGCAACGCATGGCGAACCTCACGGCGGCAAGACGTGAATATCTCACTTATTTGGCTGGCATACGCAAAACCGTGCGCACCGCGGGAAGGAAACAACGCAATGCCGCATTGTGGAACGCTCCATCCCCATCCTCGTTGACGGCGATCGCCCAGGAACCGGAACGTTGCTGGGAACGTGTTCCCGCAGACGACGATTTCATGATATTACGTTGCGGCACGCATAGTGTGCCATTGTGCCTGCAGCTTGAATCACCTGAATTGCCTCCACTCGCGCAGCTCGACCCGGTTTCGGCATCGGCGGCGCATCGTTTCATGCTTGCACATAAAACGTTGCACAATATGCCTTACGGCATTGACCTGAGGAAATACAAGCGTGTGGAATTGCTTGGAGACGAAAGCCAGACGCAGGCGCTCGCAAGAGCCATGATCTGTCAAGCGGCGGTTTGGCATCCGGCTGAATGCTGCAGAGTGCTCGTACTGGCATCCGCTGATCGCATGGGGCAGTGGGAATGGGTACGGTTGCTGCCTCATAACCGTGTGCTGAACGAGAAATACTTGGAAGGCACGTATAACGGTCATGGATTTATGCTGACGAGCAACGTGCGCGAAGTTGATGCGCTGATAGGCGAGGAAGTGCTGAACCGCAACAGGCGTACCGGAGATAATGAGATTGCTCCTCATGTTTTGGTGATCAATGATGGATTCGACCGGACTGTATTGTCTCGAGAGTCCCGATTGTTCGCTGAAGACGGCCTCGGTGGAGTGACCGTGTTCGACATGCCGAATGATTGGGGGGAGCTCGAGGAAGATGACGTGCTTCGTGTGCTGTATTCGCAGACCGTGGTTGAGGAAGGACTGAACGTTCTCGAAAAGCGCGACATCAATATGGTTGAAGTGTTTTCCACGGCACTCAAGCCTGTGGAAATCCAACCGGACGAATTGACTGTGGAAGAGGCGCTCTGCATAGCGAAACGCTTGAAGAGCGTGCATGTTAACGAAACCGGAGACGATTCCTCACAATCCGTCAATCGCAAGAAATCCCCCGAATTGCCTGATCTGCTTGGCATCAGCGATATTCGTCATATCGATCTGGCGAAACTGTGGGCATATCGTGTGGGCAAGGAGCGTTTGCGCGTGCCGATCGGCCTATTCGACGACACCAGTACCGCGTTCCTTGACATCAAAGAGATGGGCCAGCATGGCATGGGCCCGCATGGCGTGCTCGTCGGCGCCACCGGTTCGGGTAAATCCGAAGTGCTGCGAACCCTGGTACTGTCGTTGGCGTTGAGCCATTCCCCGGACCAGTTGAATTTCGTACTCATCGACTTCAAAGGCGGCGCCACTTTCGCAGGTATGGACGGCATGCCTCACATTTCATCCATCATTACGAATCTCGGCAAGGAAGCGTCGCTCGTCGACCGTATGGAAGACGCGCTGGATGGCGAAGTCAACCGACGTCAGGAGCTGCTGCGAGATGCGGGCAACCTTGCCAACATCACCGAATATGAGGAGATGCGTGTCAACGGCGGGCGTAGCGATCTTAAACCGTTGCCGTCACTATTGGTCGTGGTCGACGAATTCTCCGAACTGTTGAAGGCGAAACCCGAGATCGTGCAATCGTTCGTTCGCATTGGCGCGGTCGGCCGTTCGCTGGGCATACATCTGCTCATCGCATCGCAGCGTTTGGAACAAGGCAAGCTGCGTGGTCTTGACGAGCACCTGTCATACCGTATCGGTCTGAAAACGTTCTCCGCAACCGAATCCCGTGCCGTGCTGGGCATTACGGGCGCGTACGATCTGCCAAGCCTGCCTGGCATCGGCTATCTGAAATCGCCTGACGGCACCATCACCCGCTTCCGCGCGTCTTACGTGTCGGGCGTGCCGAAGGGGTTGGACGGCGAAACCACCACCTTCCAGTATGCGGTGGAACAGATGCGAGGCAAAGGCAATCCCGCGCACGTGGTGTGGCTGCCTCCGCTGGTCACGCCGAATTCGCTCGACGATTTCATGCCGGACCTGACCGTCACCAAGGAGTATGGCTTGATTTCGCCAAGGTGGCGCAATGCCGGAGCGCTTGTCGTACCATGCGCGTTGGAAGACAAGCCACGCGAGCAGAGGCGAGACGTCATGGCCCTCAATCTTGCCGGTGCGGGAGGCCATGTGGCAGTGGTGGGCGGCCCGTTGAGCGGTAAAAGCATGATGTTGCGTTCCATCGTCGCATCGTTGGCGCTCACGCATTCGCCGCTCGAAGTGCAGTTCTATGTGATCGACTGCGGTGGCGGCGCGTTCTCCTCCATGGATGGATTGGAACATGTCAGCGGCATCGCGGCAGGCAATGAGGATGAAAAAGTCCGTCGTACGCTTGCCGAAGTCAGCGGCATCATCGACGCGCGCGAACGATTCTTCAAAGAACAGCGCATCGACGGCATGGACGCGTATCGTCGCCGTCGCGCCGAAGGCAAGGTCGACGACGGATATGGCGACGTGTTCCTCGTCATCGACGGTTGGGGCGTATTCCGCGGCGACTATGACGAATTGGAAACCAAAGTCCAGCAGATCGTTGCCCGTGGTCTCACCTTCGGCGTGCACGTGTTGTTCAGCGCGAACCGTTGGATGGAAATCCGTGCCAATATCAGCGACCTTATCGGCACCAAGCTCGAACTGCGTTTGGGCGATCCGAGCGATTCGCAAATCGACCGCCACGTTGCCGACACCGTGCCCAAGGGCGCGCCTGGCCGTGGCCTGAGCGCCAACAAACTGCATACGCTCGCAGCGCTGCCCCGCATCGATGGCGGGCATGATGCGGCGACGGTGTCCGACGGCATCAACGATCTCATCGCCAAAGTACGTTCCGCATGGCAAGGCCATCCGCATGGTCCGAAGCTGCGGTTGCTGCCCGAAAACCTGCCGTACGAGGCGATGATGGCTTCCGTCATGCGTCAAAAGGCATCCAACCAGCTCGCCAAAGGCAACATGGTGGTCGGTATCGACGAGAACGCACTGTCTCCAGTGGTGTTCGACTTCAACACCGAACCGCACTGTTACCTATTCGGTGACGCCGGTTCGGGGAAATCTACATTCCTTCGCGTGATAATCAACGAAATCGTACGAAGCTATCCGGATGGAAAAGCAAAAATTTTCATGTTGGATTATCGTCGTGCGAATCTTGCGCAGATTCCGCAGTCGCATTTTGGAGCGTACCTGACCAATGACGAACAGGCTACGGAAAGTCTCGACGCGCTTGCGGAATTCCTGAAAACCCGCATTCCGGGCCAGGACGTGACTGCCGAACAGTTGCGCGACCGTTCCTGGTGGACGGGTTCGGAAGTTTACGTGCTGGTCGACGATTACGATTTGGTCTCCACCAGCCGAGGCAACCCGCTGCGTGCGTTGGTGCCATATTTGGCGCAGGCCTCCGATCTGGGATTGCATGTGGTGGTGGCCCGCAGAACCGGCGGTGCGAGCCGAGCCATGTACGATCCGGTATTGCAGACGTTCCATGATCTCGGCATGACCGGCATTCTGCTGTCCGGAGATTCGAACGAAGGCCAGCTGATCGGCAAAGTCAAACCGAAGAAGGCGGCGCCCGGTCGCGCCCAAATCGTCACTCGAGACCAAGGCCTGTTCGTGGCGCAACTGTCGAATGCGGTATTGCGCGAATAACGCGATATTGCGAAAACGTGAGATTGCGGAAAAGCCCGCGCCGTTGCATACTGCGGTTTGCGCAACATTACGTACCGCAGTATGCAGGTATCGCAACATGCTCTCGACTGTTTCGTTGAATGGTGAACCCGTTGAGTACGATGGTGCACGGCAATATAACTTGAGATAGCGAGGACTTGAGACTCATGCCACGTATGTTCGGAACAGACGGTGTTCGAGGATTGGCGAATAGGGCTTTGACCGCACAGCTTGCGTTGGATTTGGGCGATGCTGCGGTGCGCGTGCTTGGCGATGATGGAGACAAAAGCGAATTCGACGGTCGTCGCCGTGCACTGGTCGGCCGCGATACTCGCGTTTCCGGCGATTTTCTTGCAGCGGCACTGTCCGCAGGCATGTCCGCAGGTGGATTCGACGTGATCGACGCGGGCATTATTCCAACTCCGGGTGTCGCATACCTGACTTCCGTGCTGAACGTGGAAATGGGTGCCGTGATTTCCGCATCCCATAACCCCATGCCCGACAACGGCATCAAATTCTTCGCACGCGGCGGATTCAAACTGCCTGACACCAAAGAAGACGAAATCGAAAACGTGCTCGGCCAGGATTGGGAACGCCCGACCGGTGCAGGCGTGGGACGTATCAGCCACGACACGGCAACCGCAACCAACCTGTATATCGACCATCTGGTATCCACAATCGCCCCCATCGGGCCTGACAAGTCCCAGCCGACACCGTTGAAAGGCTTGAAAGTCGTGGCTGACTGCGCCAACGGCGCCACCTCCGTGGTCGCGCCGGAAGCGTTGCGCCGCGCAGGAGCCGACGTGATCGTGATCAACGCTTCGCCAGACGGCTACAACATCAACAAGAACGCCGGATCCACACACCCCGAACAGCTGCAGGCCATGGTCAAAGCCTCCGGAGTCGACTTGGGCGTGGCATTCGACGGTGACGCCGACCGTTGCCTTGCCGTAGACGGCGAAGGCAATATGGTCAACGGCGATCAGATCATGGGCATTCTTGCACGTGCCAAGAAAAACGCGGGCAAACTCAACCACGACACCCTCGTGGTAACCGTGATGAGCAACCTCGGCCTGAAGCTCGCCCTGCGTTCCATGGGCATCAAAACCGTGCAAACCGGCGTGGGCGACCGTTACGTGCTTGAGGAAATGCTGCGCGGCGACTATTCGCTCGGCGGCGAACAGTCCGGCCACGTGATCAACCGCGAATTCGCCACCACCGGCGACGGTACACTCACCGCACTGACCTTGTGCAACGAAGTGGTCAACTCCGGCAAGAGTCTCAAAGAACTCGCATCCGACTTCCCGCAACTGCCGCAAACCCTCATCAATGTGCCAAACGTCGACAAGCTCGCAGCCAAAACCAACGCCAAAGTGCAGGCGGCCGTCGAACGCGAAGAGAAAATGCTCGGCGACACCGGCCGCGTGCTCTTGCGTCCCTCCGGCACCGAACCGCTCGTGCGCGTCATGGCTGAAGCGGAAACCCAGCAGCAGGCCGACGAGGTCTGCGACCGTCTCGCCAAAGTCGTGGCCGAAGAACTCGCCTTGTAATCACACCGCCGATACACAGTATTTGGCAATCCAAAATCCCGAACCAATCCGCGAAGGAACCCCATGTTTGGACGTAACTCGAAAGTCAACCTCGAGCTCAACCGCGAGGTCGAAAAACTCATCAAAACCGGCGGCAAGGAACAGCTGCTTCCCATCGTGCAGGCAGGTGAACCGGTACTGCGCCAGCAGACCGCAGCCTACGAAGGCCAACTGAGCCGCAAGACACTTGACAAGCTCATCGAAACCATGCGCGTCACCATGATCGAAGCGCCGGGCGTAGGTCTCGCCGCAACCCAGATCGGCCTCGGACTGGCGCTTGCCGTGGTGGAAGACCATGTGCGCGACGACGATGACGATGACCCGCGCGAAGCGGCCGAATTCCCATTCCACGTCATCATCAACCCCAGCTATGAGCCGATCGGCACCGAAACCCGCAGCTTCTACGAAGGCTGCCTGAGCTTCGACGGCTATCAGGCGGTACGCAAGCGCTGGCTCGACATCACCGCCCGCTGGCAGGATGAAGATGGCAAACAGCATGAGGAACATCTGCACGGCTGGCCGGCCCGCATCTTCCAGCACGAAACCGACCATCTGAGCGGCGAACTGTATATCGACAAGGCGGAAATCCGCAGCCTCGCCACCAACGAGAATCTTGAGGATTTCTGGTGCGACGATCCGGTTCCCACCGAAGCCGCCGCCGAATTCGGATTCGAACTGTAAACCAGGAGCGCACGCCGCAAATCGCATACATGCGCGGCGAAAAACGCTGCGGAATCCGATTGTCACGGAATCCTATCGTTGCGCAATCCGCGGAATATCCTGCAGGGGGAGAGGCCCACAGGCCTCTCCCTTTTTGTCATACCGTCATTTTTTCGTCATACCACCATGCGCATAACCAGTGCAACGCGCGCACGCATCACACTCCCCACGGCAGACGCACGTATGAGCGTAACCATGTTTGCATTTCGCAGCATTATCGACAATATCGGCGTTCGCGTTGCGATGGAATGATTTCGTACGCGACGTCGTGCTCCGTCTGCAACGCGCATGATCGTATCCTGACGACGAATGCTTGGTGAACATAATCGTTTTTCGTAGCATTGTTCTTTCTCTTACCGAAAATCAACGAAATAAAACGAACCCAAGATAACCTTTCGAATCTCAAAAAACTTAAGATTGCGCTATCCGAGAAGCATCATGGTTTTTTTGTACGCGCCGACGTGTACTGCGCCCCCTCTCGGCTACCATGCAAAGTATGAACGAAGCAAAGACGGGCCGTTCCTGGCTTACCGAAGCCAAACAAGACATCAGCCAATGGTCGGCATCGATGCCGAAAAACGCCGACAATGAGCGCATCGACTGGCATTGGGTCATGTCTCTCGACTTGGAACACGGCATCGGAGCCGCCAAAAGCCAAGGCATCGACCTGATCGCCGTTCTGAATGCCGCGGATACCACGTTTTCGTCGACCTCGGAGAAAACGGATCCCATGCAGGATTCGGTACCATCCGTCCAACAGTTGCATAATCTGCTGAAAAAGGATTTAGCGGTCCGTGACCGGCTCGAATCCATCATCGCGCAATGCAATACCACCTTCATGACGGATTTCGACCGTCTGATCGCTTCATACCGTTTGCCTCGCGCGCTCGCCTATGCGAACCGTAGGTTGTGCGACGAAATTGCCGTGTTGCGGCGCATTGGTGTTGCGATGGGATTGTGGACGATTGCCGAAGAGCGGCGGGAGCGGGTGATAGTGCCCGTGCTGCAGTCTGTTGCCGGAGCGGAAAGCCTCGTGAATCTTAACGATATTCAGGATCGTACCGCGCAGATCGTCAATGGCCGTGCCGAACGTCGTGCCGCGGAACGTGAGCAGAAGCGTGCCAGCGATTACGCCATGTCACGCGCGAATTTGAGCGGGGTGACGAGTCCGGGAGGCTCGAAGGTGTTCGACTATGGCTCCCTCGGATCCGCTGGTGGTTCCGCTGACTCGGCGGAAGCCGCGCAGGACCGACGTTTGGCGGATTACAAAAAGTCGGATTGGCGTGACGCCTACCTTCCCGGCCGTGACGTCGACACGGTGATGGGCATTGATATCGAAACTACGGGTACGGATCCGGCTCGCGTGTACATCATCGATGCCGGATTCGAATTCATGAACATGATCTCGCCTCGTCCTGCCGGCGAGCCCGCGGGCTACCGCTACGAACAGGATTATTACGAGACCGGCGATGCATATGGCCAAGCACGTCTTTCCTTCGGCGTTCCCGCGCAGAATGCGCTGCTTGGCAATCCTCTGATTCTCGACCTTACCGGTATTGACGTGCGCGATCGCGCCAGCGCGGACTTTCGTCTGTTCGACGAATGGCCCGAAGCTCAGATCGGATTGCTGCAACGACTCGAACAGCAGCCATATGTTGCGCATAACGCCCGGTTCGAGCATAGCTTTTTCATGCTGAACGTCGCCGGATATGCGGAAAGCTATCGTGCCGGCAATATCACGATCATCGACACATTGCCGATGAGCCGTCGTTGGGATGAGGGGTCGATTCCCGATGATGAGCATCCGCACGGCAACAATACGTTGGATGCGTATGCCAAACGTCAGGGCGCGTTGGATGCATCCAAAAGCGAACGACATCTTGGCTTGGAAGATACGCACATCATGCTGGTCGCCATGAAGCATCATCTGGGTGTGCTGCATGCCGAGGGGCGCGGGCCGTGGGGCGCCGGTGGCAGGCCCGGCAATGGTGGCAAGCGCTGTGGCAAGCGCTGGTAGACGGAGTCGCTCGCAGGTTGTGTGGCAAGGCGTAAGTTGGTCGGACGAATTGACGTTGCTGGATGTGTGTCAGGCGTAGTCGTGTTGTGTCTGTTCCCGCTGGATGTTTTGCCCGCTGTTTGTCTTGTACCTTTCTGTCATTCGTTCGTCTCGTGTGCGACACGCCCGGATGTTGACCTGTCGCGAGGTATGTTGAGGTTTTTCCAGCGGGATTGTGCTGTGAAATGGTGCTCATCACTCGATTTTCCCGTGTTTTCGACACGCCGGGAGATACGTTATTTTTCAACGGTTTGCACGGTGTTTACGGAAGGTCGATTTGCGTGGATCGGCAAGGACGTGTAAGTTTACATCTCGCTGCTCAGCACGGCGGTTCCGCTCCTGAGGTTCGGGACGGTCTGCTGGTGTGGTGGTGGTTTGAGAACTCAAGAGCGTATTTGTACTACTTCTTTATAGTCAATGA
>NZ_JAHOMM010000006.1:0-122694 GCF_019131435.1 Bifidobacterium sp. MSK.13.1 | reverse complement strand
TCCTTCTTCTCCACCATCAAGGGCTATGACGCGCTGCAGGACACCGACAACCTCAAGGGTGACGAGCAGCTTGAAGGTCTGAAGATCGTCAACGATCACGAGTTCACCGTCGACCTGAGCCAGTCGGATTCCGCGTTCGCCACCAAGCTGGGTTATTCGGGATTCTATCCGATGCCGGAATCCTTCTACAAGGATCCGAAGGCCTTCGGAGAGTCGCCGGTTTCCGATGGCCCGTACAAGTTCGATTCCTGGGACCATGACAAGGAAATCAAGCTGGTCAAGAATCCCGATTACAAAGGCAATCGCAAGGTGAATAACGACGGTGTGACGTTCAAGATCTACACGGATGCCAACGCGGCCTATGCCGATGTTCAGGCCGGCAACCTTGATGTGATGGATACGGTGCCGTCCGCCGACAGCAAGACCTTCGAATCCGATTCCTCCGTGGTGCCATACAACAAGGCCGGTTCCGTGATTCAGACGTTCACCATTCCGTCGGATCTTGAACATTGGAAGACATCCACCGAAGAAGGACAGTTGCGCCGACAGGCGTTGTCCATGGCCATCGACCGTCAGGCCATCTGCGACAAGGTACTGAATGGTTTGGGAACTCCAGCGGTCGAATTCACGTCTCCGAAGACTCCGGGCTACTCCGATTCGCTCAAGGGCAACGAGAATCTGAAGTACAACAAAAAGAAGGCCAAGGAACTCTGGGAGAAGGCCAACGCCATCAGCCCGTGGACTTCCGACGACAAGCTTACGTTCTCCTATAATGCAGACGGCGGAGCCAAGCCGATCTTTGAAGCCGTGGTGAACTCCGTGAAGAACACGCTCGATATCGACGTGACCACTAACCCGGTGCCGACCTTCCAGGAATTCCGAAACGACGTTACCGGCCGCAAGATGACCGGCGCGTTCCGTACCGCTTGGCAGCCGGATTATCCGTCTCCTGAAAACTACCTGTACCAGCTGTATTCCTCTGACGCTGCTGATGGCAATGGTTCCAACGATGGCGATTACAAGAATCCGGAGTTCGATGACCTGTGCTCCAAGGCTGCTGCCGCACAGACCACCGACGAGGCCAATAAGCTGTACCAGCAGGCTCAGGAGATTCTGTTGAACGATCTGCCTGCCATCCCGCTGTATTACTCCAATGCCAATGGCGTTGCCGCATCCGGAGTGAAGAACTTCGTCATGAACTGGCAGAACGTTCCGGTGTATAACGAGATTTCGAAGAGCTGACTTATTCTTCGGATACATTGTTCGACATGACGGCGGAAAACGTATGTTTTCCGCCGTCATGTCGTCAAGGAAGGTGTGCGTTTTTTGGGTTGCATGGAAAGGTTGTCCGTCAATTGAGCAAGAATAGTGCACTATCGTCAAATAGAGATGCGTCGGTGAGTAGGTCGGCTCGTTTCCGTTTGTGGGATGATAATCCCGATGTGATATCGAATAGGAGAATGATTATATGAAGAAGAAAGCACTGGCTTTCGCTGCCGCCGCGTGCGCTTTTGGCATGCTGCTGAGCGGCTGTGGCTCTTCCAACGGCAGCGACACCGCCGCTGAAGGTGCCAACATCATCACCGCATACAATTCCGAACCGCAGCACCCGCTCATCCCGGGCAACACCAACGAGACCGGTGGTGGCAAGCCGGTTGATCTGCTGTTCTCCCGTCTGATTTCCTTCGACGCCAAAGGCAATGCTTCCAACGAAGTGGCTGAGTCCATTACCGCCAACGATGACGCCACCCAGTACGACATCAAGCTCAAGGATGGCTGGAAGTTCACCGACGGCACCGATGTGACCGCCGAGTCCTTCACCAAGGCTTGGAGCTACGTGGCCAACGCCAAGAACGGTATGGTCGGCTCATCCTTCTTCTCCACCATCAAGGGCTATGACGCGCTGCAGGACACCGACAACCTCAAGGGTGATGAGCAGCTTGAAGGTCTGAAGATCGTCAACGATCACGAGTTCACCGTCGACCTGAACAAGTCTGATTCCGTGTTCGCCATCAAGGTGGGCTATTCCGCATTCGCTCCGCTGCCGGAATCCTTCTACGATGACACGGATGCCTTCGGTGAGGCTCCAGTCGGCAACGGTCCGTACAAGTTCCAGTCCTGGGATCACGACAACGAGATCGTGCTCGTGAAGAACCCTGACTACAAGGGCAACCGAACCCCGAAGAACGACGGTGTGACCTTCAAGGTCTACACCAAGGATGACGCAGCCTACGCCGACATCCAGTCCGGCGCCCTCGATGTGATGGAATCCGTGCCGGCCTCCGCCACCAAGACCTTCGAAACCGATGAGACCGTGCAGGCCTACAACAAGGCCGGTTCCGTCATCCAGCAGTTCACCATTCCGTCCAGCCTGAAGCACTTCGAAGCTGGTACCGAAGAAGGCACCCTGCGTCGTCAAGCCATCTCCATGGCCATCAACCGTGAGAACATCTGCGACAAGGTGCTCAACGGCACCGGCACTCCGGCCGTTGACTTTACCTCTCCGCTGACCCCGGGCTACTCTGATTCCCTCAAGGGCGTCGGCAACCTGAAGTACAACGAGAAGAAGGCCAAGGAACTCTGGGAGAAGGCCAATGCCATCAGCCCGTGGACTTCCGATGACAAGCTCACCTTCGCTTACAACGCTGACGGTGGCCACGAGACCACCTACACCGCTGTGGTGAACTCCATCAACAACACGCTTGGTTCCGAAGTGGCTGCCACCAACCCGTACCCGACTTTCAACGATTACCGTACCGCCGTGTCCGATCGCAAGGTTCAGGGCGCATTCCGTAGCGGCTGGCAGCCGGATTATCCGTCCGCCGAAAACTACCTGGTGGCCAATTACGCTTCCGCCGCCGCTGATGGCAATGGTTCCAACGATGGCGATTACAAGAATTCGGAGTTCGATGACCTGTGCTCCAAGGCTGCTGCCGCGCAGACCACCGATGAGGCCAATAAGCTGTACCAGCAGGCTCAGGAAGTTCTGCTCAACGATCTCCCGGCCGTTCCGCTGTACTACGCCAACGCCTACGGTGTGGCTGCTACCGGCGTTTCCGGTTTCGAAATGAACTGGCAGAACCTGCCGGTCTACGAGAACATGACCAAGTCCGGCAAGTGAGCCGATCTTCGTGAGTGAATCTCGCTGAGCCAATTGCAGGAAGGGGCGGATCATATCCGTTCCTTCCTTTCCATGTAATACGCACCGTTTCAGGGTGACATCAGTGTGGCCAAGAGGCGTCAGGGGGTAGATGCCGGTAGCCAAGCATTTTTCCCAGCTGATTCCCATGAAACTGCAATATAAAGCAGTTTGTTGTGTGTTGCCACAAAACTTGCGGGGTAAATCGTTAACCTTCCCCGATGATTATGAGTAATAATCTGAAAAAGGTTGACAATGAATAAGCAAAAAAGGAGAAACCAATGGGCAGATATCTTCTGCGACGCATTCTGCAGATGATCCCTGTGGTTCTCGGCACGACGCTTTTGGTGTACGCCCTGGTGTTCGCGTTGCCGGGCGACCCGGTTAAGGCGATGTTTGGCGATAAGCCGGTCAATGAGGCCGTCGCCGCGCAGATTCGTGCCGAATACAATCTGGATAAACCGTTCATCGTGCAGTATTTGCTGTTCCTGAAAAATGCGCTGACTCTTGACTTCGGCAAGACTTTCTCCGGTCAGCTGGTCATCGACCAGATCGGACGTGCATTCCCGGTCACCATCAAGCTTGCGCTGATGGCTTTCGTGTTCGAAGCCGTGTTCGGCGTGATCTTCGGTGCGATTTCCGGCCTGAACAAGGGCAAGTGGTGCGATACCGTGATCCTGATTATCTCTCTGTTGCTCATCTCCGTACCGACCTTCGTCACGGGCTTCCTTGCCCAGTATTTCTTAGGCGTGAAGTTGCGTCTGCTTCCAGTTACGGCCGGTGCCAATCCAGGATTCATCGACCTGCTGATGCCAGCAATGGTGCTTGGATCTGTGTCTATGGCATATATCATCCGATTGAGTCGTTCGGAGATTTCTTCCAATATCGCGCTTGACTATGTGCGCACCGCACGTGCCAAAGGCATGGACAACAGGTCGGTCATGAATCGTCACGTTTTGCGTAACTCCATGATTCCTGTCGTCACTTACCTTGGTCAGGATCTTGGCGCACTGATGGGCGGTGCCATGATTTCCGAAACCATCTTCAACGTGCATGGCATTGGTTACCTGACTTATCAAAGCATTCTCAAGGGTGAAGGCAATCTGGTGGTGTCCATTGTGACTCTGCTTATGCTGATCTTCGCAGTGTGCAACCTGCTGGTCGATATGCTCTATGCGGCGCTTGATCCGCGAATCCGCTACGCGTGAGTTGGGAGGATTGAACAATGACTGATATGAACGAGACGAATCTTTCTCACGCGCTTCCGGGACAGGAACGATATGTTGCTCCTCTCGAGGAGACGCCGCTTAAGGACGTTGACTCGGTAGATGAGTCCGCACCGGCTTCAAGCCTTTGGGCTGACGCATGGCGTACCCTGCGCAAGAACCCGATGTTCATCATTTCCGCTGTGCTTATTGTGTTCATTATCTTCGTGGCGCTGTTCCCAGGAGTGATGACCAAGCAGAATCCGAACTACTGCACGCTTGAGAACTCCTTGGAACCGGCTTCGAAGGGACATCCTTTCGGATTTGATCTGCAAGGCTGCGATGTGTACTCCCGCGTGGTGCATGGTACTCGTACCTCGCTGAGCGTCGGCGTGTTCGCTACGGTGCTGGTGGTGCTGTTGGGTACGCTGATCGGTGCGTTGAGCGGTTTCTTCGGAGGCTGGGTCGACACCATTCTCAGCCGTTTGACCGATATTTTCCTGGCTTTGCCGATTTTGCTTGGTGCCATCGTGGTGCTGCAGATGTTCAAGACCAACGATTCCATTTGGAAGATTATTCTGGTCATGACGTTATTCGGCTGGACATCCGTTGCGCGAATTGCGCGAGGCGCTGTTATGGAAGCTAAGAATCTGGAGTTCAATACGGCTTCCACCGCACTTGGCTCCACGCCGTGGCGTAACCTGTTCCGCCACATTCTGCCGAATTCCTTGGCACCGATCATTGTGGTGGGCACAACGTCTCTGGCTACATACATCGTGTTGGAAGCAACATTGAGCTTCCTTGGTGTGGGTCTGCCGACCACTACCGTCAGCTGGGGTGGCGACATCTCCAATGCGCAGTCCATTCTGCGTACCGATCCGATGGTGCTGTTCTACCCGTCCGCGGCACTTGCCATCACTGTGCTTGCCTTCATCATGATGGGTGACGCCGTGAAGGATGCGCTTGATCCGAAGAGCCGTACGTGAGTGTAAGTGAGGGATATTCGATGACTGAAATGAATACCGAAAACAAGCTCGAGGCCATGCAACGTGCCAACGGTCCGCTGCTGGAAGTCAAGAACCTCCAGGTCGACTTCACCACTGATGATGGCCAGCCGGTACATGCGGTTCGCAACTCCTCTTTCAGCGTATACCCGGGTCAGTGGGTGGCTATCGTTGGTGAGTCCGGCTCCGGCAAGTCCACGTCCGCTATGGCGGTGCTTGGTCTGCTTCCGGGCACAGGCCATGTGGTCGGAGGATCCATCAAGCTTGACGGCGAGGAAATCTCCGGTTACAAGCAGAGGGATTTCGACAAGTTGCGCGGCAACAAGATGGGTCTTGTCCCGCAGGATCCGATGAGCAACCTGAACCCGGTGTGGCGTATCGGTACCCAGGTGAAGGAGGCTCTGGCCGCCAACAATATGGATATCGCCCATGAGAAGCGTTCCTCGCTGTCGAAGGCTCTCGCCGATGCCGATGTCGAACTTAAAGGCAACGACGATGAAACTTTCCTTGGCTCCAAGGAGCTTCCTGAGCTGTTGTCCGCGGCGAAGGAAGCGCTGTCCAAGATCGGTAAGACCGGCGACGACTTCGACAAGACCGTGGCGTACTTCGAGTCGGAGTGGGTCCCAGGATCTGAAACGCGTTGGCGCGTGGCCGACGACCTGATCAAGGTCGGCGTGGCCGAGGATGACGCTTGGTACATCGCCAAGAAGTATGTAATCGGCTCCACCATGGATGACCGCATCGCAGGTCTTCTTTCTGAGGCTGGTCTGCCGGATGCCGCCACTCGTGCACGCCAGTATCCGCACGAGTTCTCCGGTGGTATGCGCCAGCGTGCGCTCATCGCCATCGGCTTGGCATGCCGTCCGGAACTGCTGATCGCTGACGAGCCGACCTCCGCGCTTGACGTGACCGTGCAGAAGAAGATTCTTGATCATCTCCAGATGCTCACCGATTCGTTGGGAACCGCAGTGCTGTTCATCACCCATGACTTGGGTTTGGCGGCTGAGCGTGCGCAGCACATCGTGGTTATGTACAAGGGGCAGGTCGTTGAATCCGGCCCGTCTCTGGAAGTGCTGCAGCATCCGCAGCATCCATACACCAAGCGACTGGTGGCGGCGGCGCCGTCGTTGGCCTCGCAGCGCATCATCTCCGTCAAGGAGCATGGTGGCGATGCCAGCGGCGTGATGGAACACAAGGTGAATGAAGATTCCCTGAAGTCCGGCGAATCCATCATCACGGTGGATCATCTGACGCGCGAGTTCAAGCTGCCGCGCAAGAAGGAGATGTTCAAGGCCGTTGACGATGTGAGCTTTTCCGTCAAGAAGGGTACCACGCTGGCAATTGTGGGCGAGTCCGGTTCCGGCAAGTCCACGGTGGCCAACATGGTGCTGAAGCTGCTTGAACCGACCTCAGGCACCGTCACTTATGAAGGCAAGGACATTTCCGGCTTCCAAGGCAAGGAATTGCTTGACTTCCGCCGCCACGTGCAGCCGGTGTTCCAGAATCCGTATGGCTCGCTTGACCCGATGTACTCCATTTACCGTTCCATCGAAGAACCACTGCGTATCCACGGCATTGGAGACAAGAAGAGTCGTGCTGCCCGCGTGCGTGAGTTGCTCGATATGGTGGAACTGCCGTGGTCCGTGCGTTTCCGCTACCCGAACGAGCTTTCCGGTGGTCAGCGTCAGCGCATCGCCATCGCACGAGCCATGGCTCTCGATCCGGACGTGATTGTCTGCGACGAGGCCGTATCCGCTTTGGACGTGCTGGTGCAGGATCAGGTGTTGCGATTGCTCAATGACCTGCAGACGGAAAAGGGCCTGAGCTACCTGTTCATCACCCACGATTTGGCGGTTGTGCGTCAGATCGCCGATGAGGTTGTGGTGATGCAGCACGGCAAGCTTGTGGAGCACGCCACCACTGACGAGGTCTTCGACCATCCGCAGAAGCAGTACACCCGTGATCTGCTTGGCGCCATCCCCGGCGGCAAGCTGCAGCTCGGTCTTGACTGATTTGATGCGATAACATCATCAAGATAAGCCTTCGGCATGTGCCGAGGGCTTTTCTTGTATGCAAGCTAGGCTAGAACGCTATGACGATCACTATCACGACTTCCAATGTGAACGGAATCCGAGCGGCAAAACGCAAAGGCATCGAGGAGTGGGCCGGACGCAACACACCTGACGTGTGGTGTATGCAGGAGGTGCGTGCCCCGCAAAACGAAATCGATCCTATTTTCGACGAATTCGGTTTCGAATACTCAACGGCGGGACGTATTTCCGATCAGAGCGAACTGCATCGTATGAACGAGATTTGCCGTATCAAGGGGCGTGCCGGCGTAGGTCTGTTGTCGGCATTGCCGGTTGTCGACAAACGATATGGATTGCCGGGACTTGAGGATGACGTCGATTCCGGCCGTTGGATCGAAGCGGACATGCAAACTCCACAAGGCTATGTCATTACCGTGGTTTGCGTGTATGTGCATGCGGGAAATACCGATGATCCGGAAAAAATGAAGCAGAAATACCGTTTCCTCGACACCATGCTGATACGCATGGAACAGTTGCGTGACGAGGCAGCACACGGCGGAAAACAAGCGGTGCTCTGCGGTGATTTCAACATCGCGCACACGCCGCTCGACATCAAAAACGCCAAAGCCAACGAAACGCATGCCGGATTCCTCCCCGAGGAGCGCGCATATGTCGACAAATGGTTGGGAGAACTGGAGTTTGTGGATGTGATGCGTAATCTCGCCGGAGACATCCAAGGACCGTACACATGGTGGAGCCAGCGCGGTCGTGCATTCGACAACAATGTCGGCTGGAGGATCGACTATCAGTTCGCAACACCGGAACTGGCGGAAACGGCCTGCGGATTCGTGATCGATAAGGCTCCGACCTACGACCTGCGCTGGTCCGATCATGCGCCGCTCAGCATTATGTATGACATTTAAGCCACTTTTTATCGTGAACAGACTGGGAATTGGAATATCACACCCCGATTCCCAGCCCATATTAAGCATAGGTGCTAGGCTATTCACGGTTGCAACTGTTATGAAATGAGGAACATCATGGGATTGTTTGGATTCGGTAAGAAGAAGCATCAGAGCAAGGAAGCTCTTGAAGCGGCCGCCGGAGAAAACGAAGAGGCTGTCGACGCAGCTGAAAATGTTGACGAAGCTCAGGAAGTTGTGGCGCTTCCGGAGCCTTCCGCTGAATACGAGGGCCGCGGTGACGAGCATGGTCCGTGGGATGTGGAAGATGAGAACGTTCCCGACTACGACGAGTACCTCGATATGGGATCATATTATCTGCCGTTCCTGAAGGGCATTGAATTGCGAGTGAAGGCCAACCGTGCCACCCAGCAGGTTCTTGGCACCACCATCACCTACGGTTCCTCCAGTGTGGAGATTGAGGCATTCGCGGCACCGAAGACGCTCGGATTGTGGGATGACGTTCGTGCCGACCTGATTGAAGCCAACAAGGACGCGAAGGAAGTCGAAGGCGTATTCGGCACCGAACTGGCATTGCCGGTTACCGTCAAGGGTGGACGCAAGGTGCTTACCCGCATCGTAGGCGTCGACGGTCCGCGTTGGATGTTGCGCGGCATCTTCTCAGGCAAGGCTGCCACCGATCCTGAGGGTGAGGAAGCAAAGGCATTGAACCAGTTCTTCGCTGATATTGTGGTGGAACGAGGCGATGATCCGTTGGCGCCACGCGACCTTATTCCCATGCATCCGCCGGTCGCTCCGGCCGAACGCAAGGCTGCGAAGGCAGCTGCGGAAGAGGCTGAGCAGAAGACTGAGATTCCCGGCAAACCGAAGGGTCCATTCGACTCCGACCAGCAGGTTGAGGTCAAGACCACGCTGTCTCGTGGACCGATGTTCTCCGAAGTGCGTTGAGCCGCTTGAACCGATAGCTAATACGTATGGCTGAAACCGAAGCGAAAAAACGAACTGGTCTTGGTGCGCTTGCCGACGCCGGTAATACTGACGATTTTTCCGTGATCGACGCCATCGGCGGTCCGAGAGGCGTTATCGAATCGATGCTGCCGGGCGTCGTGTTCGTGGCACTGTTCGTCATCACGTCCAATTTGCAACTGACCATCGGCGTGTCCGCTGCGTTGGCCGTGCTGCAGGTGATCGTGCGCCTGTGCCAACGACAGTCCGTCATGGGAGCGGTATCAGGCTTGCTGGCAGTAGGTATCTGCCTGATCTGGGCATGGAACAGTCACGAGGCACGTAACTATTACATGTTCGGATTCCTCACCAACGCCTTTTACGTTGTTTTGCTGACGATTTCACTGCTGGTCCGGGTGCCTGGCTTAGGATTGGTCATCGAGTTCATCCGAACGTTACCGACTGAACATTTTCGTGCCTGGCTTGCCGATTGGCGAGGTGACAAGGCGCTCAATCGCGCCTATACCATCATCACCGCAATGTGGGTTGGAGTGTTCGCGCTGCGTCTGATCGTGCAGGTGCCGCTCTATCTCGGCAATCACGTCGGCTGGCTGGGAACAGCGCGTCTGCTGATGGGCATTCCGTTCTGGGCGCTCGCGATTTGGGTCTCGTATCTGATCGTGGCGACGCCAATGCACCGACATAAGATGATGCAGGAAGTTTCTGAAGACGATGCTGAGGCAGCACAAACTACCGAAATGAGGGAAGAGCACTGATGGAATCGACCATCCGCGTTGAACGGTACGCCGACCAGGGTCGTTGCGTCGGTCATATTGACGGACGTGTTGTGTTCGTGCGATTCGCATTGCCGGGCGAACTGGTCCGTGTCGCATTGGACGAGCCGCATGATCGTGAGGATCGCTTCTGGACAGGCGAAGTGGTGGAAGTACTCGAAGCGAGCGAAGACCGTACTGATCCAATATGGTCGTTAGCTGGACCCCTTGCCATGGGCGGTGGCGTCGGCGGCGCTGACTTGGTGCATGTGTCGCTTGCAGGGCAACTGAAATGGAAAGTCACGTCGGTGGCCGAACAGATGGCAAGACTCGGCCACGTCGACGTGGAAGTGCCCATTGAGCGTATGTCGGAAGACGATGCGGAGCGAGGTTTGCATTGGCGTACTCGCATCGAGATGATTGCTGATGCTGATGGGCGTCCGTCGATGCACCGTCGAGGCACGCATGTGCGCGTTCCGATTGATACCATGCCGTTGGCCAGCCGTACGTTGCTGGAAGTGGCCGAACGTGAGCATGTGTGGGAAGGGAGCTTCGAACCGGGTTCCCAGATTCGTCTATCCGTTCCGGAACCTCGCGATAATGCGCCGATTTCAGACAATTACGCCGTGCTTGTGAACGGCGAGGTGGTTGCTGGAAGCCGTGAGCTTACGGAAAAGGTGATTGTCGCCGGCCGTGAATTCGAATACAACGTGGATGCAGGCGGTTTCTGGCAGATGCATAGGCATGCGCCGATCGCTTTGACCAACCATGTGATCGATTTGGTACGCGGCGAGCTTGACGGTGCCAAATCCGCATGTCTGTGGGATTTGTATTCCGGTTCGGGTCTGTTCACGCTGCCGTTGGCCACGCTGACGGCGGAGCGCACTCGCATGTTGAGCGTCGAAGGCGGCAAAACTGCGGTAAGGAACGCGCAACGTAATTTGAGGCACATTCATCTGGGTAATGTCGATGCGCGTGTGGGCGACGTGGCGAAAACACTTGCCAACGTGCGCAATGATCTCGCCAAGCCAGATGTGGTGGTGCTTGATCCGCCCCGTGCCGGCGCCCGCGCAAAGGTGTGCAGGCAGATTGCCGAAGCCGAAGCGAAAAGTGTGGTCTATATCGCATGCGATCCGGCAAGCCTTGCCAGAGATACCGCCACGCTCGTGTTACTTGGCTACGAATTGGCGGATATCCGCGCGTTCGACATTTATCCCATGACCCATCATGTGGAGACTGTGGCGCTGTTCAGAAAGCACGAACAGTGAGCATGCCGTTATTCGCAAGTCGTGCGTTTTCTGGAATGACTGCGATTGCGTTGTCTTGCGCGGCGCTATCTGGTTGCGTGCCGTCGAATGCCGCGGTGGGGGATACGCAATCTCCCAATACTGCGGTGGCGCACTCCATGGAGGATCGTGACAGCCTGTCCATCGCCATGATTGGATCGGATGATGTCACCGCCGATTCCATGGCAATGGATGCCATGGAAGCCGGTAAACTCAAGCCGGTGTACATTACCGTCTCGGGCACTGTGGACGCGCAATCCACCGCGCAGCAAGGCGTGCGTGACATGGCGCAACGCAAGGCCGACCTCATTATCATCGCAGGAATCGACGCGAACGAAGCCAATGCCGAAAACTGGAATGATGCTTTGGAAACCGCAAGAACAGCGGGCGTTCCAGTGGTGCTTCTCAATCCTATCGCCGTGCCGAAAGACAACAAACTGTATGCGGCTACCATGACGGTCAACGATCGTATGACCGACGCGATACCGCTCGACGATGCTGCTGTGGCCGTGGCCAATAATGATCCTCACGACCGGGAAATGCTGGTAACCACGATTACCCACTGATATGGTTTTGCACCATGTCGGTATGAATGACCAGAAGTTCGTCTTTTGATGAAATACCCTGAAAATTCCCTGATTTTTACCTGTGTTTCACAAGAAGTTGACCGGAAAACGGGAGTGTGACGGTAGGCTGGCAATCATGAGCGAAAGTCGAACAATGCCCCTCATCGAAGAGACGGGGCTGACACAAGGCGAAGTGATCGCCCTCAGGGAAAGCGGATTGGACAATGTGGTCAAGGCATCGACCTCACGTTCGCTTATCGATATCGTGCGAGCCAACGTGTTCACCTTGTTCAACGGCATCATCTTTGCGGCCATGGTTATGGTATTGATCACTGGATCGTGGAGAGACGCGGTGTTCGGCATGATCATCATCATCAATACCGGCATAGGCATCTGCACCGAATTGAAAGCCAAGCGTACTCTTGACAAACTGTCGATTCTGGTGGCTTCCGACTATCTTGTGCACCGCGACGGCAAAGACGTTGAAATACCGCACAACGATATCGTGCTCGGTGATTTCATGTGGATCCGTTCCGGCGAACAGGTGCCCGCGGACGCGCAGATCGTGCACACTTGGGGACTGGAGCTGGACGAATCCATGCTTACCGGCGAATCACGGACCGTACGCAAGGGCGAAGGCTGCGATATTTTCTCTGGATCCACCGCCATCTCCGGCATGGCGTTGGTGAAAGTCACCGCCGTAGGAGAGCACAGTTACGCGGCCAAACTTACCGCACGGGCGAAGGTTTACAGGAAAACCGTATCCGACCTAAACAAGGGCATCAACACGATTCTGAAATTCATGACCTTCCTGGTGGTGCCGCTCTGCGTACTGCTCATCTGGTCGCAGGTACGCACTGTTGGCGGCTGGAATGTGGCCATTTCGACCGGCGAATGGCGTTCCGCGGTCATTTCCGCAGTGGCCGGTGTGGTCGGTATGATCCCTGAAGGCCTGGTGCTGCTCACCTCGCTGAATTTCGCGCTCGCAGCCATTCGTTTGGCACGTAAGAACACGCTGGTGCAGGAGCTGGAATCCGTGGAGACTCTCGCTCGTGTGGATTGCCTGAACCTTGACAAAACCGGTACTGTCACCGACGGCACCATCCGACTCGATTCGTTGGAATTGCTGGGTGTTCGTGGCCCCGACGACATGCGAGGCACCGTGAACGAGCATGACGTCAGACAGGCTCTATTCGACCTATCGAACGAAGGACAGCCCAACGGTACAGGGCAAGCGATTCTGTCTGGACTACGGGAACAGGGATTTGCGGACGGCACTGTCGAGGCACGAGTACCGTTCTCGTCGGCGCGCAAGTGGAGTTCGATCTATGACGGCAATGCAGTGTGGACGATGGGTGCGCCGGAAGTCATTCTTTCCCAAATCAACGGTGACCATGCCGACATACTCAAACAAGTCAATGATCTCGCCAATGACGGCAACCGTGTGCTGCTGGTCGCGCGAATCTACGGTGCAGCGCCCGACGATTACGAAACCGATCCAAAACTCAATCCGGCATCGTGCCCTGTCGCGTTGGTGTGCTGTTCCGAACATATTCGCGCCGACGCCGAAGAAACGCTTGCATGGTTCCGTGAACAAGGCGTGCGTTGCCGCATCATCTCTGGTGACAATCCCGTAACCGTCGGCGCGATCGCAAGAAAAGTGCATCTGACCGGCGAACATGAACCACGATTCATGGACGCGCGTGAGCTGCCCGCTGACATTACGGAGCTGGCGCAAGTACTGGAAAACGTGGATGTGCTTGGGCGTGTGCTGCCCGATCAGAAAAAGGCGATCGTGGAGGCATTGCATGCAGGTGAGCATGTGGTGGCGATGACCGGCGACGGCGTGAACGACGCGCTCGCCATCAAAGAGGCCGATCTGGGTATTGCGATGGGCAATGCTGCGCCCGCCACCAAGGCCGTGGCACAGGTGGTGCTTGTCGATTCGAAGTTCTCACATCTGCCCGATGTGGTGGCGCGAGGGCGTCAGGTCATGGCCAATATGGAACGTGTGGCAAGCCTATTCCTCGTGAAAACCGTGTATTCCGCACTGATTTCGTTGGGTGTGGTGCTGACGCAGATACCATTCCCGTATCTGCCTCGCCACATCACATATGTGGGCGGATTGACGATTGGCATGCCGGCATTCATTCTTGCGTTGGCTCCGAACACGCGTCGTTATATTCCAGGATTCCTGAAACGCGTGCTGCATTTTGCTGTGCCCTGCGGTGTGGCGGTCGGATTGTCGATTTTGTCCACGTCGTGGCTGCTGCCGATATTCATGAAGTGGAATGTGCAGGATTCGGGTGCGCAGTTGGCGATGCTGCGTGGCGTCAACGCGATTATTCTGCTCATGATGGGAGTGTTCGTGCTTGCGCGGGTGGCAAAGCCGTTGCATTCGTGGCGTGGCATATTGGTATTGGCCTTTGCCGCAATTGGATTCGGGGGCATGCTCGTAAAACCGGTGGCGAATTTCTTCGCGCTGGTGGTGCCGACCGGGCAGATGCTGGCTGCGACGGCGGTGGCAATGGTGCTTTCGGCACTCGTGTTCTTGGTGTGTTTGCGTTTGGTGCCGAAAATTCCGAGTATTGTCCCATACTTTAAGAAGACACGCCAGAGCTGAATTAACTTGGCTGTATCGTAGGCGACGAATAATCAGCTGTGTTATACAGCCAAAAAGCTCGGAGGTAGCATGTCTGTGCGCGACGACCAGCTCGACACCCTGAAGGTGGACGGCAAGGATTATGAATATTACCGCATCGCAGATCTGCCGGGCATCGATCATCTGCCGTATTCGTTGAAGGTTCTCGTCGAGAACCTGGTACGTAACATCGATGGCGCCAACATCACGGATGATCATGTCAAGGCACTGTTGGATTGGGATCCGGCTGCACAGCCGAGTCATGAGATCCAGTTCACCCCGTCCCGCGTGGTCATGCAGGATTTCACCGGCGTGCCCTGCATTGTGGATCTTGCCACCATGCGTGATGCGGTCAAGGATCTTGGGGGAGATCCTGAGGTCATCAACCCGCAGGTGCAGTCCGACATGGTCATCGACCATTCCGTACAGATCGACAAGTACGGCATCGCCGACGCGGTCGAACAGAACATGGACATCGAATACCAGCGCAACGGCGAACGTTACCAGTTCCTGCGTTGGGGTCAGCAGGCATTCAAGAACTTCCGCGTGGTACCGCCGGGAACGGGCATCATCCACCAGGTCAATATCGAATATCTCGCCAAGGTCATCATGACCAAGGTCGAAGAAAACGGTGGCAAGACTCTTGCCTATCTTGATTCCTGCGTGGGCACCGACTCGCACACCACCACCGTCAATGGCTTGGGCGTGCTCGGTTGGGGCGTTGGCGGCATTGAAGCCGAAGCGGCCATGCTTGGACAGCCGATCTCCATGCTGGTGCCGCGTGTTGTCGGTTTCAAGCTTACCGGTTCCATTCCTGAAGGCGTCACCGCCACCGACGTGGTGCTGACCATCACCGATATGCTTCGCCAGCATGGTGTGGTCGGCAAATTCGTGGAATTCTACGGTGATGGCATCGCCTCGGTGCCGCTGGCCAACCGTGCCACCATCGGCAACATGGGTCCGGAATTCGGCTCCACCTGCGGCATTTTCCCAATCGACGGCGTCACTCTCGACTATCTGCGCTTGACCGGCCGTTCCGAAGAACAGATCGCATTGGTCGAAGCGTATGCCAAGGCGAACAAGCTGTGGGGCGACACCACCGATCCAAACTACGTCGAACCGCAGTATTCCGAATACCTGGAACTCGACCTCGGTACTGTCGTGCCGTCGATCGCTGGCCCGAAGCGCCCGCAGGATCGCATCAAACTGTCTGAATCCAAAGCGAAATTCGTCGAAACCTTGCCCGCGTACGAAACGGACAAGACCGTGCAGGAGCCGGTTGCCGTTTCCACCGACTTCCGCGGTGACTTCGACATCACCAACGGTGATGTGGCGATCGCATCCATCACCTCGTGCACAAACACATCCAATCCGTCCGTGATGATCGCAGCCGGTTTGATTGCACGCAACGCGCATGCCAAGGGTTTGAAGCCCAAGCCGTGGGTCAAGACCTCGCTCGCACCGGGCTCCCAGGTTGTGGCCGACTATCTTAAGGCGGCTGGCTTGCAGGACGATCTCGACGCGCTCGGTTACCAGCTGGTCGGTTTCGGCTGCGCCACCTGCATCGGCAACTCCGGTCCGCTGCTGCCGGAAATCTCCGAAGCCATCAACGCCAACGATCTGACCGTCACCTCAGTGCTGTCGGGCAACCGCAACTTCGAAGGCCGCATCAGCCCGGACGTCAAGATGAACTACCTGGCATCTCCGCCGCTCGTCATCGCCTATGCGCTCGCTGGCACCATGGATTTCGATTTTGAAACTCAGCCGCTTGGCAAGGATCCGGACGGCAATGATGTGTATCTGAAGGATATCTGGCCCACCAATGGCGAGGTTGCCGCCGTGGTGGACGGTACCGTCAGCCGTGAGATGTTCCTGAAGGATTACGCTTCCGTATTCGAAGGCGACCGTCGTTGGAAAGGACTTGACGTTCCAGAAGGCGAACTGTTCGCATGGAATGAGGATTCCACCTACGTGCGTAAGCAGACGTTCTTCGATGGCATGAAGGCCACACCGGATCCCGTCGAAGACATTCATGGCGCCCGCGTGCTCGCACTGCTCGGTGATTCCGTGACCACCGACCATATTTCTCCAGCCGGCGCGTTCAAGGCTTCCAGTCCTGCTGGCAAGTACCTGACCGACCGTGGCGTCGAACCGAAGAACTTCAACTCCTATGGTTCCCGTCGAGGCAACCATGAGGTCATGGTACGTGGCACGTTCGGCAATATCCGACTGCGCAACCAGTTGCTTGCGTCCGTAGGAGAAGAGGTCACTCCGGGCGGTTTCACCTACGATTTCCTCGACCAGAAGCCGACCACCATTTTCGAGGCGTCCCGAGACTACATCGAACACGATGTGCCTCTGGTGGTACTTGCCGGTAAGGAATATGGCACTGGCTCCTCACGTGATTGGGCTGCCAAGGGAACCGTTATGCTGGGCGTCAAAGCCGTTATCACCGAAAGCTTCGAACGTATCCACCGTTCGAACCTGATCGGCATGGGTGTGCTGCCGTTGCAGTTCCCCGCAGGCGACTCCTATGAGAGCCTCGGCCTTGATGGCACCGAAACGTACGATATTGCCGGCGTTGAAGAATTCAACAATGGCATCACCCCGAAGACCGTGCGTGTCACCGCCACCCATAGCGACGGTTCCACAACCGAATTCGACGCGGTCGTACGCATCGACACCCCAGGCGAGGCCGACTACTACCGCAACGGGGGCATCCTCCAGTATGTGCTGCGCAATCTCATGAAATAAATAATCACATGATTGAGATCGGCAAGTGACAAAGCCCGTGTCGCACTGTGCAATGCAGTATGACACGGGCTTTGTTGATACCGGTTTTTCATGCGTTTGATACTACGTCGGAATCGGTCTGTCTCGTCACATTGTTGACCCAACGATACTTTCGATAATGCAGCAAAGCAGGAATCATCTTGATGCATTCGTCGGTATTCAGCAAAGCATAGACCGCCAATACCGGCAACTTCCACACGAAAGCCGCCAACAGACCGACCGGTACGACGACAAGCCACATAACGCTCGCATCGCAGACAAGTCCGAACCGGGAATCGCCTCCGGCAGGGAAAATACCGGCGATAGTCAGATTGGCCATGCACCCGCATGCCGCATAATAGGCGCAGATAAACAGCATAACCGACAGATAACGCGTGGCCTGCGGCGTCAATCCCGCCCACTGCAACGCCAAAGGACGTGCCGCGATAATCAACAGGCCGGTTCCAACGCCAACTGCCGCCACCAGTACACAGAGCCTGTCGCCCATAACCTTCGCCTGATCGAAAGCATTGCGGCCAAGCAGATTACCGACAAGAATGCCGCCCGCATTGCCAAGGCCAAGACTCAAACAGACCAACAGATCCTTGACGATATTCGCAATGGAATTGGCCGCCACCGCATCCGTACCAAGATGACCCATAATCACGGTGTACATGGTGAAACCGCAGCCCCAAACCAGCTCATTGCCAAGCACGGGCAGACTATACTTCCAAAAATCCTTCTGCAACGCCACATCCGGATGCAACATCATCGACAACCGCAAACGTGGGCGGCCATTGCGGCTGGCTACAAGCACAGACCACACCAGTTCGATGGCTCGGGAAATCACCGTGGAAATCGCCGCGCCGAAAATACCCAATGCGGGTAAACCGAACCAACCATAGATCAGCACCGCGTTCAGCGCAACATGCACGATCACGCCAACCGTGCTTACCGTCATTCCGGTGACCGCCGCACCCACATTCTTCATCAGACACAAATACATTTGCGACAAACCGATGAACAGGTACGAAACCGACGAAACCCGCAAATACTGTGAGCCGATGGCAATCAGCGTCGCATCGTTCGTCATAATCGACATCAACGTTTCCGGAATGAGTAGCGTCAATGCGAAAAACACCAGCGACAATCCGCCGGCATACAGCATGATGAACGCCAAGACACGTTCGACGGCATTCGTGTTGCCCGCACCCCAATACTGGGCCACCAGAATGCTCATGCCAAGCGTGAGCGCGGCAAGACACAAACTGAAAATGAACTGGAACTGCGTGGCAAGAGACACTGCCGACAGCTCGTTTTGACCGACGTTCGTCAGCATAAGAGTGTCGGCGCACGATGACAGCGCCAGCATCAGTTGTTGAAACGTGATGGGCAGGGCGAGCGTCAACGTCTGTCGAAGAAACTCGCGCCAAGTGATGGAAGATTGCATGATGATGTGAGGATGGTTGGTGCGTGTAGGAAATGTACGAGAAATACATTGATGGGGTGCGGGCGATGATAGCCAATGCCCGCACCCGAGTGAAATTGCGGTGCGTGAACTAACGATTTACTGAATCGAATCCTTCCAAGCGTGATATTCCGCTGCCTTGCCTTCCCAATATTCGCGGTCGGCGTCGGTGATCTCACGGATCACATGGCATGGATTGCCGACTGCCACCGAATGCGAAGGAATGTCCTTGACCACCACTGATCCGGCACCGATCACCACATCATCGCCGATGGTGACGCCAGGGCCGACCACCACATTGCCGCCGAACCAGACATCGTTGCCAATGGTGATCGGACGAGCGCCTTCAGGGCCGGAGGAACGCACCGTCGCATCGATCGGATGATACGGCGTGTACAGGCCCACTCGGGGGCCGAAGAACACGCGGTCGCCGATGGTGATGCGTGCCACGTCAAGGAAAATGCAATCCATGTTGGCATAGAAATTCTTGCCGATGAACGTGTTGCATCCATAATCGCAGTTGAATGGGGGTTCCACGAATCCACCCTCTCCAAATGCGCCGAACAGTTCGTGAAACAGTTCGTCACGTTCTTTGAACGCGTCATATTCGGACGTGTTGATGGCCTGCACCAAGCGACGCTTGCGCATATTCGCTTCCTGCTGTTGCGGACTATCGGCCACATACAGTTCGCCGGAGAGCATACGCTCCCATTCGTCGCGTGCCGGATGATTGGTGGGTTCCACCATGCTGCCTCCTCTGCTGTATTACGTCAATCGATTGACGTGACATATCATGTTCCATTCAACGGCATCATTATTCGTTGACACTGTATTTCGTTGTATTATCGTTCTTGATTTTCGTATTATTTACCGTATCCACTGATGGGGTATTGCATGGGACAGATGGGATTAGACGTTCGTGACGTGCAGGTCGGACAAAACGAACAAACGGAACAGCCTGAACTTGCGCAAGACGGTCGTCTTCCATATGAGTTCATGCCGGTCACCAACTGGGGACGCAAGCCCAACGGCGCGGAAATGGTGCAATATGATGCGCCGATGTTCTTCTCATTCACCGAACATTCGCTGCTGCATCAGTATCCGAACATGCGCGCGGAATGCCATTGGCATATCGACTTCGAATTCACCCACATCATCCGTGGACACATGTGGTATTTCGTGAACGGCGAAAGCATTCGTCTCGAAGAAGGCCAAGGCATTTTCGTGAATTCGCGCCAATTGCATTACGGTTTCACCGAGGACGGCACCGATTGCGAATTTTCCTGCACTCTGCTGAACCCTTCATGCATGTGCATGCCGAACATGGTTTATGAACGCTTTGTGGCTCCGTTGATGGCGGACGAACGGCTCCCGTACATGGTGTGTGATCCTGAAGATGAGCATGGATCCGCGTTGCTGGAATGCATGATGCGGCTGCATGATGCGAAATTCGGTCAGATGCCGGCTGCCCAGACCATGCATCCCGCCACCGTTGACAATATGAAATTAAAGGATGATACGGCATCGTTGACCGTGCTCAGCTGTTTTTATACGATGGTGCGTGAACTGACGGCCATAGCGGGCGAACATGGCAAGAATGGTTCTTCCAAATACGACAGGAAGAATCCGAAGATTGCTATTTTGAGCAAGATGATTGATTACGTGCAGCACAATTACGTTCGACAGATCACCCTGGAGGAGATTGCTTCAGCAGGGTCCGTCGGCCGTACGAAATGCGCGCAGATCTTCCATGAGATGGTCGATCAGACGCCGATTGAATTCGTCAATGACGTGCGTATGAGAGCTGGAGCGGAAATGCTGGACACCACATCGATGCCGGTTTCCGACATCGCCAAAAAACTTGGTTTCTCATCATCGACATTCTTCACGCGCACGTTCAAGCAGTACATGCATACGACGCCCACAGCCTACCGGAGGAATATGCTCAAGTAGACCGTGGACGTCGTATGCGATCGTCATGCGGCTGCCACAGTGTTGGCGTCGACTACTTGGCCAACTGCGTTGTGGCGGGGGAGGCCAACGTCGGGCGGGCTCGCCGAATGCGTCCCAAGGCCAAGCCCAGACAGATGAACGCTACCGCGAACATTGCCACCAATCCGGTTGATGACGCCCACGCGCCGTAGTCCACGCCGCTCGAGGAGGCCGTACCCAGTCCGAATACGTGGTCTATCGATGAGCAGAGCCACCATCCAGGCAGCAGTTTTCCGATGATGATCATGGGATCTGGCATCATATCCACGGGGAACGCCATACCGGAAGTGAACATGACCAGCAGAGCGAACACATTGACGAAACCGTTCGTTGCCATTTCATTGAAACCGGATGACCCCAACAGGAATCCGCAAGCGATCGCCATAAGCGTGTAGACCATCAGCGACACGAACGACAAGCCTACGTTCACGGCATTCAGGCCGGTAAAGGACACTCCGGCCAGCGCCATCAACAGGAATGTCACCGCGGTATACGCAGCACATACCAGCAGACCGAACGTCCCGCATGTCAGCATTTGCTGCGCTTCCAACGACACCAGACGCGCGGGGGACGAGTAGAGCCTGCGGCGGATTTCGTTGTCGTTGAATGTGCTGACCACGAGGAACGTGCATACCGGCATGACCAGCAACAGTGGATACAAGCCGGTTTTGAGCGTGCCCGCGAATGCCGATGAGCCCGGTGTGGTGCCGTCGTCTTCAGAGTCCGAGGACACCACGGCGATATGCGACTGTTTCATATCGGCGGTGGCAGCATCCAACGTCGTTGCCATGGCGGCGTCGAGCGTGCGCTGTGCCTGCGGCATGCCGAGATAGGCGGTACGCGTCAGCGAAAGAAACTCGTTGACTTTCAGCTGTGCGAGCGATCCGGCTCCGGAAGCATAACTGACGACGGTATCTATGGTCGGTTGCGTAGCCGTGGCGTTATCCGCATACTGCAGATAACGCTCGGCGAAACCTTGTGGCACAATCGCAATCAAATCAACATAATTCGATGCGACAGCCTGCTGCAACGATATGGAATCGTCATCAATGGTGACCATCTCACCGTCCAAAGCGAGGTAGGAACGCAACGATTGAGCCACATGCTCGGCGTCGTCATCACGGTCGATTACCGCAATACGGGCGGATTCCGGCTCATACGTCGTCGCTCTGGCAGCTGTGGAGCCACGCATGATCTGCCAGCTGATGGAAAACATCATCGTGCCGATCAGCACCAAGTAGATAATCACATACAATTTGCGCGCTTTGAGAATGCGCAGTGCTGCTTTACAAGTGTTCATAGCGTTGCCTCCTCAACAGAACGGTCGCCATACCAAGACAGACCAAGCTCATCGCAGCCAATACGCCCACCGTGGCAAAGAACGGGCGGAAACTGTCGTAATACAGAATGTCGTAGAACAGATTCGTAATCTGTTGCGCCGGATTCAACATGCTCAACAGGGGCGCATGCTGCGCTATCTGATCGCTTAAATCCATGGCGAACGAGCCATACAAACCGGAAAACAGCGACAGCGTGCATGCCAAGGCCGTGCACAATCCCTGCTTGGCACTCGTGGAAACACCCTGTATTGCGCCGATCAACGTGCCGAACGCGCTTGTGGCGAATGACGCCATCAAGCACGCGCCCAAGCCGGCCCATTCACGACCGCCGAGAGAAATCTGGCAGCCGAAACGAATGTACAGCATGGCCACGGTCAGACTTAGGAACGAGCAGATCCAACTGGAAAGAAAACCTGCCAGCAGCTGTTGCAGTTTCGGCAGGGGAGCGACGGAACGGCGAATGCCAAGTGCCGACAGGTTTGCCTGGGCCAACGATACCGCGTTCACCGCGAAACTCATGGCCATCATCGCGGCCATGCCGAGCAACGCGTAATAGTAGCGTGCGGTGCCGCTTGGCTTGAAATTCGTCAGCTGCACTTCCTTCGTGAACCCACTCGACGAGCCGATGCTGCCGGTGAACGCGTCATCCAACAACGCGGACGGATTGTGCTGCGCGGCATTGATCACCACGGCGGTGTTGTGATTGTACAAGTCCACGATATTGCCCAACACCGTCAGGGAAATATCCAGACCACTGCTCGACGCCATCACATCCGTGGCGGATGTTTGCGTGGCTTGGGAAATGGCCAGCTGCAGTTTCCCACTACCGTCGACGGACAGTCTGCCCTGCGCCTTGGCGTCAAGCAGCGCTCGATCCGCGGCTTCCATAGATGCGGCTTCCGTGACGGTGATGAGTTTCGGCATGGCGTCACCGTCATCATCGACCTTCGCATGATCGCCATCGGCACCGGTCGCGCCAGTATCGGACGAAATGCCGTCGACCAGCATCTGCGCGCCCGGAGAGGCGCGCCAATCGTCGTTATTGACCACGACGACGTCAACCGTGTGCAATGCGTAACTTTCCGCGATATTGCCGAACATGCCATTGAACATGGTCGCCAGAATGATGGGAAAGGCAAACAGCCAGAACAGCTGCGCTTTCTCCCTGAAATGCAATTTCAGATTGACCAGCAATGTCTGCAACATAATGTCAAACCTTTCGAACCATGATTCCGTCAGTCACGCAACGCCGTGCCGGTCAGTTCAAGGAACACATCGTTCAGCGTCGGTTGCCGGGAGGAAAGATGCCCGATATTCGTGCCATTGGATTTCAGCAACGTCAACACGTCAAGAAGATTGTGATCGCCCCTACGGCAACGTACCGTCAACTCATGACCGTCATAATCGGCGCTCATCACACATGGCAGCGCACGTAACTGTTCCAATGCTTGCTGCGTTCCCGCCTCATGATGCAAGCCACCCAGATCGTCGGTTTCCACACTGATGCGTTCGCCGGTGTCGATCATCGCCTTCAACTCGTCGGCGGTGCCCAAGGCCAAATGCCTGCCATGATCCATGATGAGAATGCGGTCGCAGATCTGCTCGACCTCCTCCATGTAATGGCTCGTGTAAATCACCGTCGCGCCTTCGTGGTTAAGACGCTGAATGCCCTCCAGAATCGCATTGCGGCTTTGCGGATCGACGGCGACGGTCGGCTCATCGAAGAAAATCAGATCCGGCTTATGCGCCACACCGCATGCGATGTTCAATCGACGAAGCAAACCTCCCGACAATTTCGACGGACGGAACCTGCGGTAATCGCGCAAGCCCACAAAATCCAGCGCATCCTCAACCAGCGCATGACGGCGTGCCCTGTCAGGCACATACAGCGAGCAGAAATAATCGATATTCTCCTCAACCGTCAATTCATTGAACACAGCCACATTCTGCGGTACGATGCCGATGCGGCGTTTCAGCGCATAACTGGTCGGGCCAATCGGTTCGTCAAACACACGTACCGTGCCCTCATCGAACGTCAACAATGCGAGAATGCAGTTAATCGCCGTGGTCTTGCCGGAACCGTTCGGTCCAAGCAAACCGAAAATCTCACCTTGATGCACGTCAAGATCGAAATAGTCAAGCGCCAGCATATCCCCATACCGTTTGACCAGCTTCGACACCTTGACCGCGCTGCTGGAGCTCTCACCTGTTTGCCTTTCCATACGCTCGCTCATCGGCTCTCCTTACCTCACATGTTCCAACAGCGATAACCGCCGTTTACGATAGTGATTCCATTGTCTCCGACCAAACGGCGACGACATGGTGTCTGAGGTCATAAACCTGGCGCAACACAGCCATATGGAAGATGACAAATGTCACCTTCGTGGCAAAGATGGCCCGCAACGGTGGCAACGTACACTACGCTGGTAAGACATAACCACAAGAAGCGGCGACGATGGAGGAAGGCATGCGGCGATTATTGCTTCAGGCCATATTCCTCACGTTCGGGCTGATCGCAAACCTGTATATCGTCGGAGACGTATCGGCTGAACTGGTATGCGGCGCGTTGCTGGCCATATGCTGTGCCGCGGTGGGGGAATACGCGCGCTCGTCGGCATGGACCATCGCCATACTGTTGATGTTGGATTGCGGCGCATGCTTCACGCCATCATGGTGCGCGATGATGCCGGTCGCCGCATACAACGCGGCCATGCTGCCCGCCGTATCACAGAACGTCGAACAACACCGTGCGGGACGGAACCATGCCGGCTTGCGTTCGCAATTGCCGAACATGCCGCAATACGATGCGATGCAAATCACGACGGTCATCGCACGATGGGTGTGGATCATTCCCGTAGTGGCGACCTTGGTCCGTTGCCGTAATGCAGGCGCGCATGCGGATGATATGGGAGCTGCACTCATCGCCGTACTGCTGGCATTGCATGTAGTGTTGGGATTCATGGTTGGCCTGTTGTGCGCGCGCAATGTCACGCTCACCCGGCAGAACAGGCGGCTTCAGGATTCCAAACGTGACCAGATCCGCCGGCTGCGCTCGCAATTGGCGGAAAGCGAGGAAGATCGCGCCGCGTCGGTTCGTGTGGCCACGCTCGCGGAGCGTACACGCATAGCGCGCGAGATTCATGACAATGTCGGCCATATGCTTACCCGGGCCATCATGCAGTCCGAAGCGGCCCAAGTGGTGGCTCAGGTTTCTGGTCAGGAGCAGGCGGCTCAAGGGTTCGCGCAGATTCACGACACGGTGGGCGAGGCGATGACATTGGTGCGGGGCGCGGTGCATGATCTGAAAGACGAAGGCACGGATTTCGTGGCGCAGATTGAGGCATCCGCGCATGGTTTGGACGATTCCAGTACAGTGAACGTCACCTTGAGCAACGGCATCGATGCGGCTCCGGCCGCGGTGTCACGCTGTTTCGCCACGACGATTCGCGAGGCGTTGAACAATACGATTCGCCATAGCATGGCGCGCAATGTCGATATCACCTTGCGTGATTTTCCTGCGTTATGGCAGCTGCGCATACAGGATGATGGCGCCCTGTGGAACGATGGCTCCCAAGGAAACATCAACGGTATGATGGGGGAGTCTTCCGCTCGTTTTCGTCAGTTCCATGATGCCGCGCGTACGGCGACGATGCGTGATGCTTCGGGCATTGGATTGGCGGATATCGAGGAGCGTGCGCGGGCGCTCGGCGGTACCGCGGTGTGCGGCCCGTATCATGAGGGGTGGCGGGTGTTCGTGTCCATTCCCAAAACGGACGATGATGCGGCAGCGTCCGCAACAACGAAGGAGAACGTATGATGCGAGTCGCAATCGTCGATGATGATCCAATCGTATGCTCGTCGCTGTCCACGATTCTCAAAGCGACAGGCACGGCCGATATTGCATGGACGGCCTATGATGGCGAAACCGCGGTAGGTCAGTATGAAGAAGATAATCCGGACGTGCTGCTGATCGACGTGCAAATGCCGGTTATGGACGGTCTTGCCGCGTCGCGAAAGATCATCGACGCCCATCCGAATGCGAAAATCCTGATACTTACCACATTCGCGGACGAATCGTACATCGCCGAGGCGTTGGAAATCGGCACCAAAGGCTACCTGATCAAACAGGATGTCTCATCGGTGATTCCCGCAGTGCAGTCGGTGATGGCCGGACAGGTGGTTATGGGAGCGCAGGTGTTGCGGAAACTGCATGTCAATAAAGCGAGTCAGACGCAGCGTCACGTTTCGCAAGCTGGCGATAACGGGGAAAATCGTTTTTCCGGTCGTTTCGCGAATCTCACTGAGCGCGAGCGGGACGTGATGCAACTGGTCGCCGAGGGGTACGACAATCGTGAGATCGCTGCGAAACTGTTTTTAAGCGAAGGCACGGTTCGCAATCGTATCAGCGATATTCTCGCGAAAACGAACGTTACGAATCGTACGAAACTTGCGGTCGAATGGCTCGCATGCCAATAGGAAACCGTCGATAAACGACAAACTCATCAAAACGAACAACGTTTTCAGCGCTTGCGTAGGCGATAGGCCTTCCACACGTCGCTAAGCTTCTGACCGTTCGACGTGCGCTTCCACACGGTCAATCCCGCCGAACCGCCACCGACGGCACGGGCCGCTGCGGTTGGTGTGGAGTACTCGCTGCCGTCATCCAGTCGAAGCTTGCCTTCGGCGGTGACGGTAGCCACCCAACGTTCGCCCTTGCGCGGTCGGTCCCATACCAGCGTCTCACCGGGAATGAGCAGACCAGCGGCGAGCACCTGCGCGATGGACACGCGTTTGGATGTTGGGGAGGTGGACGTGTCCGTGACTCGCAACGACTCCTCACTGAGCGTGGATAGGTCATTGCGCTCGGCATCGTAACGGATATTCCAATAATCGGCGATCAGACGAATGGTTTCATCCTGGCGGTATTGCAAGGTTTGTGGCGTACAGTCCGCAATGTCGGCAAGCTCGGCGGTGAGCGGGAAGCGTTTGGAACTCGCCGACAGCAGCATACGGTCACGACGGTCCGTATAGGATGCCAATCCCGCGATCTGCTTGTCATTAGCCTGACTGAGCGCAAGATTGCCGATGCGGTTGACCCAATGGTCGCGTGTCGCCTCAGACCATGATGCAAACGATGAGTCGGAGGCGACCTGTTCCGGCATGATCGGCAGCGCGTTGAGGCTGCGTGGTCGGGTGATACGATGCCCGGCCCGCTGCTCGTTGGCCCGAACCAGAAGCAGTTTCTTCATGGCGGGACTGGTCTGCAGGTCGCCACGCAGATGCGCGAGCGCGTTGCGGCGGTCTTCGTCGGTGATGAGTAATCCTCGGATTTGTTGGATGGTGTGGTTTTTATCGAGGTCGCGAATGGTGCTGGCTGCGCGTGTGCGTCGGTTGAGCGGGGTTTGCCTGTTGAGACTGTCCACGCCGGTTACGCGTTCTAGGGCCGCGAGTACGTCGTGAAGTCGTTCAAGGTCGTGGAGTTGAGGTTCCTCGAGGTTTTTGTTCGACGTGCGCGAGGCTGCGGCAGTGTGTGTGCCCGGCGTGGAGAATATGCGTGTGTCGGGATTGCCGAGGTTGCGTATGGAGTTGACGAGCGCCCACATGGCTACTGGTTTCCAGTCGGTGGTTTGGTAGTCGTTGAGGGATACGAGTTGGCCAATGATATCGTCTGGCAGGTTGGCGTCGGTCGGGTGTTCGATGATGCGCCAGGCGTTGGCGTAGGGTGCGAGCAGGTCGTCGATGAAGGAGATGACGTTCTGCTTTTTGACGAATGGTTTGAGCACGTCCTTGCGGAATTCCTCAAGTAGTTGTGTGCAGACGGCTTTGTGCGAGATGATGAGATGGATGTCGCTGAAGAATTCTTCGAGCGTCTGTGCGTCGTCGCCGAGTGGATCCATGATGTCGTCCCAGCGTGAAGCGTAGGCGTTGCGTGCGGCGGGGGAGATTTCGGCGATGGTTCTTGCTTTGAACACGTCGGATGCGGTGAGGGGAACTCCGCGCATGTTCATGACGTCGAAAATACGGTGTGCGCCGGCGAGATCGTCGGTGGTTACGATGACGAGGGTGACTTCGTTGACGAGGTATGATGCGAATGCGCGGCGGTCTTGTGTGGGCATTTTCGCGAGTTCGTCGAACACTTGTCTGGTGTTGATGGCGATGTTGCGTTGCGCGTGCGATTCGATATCGTTGTCGCGCAGATCGAACAGTCCCTCCAGATCGCCTTCCTGCACGTACATGCGGAAGAAGTTGGTGTCGCGTTCGCGGAGTTTGAGACGTGGTTCGGCTTTGATGCCGCGTAGTTTGTCTCCTGGCTCGACGATGAGGTCGTTGAGGCTTTCCACGAGTTCGGGGTCGTCTTCCAGATCGCGGAGCACGGAAATGATGATGGAAAGTGAGATGAGGCGTTGCTGTCCATCGATGACTTGGTATTTGGTTTGTCCATCATGGACGAGGATCAGCGATCCAAGGAAATACGGCGTGTCTGGGTCGTGGCATGCGTCCTGCAGATCGGTGACCAGTTGCGCGATGTTTTCCGTTTGCCAAGTATATGCGCGTTGGAATGATGGGATTACGAACCGGTAATCCGAAGTGAAGATTTTGCCTAAAGGCTTTTCCGTTGCACTGATTGACATGGCGTTCCCCTCATTGCGTTGCTCTGTGTTCAAGTGTACGAGTGTATGATGTCATAGTCGTGGCGGCAGGTCGGCTCGTTCTACCAAACGGGCCATCTGCACGCGGCCCATGCAGAGTTTATCTGCGGCGGATGAAATATGCGCTTTGACCGTGCGTTCTGAAATGAACATTTTCTCGCTGATTTCCGCATTGGTGAAGCCCTCGGCCGCGAGAATCACCGCTTCGCGTTCGCGTTCCGGCAAGGCGTCGAGCATGGCACGGGCCTCATCGCGCCGCGACTGAGGCTGGTGCTGATGCAAATCGCCGATGAGCTGCCGTTGACTTGCCGGATTGAACTGTGGCTCCCCTTCGCACACGTCGGCCACACGGCGGATGATATCTTCCGGAGCGTCCGTTTTCGATACGAATCCTTCCGCGCCCGCTTCGATGGCGCGTTCCACCGTGTTGTTTGGACTCAGCGACGTCAGAATAAGCACATGCGGAGGATCGGGAAGCATGCGGAGCTGACGAGTGGCTTCAATGCCATCCATGCCGGGCATGGCGATATCAGCCAGCACGACATCAGGAGGATTGTGCGACGCATGTTCGATGGCGTCTGCTGCGTTGGTGCAGGCGAAGGCAACGCTGATGCGTCCGGAGGAATAATCCTCCAAAATCAGACGCATCATCTGGCAGATCATCGGATCATCATCAATCACGCCGACGGTGATCGGCTGCTCGTCATGGTTGCGTTCGGTGCTCACCCAACCCATGGTAGTCGTACATCAAGGTGGAAGACGTTATGTTGGTCAAAACCGTATTGGCATGTTCCGCCAGCCTGCTGTATGCGTTTGGCCAAACCAGGAAGACCGGCCCCCTTCCTGGTGTCTGCCATATGCGAGGGGGATTGCGGCATCGTCGGATTGCTGACGTGCACATGCACCCCTTGCGGGGGGTTCGCATCGACCTGCAACGACACCGGAGCGCCAGGCGCATGCCTGCGCACATTGGTCAATCCCTCCTGTACCACGTGATACGCAATCACGCCGATGGACTCATCTAACTGCCCCAGCTGTTGAACGTCGATCCACGTATCAATCCGCATATTCGCGGCACGGGCGTCGCCAATCAACTGCAGCAATGAGTCACGGGTCAACGACGCTTCGGCATCATTCGCAGCCAACTGCAGGCGAGCATCCTCCGGATGACGAAGCATGTCAATCACACTATGCGCCTCATCCAACGCGCCGGAGGCCTGCCTGCGAATATCCTCGGTAGTGCCGGCGATCTTTCCAGCCATACCAGCCACATTGGCATTGCCCAACTGCTCGGCCTCAGCCTTCAATTTCCTAGACTCGGCCTGCAAAGCGCTCGCATTCAATGCAAGCAACGACAGCGAATGAGCCAACGTATCATGCGCTTCCGCGGCTATCGCATCGGCAAGCTGCTGATTGTCAAGCGTGGTCCGCAACCTGCTCACCTGCTCGTTGGCCGACTGAGCCTTCGCTTCGGCCACGCGCGCAAGGGCGCGCGAGCGAATATGCAATCCGGCCAATGTGGCGATCGCCACCGCAATCAGGGCAACCACAACGGCGCTCGCGATGATCGTTCTTTCGTCGACAAGCATCACCATGGTATTGCCATACCGAACTCCGGTATATGGTTTGGAGAAGATCGCATGCCAGATCGAAGCCTCGGCAGGATGCAAAGCGTCTCGCACCTGGGACCAGATCGTCGTTGTCGCCGCGGCAAGCACTGATCGAAGCGTCACTTTGGTTCCCTGTCTCCGCGCAAGCAGAGAAGTCAACGCCATAAGCGCGATCAGCGAATCGTAGGGGAGCGCCACCACCAGTAGGCATGCGGTCCAGAACACGGCTTGCGGGTAACTGTTGCGAGCCAGAAGAATCAAACCCGAAGGGATCGCAACGAGCACGCACGCGATCATCCACAAGTAGGGGGCACTATCCTGCGCATACTGTTGGGATGCGAAAGACACCTGCGCCAGACAGGCGAAACTCGCGCACACCACCATCGGCACCGTGCACCAGATTCTGGTGCGCACTGGCACTTCGGCGGTGGAAGGGTTTGTGATCACGCTCATGACTCCCATTATCGGCATACTCATGGAAACATGCCATTGAGCTATCGGGCATGATGGCGCAAGCCGCGCGCCCCAAAGTGCAGGCAGGAATGGACTTTCGTCCAATACCGGGAACGAAGCCGATCCCGTAGGCTCGAAAGTGTTCCGACCACTTCGAGAAGAAAGAAAAAGATCATGAGTGAGTTCAACAATGCTCCGATTCCCAACGGCGGCCCGGCAGCGCCGAACGGTATGAGACCCGCGCCGATCATGCCGTCCCCGGCTCCGCAAGGCACGACGGTATGTGGCATCGTGGGAGTGGTGTTCGGCGCGCTCGGCTTGGTGCTGAGCTTCATTCCAATCATCAACAACATCGCGGCGATCTTCGGACTCGTCGGCGCGGTATTGGCGATCGTGGCCATCGTGGGCACGTTCCGAGGCAAAAAGCGTGGCAAAGCCCTGTCCATAGTCGCGGCGGTGCTGTCGGTGTTGGCCATCGTCATCACCTTGGCCATGCAATCGGCCGCCAGCAAGGCGCTTGACGACATCACGGGCACAAGCACGTCGCAATCCTCGTCGGCGGACGCCGATAAGGACGCCAAAACCGATGATTCCACCAAAACCGACACCAAGGCGAAAGGCGAGCAAGACATGGAAGGCGATCTCACCGATATGCACGTCAAAATCGTATCCGCAGTGCGTTCCGGCAACGACTACAACAATCAGCCGACCGTGCTCGTCACCTACGAGTGGACCAACAATACCGATAAGAACAACTCCTTCGCCGTGCTGGCTAATCCGAAAGTGTTCCAAAACGGTCAGGAACTCGACACCGCCATGTACTTGGACAATCCGGAAGGCTACGATTCCGGCTCCTATCTGTCTGAACTGCAGCCAGGAGCAACCGGCACGGTAACCCTCGGATATGTGCTTAAAGACGATTCCGAAATCACCGTCGACGTGACGAACCTTCTCGATTTCAGCGACACCGCCAAAGTGACGTACAAGTTCGCCATCTGACATGGCATGTCCCAGTCTTTCGCGTCCGGCACACTCCCCGTGTCGAACGCGAAACCTATGCGGGCTTTGAAGAAATCATGAGATTAAGCCAATATTCATGAAATCGTCAGGAAAATGCCGTATCGTGATGCGCAATCGAGCAAAAAGGAGCGATTATGGCATTCGGTCAGCAGCCCCAGGGTAACAACGCCCAGAATAACGGCTTCAACAATCAATACCAGTACAACCAACAGTACAACCAGTACAATGCGCAGCCACAGTACGCCTATGCGCCCAACGGTACCGCCGCAGTCAACGTGCAGGCCACCTATTCCTACGAGCAGGCCGAACGCAGTTCCGTCAACAGCGCATACACGCACATGACCCTTGGTTTGATCGTCACTGCCGTGGTCGCCATCATCACCCAAATGAGCGGCGCGTACCTGGCACTCATCCAAACCACGGGCATCATCGGCATCTTCGCCCCCGCCGTCATTGAAATCGTGCTTGCCATCTACCTTGGCGCGCGCATCCATACAATGAAGGTCTCCACCGCATACGTCATGTTCTACGTGTATGCGGCGCTCATGGGCTTCACCCTCAGCACCATCTTCATGGCCTACGATCTTGGCACCATCGGCATTTCCCTCGCATTGTGCGCCGGCTTCTTCTTCGCGCTCACCATGTTCGGACGCACCACCAAGATCAACATGCTCAAGGCCGGCCCCATCCTTTTCGTCGGCCTCATCGTGCTTATCATCGCCGAAGTGATTCTCATGATCTTCGCCCCCGGCAACACCACCCTCATGATCGTCTCTGCCATCGGACTTCTGCTCTTCGCCGGCATGACCGTCTACGACGCCCAAGCCACCCGCGCCATGCTTGAACAGTATTCCGCCCAAGGCCCCGAAATGGTCAAGAAGGTTTCCATCCTTTGCGCACTGAATCTGTATTTGGATTTCGTGAACATGTTCATGTATATTCTCCAACTCCTCGGCAATCGCGACTGAAATCCAAATGACGGAGCGTCCCCGGCATTGCTCCTCAGTCGGCGTACCTTCGTGCGCCTTCCTTCGGTGCGTTTTGGGGACGCACGCGTCATTTGGCTTTCAGCCTTTGATGGGACATTATTGGCATTGCTCCTCGGTCAACGTAACGGATAAAGCCTGACCAGAATGTGGCCAGGCTTTATCCGTTGGTCAAAGACATGCTTTACGGTGGGTGCTCATGCAGAGAAAAGAGATTGGCGGCATGGCATGCCTCGTACTGGCGGCCCTCATTTGGGGATTCGCATTCGTGTCGCAAGTGCAAGGCATGGACTCCACAACACCGCTGTTCTTCGGAGCCACCCGATTCACCCTCGGATCCATTTCTCTGATACCGTTGCTTTGGTTTCGCCGCAGCACCATAGCGGAACAAGAGCGTAAACGCCGTGAAACCCAGGGAAAACCGTCCATCACCCTCGGTAACGGCGCAATCGTCGCCATGCCGAAATGGGCCGGCAATCCCATCGTGGTCAGCATCATCTGCGGAATCGTGCTTTTCACCGCAAGCACCGTCCAACAATACGGCATCCTTTACTCCGGATCGGCGGGACGGTCCGGCTTCATCACCGCTCTATACATCGTCATGACGCCACTGCTGGCCTTCATCATATTGCGTCGACGAGTGCACCTCAGCGTCATCATCAGCGTCGCCATCTCCGTTATCGGCTTCTACCTGCTGTGCGTCACCGACGGATTCGGATCCATCACCCTGGCGGACATGGTGCTGCTGTTCACCGCAGTCCTCTTCGCCGGGCACATCCTCGTCATAGACACCTTTGGACGAGACATGGACCCCATCCTGCTTTCATTCGGGCAGATCACCACCACCGCGATCATCAGCTGGATTGGCTCTATCATCGAAGGATCCATCGACTGGGCCGGTGCCGCGCAAAGCTGGATCGCCATCGTCTACGCGGGCGTCTGCTCCGCTGGCGTAGCCTATACGCTTCAGGTCATAGGCCAACAACTTGTGCCCCCGACCAGAGCGTCCGTGATCATGTCGCTCGAATCGTTCTTCTCCGCAGTCGGAGGGGCGCTTCTGCTGGGCGAAATCATGACCACTCGAGCCTACCTCGGCTGCGCGCTCATTTTCGCGGGCACCATACTCGCCCAGCTGCCCATCGACCAGCTCCTGCATGCGGCCAAACGCAAACCGGCAGACGTCAGCCGGCCTTAGGGGCCTCGCCAACCTGCGGCGCGCCATTGATATCGCGATGAATGTTCTGCATCTGCGCTTCGACATTCTGCAGACTTCTCGCGCAATCAAGCAACGTCTGCGAATGCTCCGACAGCTTCGCGTCAGGCAAATCCGTCTTATAACGCAGCGCATGCTCCAAACTCGCCCAATAATCCATGGCGATGGTGCGGAACTGCACCTCCACAGGCGTGTAATGCGGTCCGGAAGATAGAAAAACGGGAACCGCATAAATCACATGCAGCGAACGATATCCATTCTGCTTCGGATTCTTAATATAATCCTTCACACGCAACACCTGAATATCGTTCTGCGCGGACAGATAATTCGACACCGAATACACGTCATCGCGATAATTGCAGATCACGCGAATGCCTGCCACGTCAAACAGATTGTCCTTGACCGACTCCACCGTCAACGGCAGATCCTTGCGCCTCAACTTGCCGAGAATGGAATTGATGGACTTCAACCTGCGTTCCATGTGATGGATGGGATTATGGGAGAAACGCACCTGGAACTCGGAATCGAGAATCTCCAGTTTGGTGCTGATCTCATACATCGCGCCCTCATACACCTGCATTTGATCAATGAACTCGGTAATCTGATCGGAAGGCAACGGACCATCGTCGAAAGTCACCGACTTCAGCCGTGCTTGCAGTTCACTGGTATTGATGCGGCTCTGTCTATCAAGTATCACGGTTCCATAGTGTACCCAAAAGGAGCGCGGAAAAACTGAAAAAGCGCTGAAAGCGCCGTCATCCCTCCAATTCCACCGCATGCCACGCTGCATTAAGGTGCATACGGCGCGTGATGGGAATCCCTGCCGATAGCATGGAATGCTATGAACGAAGACATGATGACCGAGGCGGAGCGCGCCTCGAAACTTGCGGAACCTGCCACAGAAGACACCGCCACGCGAGGCAAGGGCGTGTTCTACGTACACACCCTCGGATGCCAGATGAACGTGCACGATTCCGAACGCATCGCGGGTGTGCTCGAAGCGGATGGCTATGTGCCCGCCACCGAAGAACAATACCTCGATCATGACGTGGACCTCATCGTCATGAACACATGCGCGGTGCGAGAAAACGCGGCGGAACGCATGTACGGCACCATCGGCCTGTGGGCCGAACTGAAGCGCCAGCGTCCGAACCTGCAGATCGCAGTCGGCGGATGCATGGCACAGCTCGACCGTGAGAAGATCGCAAAAAAGGCCCCTTGGGTCGATGCCGTGTTCGGTACCAAGAACATTGGTTCCCTGCCTCAGCTGCTTGACCAGGCGCGCATCGAAGGCCATGCGCAGGTCAAGGTCAAAGAGGAACTCAACTACTTTCCAAGCCAGCTGCCCACCGACCGCGCGTCGAAGGTGTCAAGCTGGGTGGCCATCTCCGTGGGATGCAACAACACCTGCACGTTCTGCATCGTGCCTACCACCCGAGGCAAGGAACATGATCGTCGCCCGGGAGACATTCTTGCCGAAATCCGCCAGTGCGTGGACGAAGGCGCCAAGGAAGTCACGCTACTCGGCCAGAACGTGAACTCGTTCGGTTACGGCATCGGCGACCGTTTCGCCTTCTCCAAGCTACTGCGCGCATGCGGTGAGATCGAAGGATTGGAGCGCGTGCGGTTCACTTCGCCGCATCCCGCCGCCTTCACCGACGACGTGATCGCAGCCATGGCCGAAACGCCCAATGTCATGCACCAGCTGCACTTCCCGCTGCAGTCCGGATCCGACCGAATCCTGCGCGCCATGCGCCGTTCGTATCGTTCCGCGAAGTTCCTTGACATTCTGCGTAAAATCCGTGAGGCCATGCCGGATGCGCAGATCTCCACCGACATCATCGTCGGTTTCCCGGGTGAAACCGAAGAGGACTTCCAGAAAACCTTGCGTGTGGTGGAAGAGGCGAGATTCGCGTCCGCATTCACCTTCATCTATTCGCCGCGCCCAGGCACTCCGGCAGCCGAAATGGAGCAGGTGCCGCACGACGTGGTCCAAGACCGGTTCGAACGACTCGTGGCATTGCAGGAACGCATCACCGAAGAAAATCTCAAAACCTTCGAAGGCCGTGACGTCGAAGTGATGGTCACCGGCGCATCTGGCAAGAAGGACGCCGCGACCCATCGTGTCACCGGGCGCGAGAAAACCGGCGTGCTCGTGCATGTCGGTGTGCCCGAAGGCGAGCCGATGCCGCAGGTAGGCGATTTCGTGACCGCCACCATCACCCACGCTGGGCGTCACAACCTCATCGCCGATCCCGATCCGAAGGCGGGGCAGACCTATGCCGTTCGACACTGAACAGACCTTTGAGAAAACAGACAAAACAGGAGACGCCGATCCTGCGATGCAGCGCAAGGTCGTATCCATTGTCGGACCAACCGCATCCGGCAAAACCGGGTTGGGCATTGCCGTCGCCAAAGCGTTGGCGCGCAAAGGCGAACAGGCGGAAATCATCAACGCCGACGCATACCAGATGTATCGGGGCATGGATATCGGCACGGCCAAGGCAAGCCTTGAGGAGCAGGCGCAGGTCAGGCATCATCTCATCGATATCATCGAACCGGACGACGCCATGTCCGTGGCGAGGTTCCAAGAGCTCGCCCGCGAGAAAATAGCCGAACTACAGGCCAGGGGAGTGCGTCCGATCCTCGTCGGAGGCTCTGGCCTGTACGCACGGGCCGCCATCGACGACATCTCCTTCCCCGGCACCAACCCGCAAGTACGTATGGCGCTTGAGGAACGGGAAAAAACCGAAGGTGCGGGCGCGCTGTTCGACGAGCTGAAAGCCAAGGATCCCGAAGCGGCGGCGCGCATGGACCCGCACAATCCAAGGCGTACCATCCGTGCGCTGGAAGTCATCGAAGTGACGGGACGACCCTATTCGGCAAGCCTTCCGCACTACCGGTACGTCATCCCCACCGTGCAAATCGGTCTCGATCTGCCGCGTGAGGAACTGGACCGTCGTATCGATATTCGCACCAAGCAGATGCTCGAAGGCGGATTCATCGAAGAAGTGGAACGTATCCGTCCCAAGCTGGGCATCACCGCAGCCAAAGCGCTCGGTTACCAGCAGGTCGTCGACTATTTGGACGGGTTGCGTGACCTGAACGACACGTTCATGGACATTGCGCAGAAAACGAAGCGTCTGGCACGCAAGCAGATGGGATGGTTCGGTCGTGACCCGCGCATCCACTGGCTCCAAGCGCTCAATCCGGCGCTGCTAGACAATGCGATGGCCATCATCGAACATGCCGATGCAGGTGCCTATGACGCCATAGACGCGCAGGCGGACGCCTACACCCAGCATCATCTCGGAGACCTCGCCTGAAATGAAACTCCCGCTGCCGTATTCGTCGAAGCTTTCCACCTTATCCACGGTCTTCTCCGGCTTGGCACCCAACTTGACGGTGACGATCTTGGCGGAATCCAATCAGTGAAATTGCGTGTTCACTTAAGTTAGAAAATGTGTGCGATTCGAGGAAGTGCCATGTCATGGCGCATCCCATGGGTAAAATCATGACCGTTATGGCACGAACAGCATCTTCCAATACGAAATCCGGCGGCAAAGGGTCCACGGGCAAGGCACGTTCCGGCGAGACCAAGGTCATGGACGCGGTCGAGCCGTCGCCTGTGATGGGTGTCTTGACCAAGTACGGACGTGATATCGCATGTTTTATTCTGGTGATTCTCGCGGTAATGTTCTGCGCTTCGGAATGGTTCCGGGTGCAGGGCGTGTTCGGCCGGATGCTCCACGCCTTGGCTTCCGGCCTGTTTGGTCTGATGAGCGTCATCCTGCCGGTCTTTTTGGCGCTGGTGGCATTCAGCCTCATATATGAGACCAAGCGCAAAAGCGGCAATGTGCGTATGGTGGCGGGGTGGTCCATGATTCTGTGGTCCGTCTGCTCCATACTCGACGCGGCGCTCGCGTCCGACGCCCAAGGTTTCGACATGGCGTTGCTGCAGAATGCGGGAGGTCTGCTCGGCTATGTGCTTGGCTGCCCGTTGGCATGGGGGCTTTCCAAGGCGTTCGCCATCGTTATTTTCGTGGTCGTCATTTTGTTCTCGTTGTTGCTGATTACCAATACAGGGGTTCAAGAGATTCCCGACAAAGTACGTGCATTGAAGGTCCGTTTTGGATTCGGTGCAAATAAAAAGGTTGATGACGAGACCGAGCAATTCCCGAACGAAGTGCGTATAGGAGATACCACGCTGTCGTTCGCAGAAGGCGTGCCGGCGCATAATGGAGCCGACGATGTGGCGGCTGAAAAGAAGAAGCCGATGCCGTTCTCCCTCATAAAGCAATGGATATCATCGAAATCCAAGAAGCAGGGCGCTCAGGACGGACTCGATCATTACGACGGTGATGAGGCGTTTCGTAATGCTGCCGAACGGCATGGCGAAACGGCGGAAACCATGCTTGACGAACCATACCAGAGCGTCTCGCGGCCGCGCAGCATTTCATCCGACGAACATTCCGCTCAGGATTTCGGTGGAACCGTCGCCATGCCGCAGACGCCTGTGGTGCGTTCCCTTTCCTCTGACCCAATCGGTTTGGCGAGCGGCACCATGCCGCAGATCCCGGAAACCATTCCGACGGTTGCCGGCCAGGCGGCGTCCGACGAGATCAAATCCGTTGGCGTGGCTGTAGGGGACCCGTGGGCCGTCATCGACGAGGACGGCACGTCCAACGGGTCGCAGGTCATGGTCGATGCGGCGACCAATGAGGTCGTGAACGATCTGGATGCCGGATCGAACGGAGAGGGCGTTTCCGACGAGTCCGGTGAGATTCCGGAGGGCCCCTATCATCTGCCTGATCTCGGCATGCTGAAGCAAGGCGCGCCGCATGCCGTGCACACTCCGGAGAACGATCGTGTGATTCGCGCGCTTACGGTCACATTCCAGCAGTTCAATGTCGACGCTAAAGTCATCGGCTTTCTGCGAGGCCCATCCGTGACCATGTATGAGGTGGAGCTTGGTCCGGGTGTGAAAGTGGAGAAGGTCACCAATCTGCAGAAGAACATCGCCTACGCGGTGGCCAGTTCCGACGTGCGCATCCTGTCGGTGATCGAAGGCAAGTCCGCCATCGGCATCGAAATACCGAACACCGACCGTGAAACCGTGGTGCTTGGCGACGTGCTTCGCTCGGACAAGGCAAGGAATGATCCGAACCCGATGCTCACAGGCGTGGGCAAGGATGTGGAAGGCCATTTTGTAACGGCGGACCTCACCAAGATGCCGCATCTTCTGGTGGCAGGCGCCACCGGTTCCGGTAAGTCCAGCTTCATCAACTCCATGCTGACATCCGTGATCATGAGGGCGACGCCGGATCAGGTGCGCATGATCATGGTCGATCCGAAGCGAGTGGAACTATCGGCATACGCGGGTATTCCACATCTGCTCACGCCGATCATCACCGATCCGAAGAAGGCTGCGCAGGCGCTCGAATGGGTGGTCAAGGAGATGGATGCTCGTTACAGCGATCTTGAATTCTTCGGATTCCGCCATATCAAGGACTTCAATGCTGCCGTGCGCGCCGGCAAGGTGCATGCCCCTGCCGGATCGAAGCGCAAGGTCGCTCCATATCCGTACATTCTGGTGGTCGTCGACGAGATGGCCGATCTGATGATGGTGGCCAAGAATGATGTGGAAAGCTCCATCCAACGCATCACGCAGCTGGCACGAGCTGCAGGCGTGCATCTGGTGCTCGCCACCCAGCGTCCATCGGTCGATGTGGTCACCGGCCTGATCAAGGCGAACATTCCTTCGCGTTTGGCGTTCGCGACCTCGTCGGCCACTGATTCTCGAGTCATTCTCGACTCCACTGGCGCGGAAACTCTGATTGGACAGGGCGATGCGCTGTTCCTGCCGATGGGACAGGCCAAACCGTTGCGTGTGCAGGGCGCATGGGTCGACGAGTCGGAGATCCGACGTGCCGTGGAATTCGTACGCACCCAGCGCAAGCCACATTACCGTGAGGATATCGAAGAAATGGCCAAGGAAGCCGACAAGAAGGCCATTGAGCCGGACGAAGACATCGGCGGCGATATGGATGTGCTTCTGCAGGCGGCGGAACTGGTCGTCACCTCGCAGTTCGGTTCCACGTCCATGTTACAGCGCAAACTGCGTGTCGGATTCGCCAAGGCTGGCCGCCTTATGGATCTGCTGGAGTCACGTGGCGTCGTGGGGCCGTCCGAAGGGTCCAAGGCGCGCGAGGTGTTGGTGCAGCCCCAGGACTTGCCGCAGGTGCTCGCCTTCATCAAGGGTGAGATCTCGTCGCTGAGTTCGGGAGTCTCTTCGGCGGCGGATTCCGAAGCGGCGATGTGACTGGGGAACGCTCCGTATGAAACGCAAATTGGTAAGCAAGTAGAAGTGTCAGGGTAACGTGAACGGTATGGAAAAGCAAGAAGAACGCAAATCATCGTTGCTTGACGGCTGGAACGCGCCGCCGAACCTTGTCACCTTCTCTCGTATCATTTTGGTCATCGTGTTTTTGGCGCTGTACGCCAAAGCCGGCGCGTGGGGCGTGGACAACGTCACCATGCGTTGGGTTGCCGCTGTCATCTTCATCATCGCGGCATGCACCGATAAGCTTGACGGTTGGATGGCCCGCAAATACAACCAAGTCACTGAACTTGGCAAGCTGATGGACCCGATCGCCGACAAGCTGCTCACCTGCGGCACACTGATCGTTGCCGCCATCTTCAACGAATTTGGCAATCCGGTGCTGGGATGGGTCGTGACCGCCCTGTTCCTGATTCGTGAGATCGGCATCACCGTCATGCGCTTCTTTGTGATCGACACGGGCGGCAAGGTCATCGCCGCATCCCAGGCAGGCAAATACAAGACGCTCTGCCAGTGCATTGGTTTGGCCATGCTCATGCTGCCTATGTGGAGCTTGGCGCCGGAAGGGGTCAACGACACCCCGATGTGGATGACCGTCTACTACACCATCACGTATGCGCTGATTTATCTTGCGCTGATTCTCTGCCTGTATTCCGGTGGCGAGTATCTGGTCAATACGTTCGGCGGCCGTAAGAAGTCCGCGGGCAAGTCCGGAAAAGAAACCAAGTAAGGCATTCATGACTGAATCTATGGACCAGACGGCTGCCGCCAACCAATCGCAATGCGATGAATTGGCTGCGGCCGTTCTTGCATATTGCGAAACCAACCATTTCAAGATCGCAGCCGCCGAATCGTTGACGGGAGGCCTGTTGGCCGACGCTTTCGTGCGCGTGCCGGGAGCGTCGAAGGTTTTTCTCGGTTCCGCGGTGACGTATGACATTCGTGCCAAGGCCTCGATTCTTGGCGTAGATGCGGAACTGCTGCGCAGCGAGGGGGCTGTCCATCCTGAAGTGGCCCGCCAGATGGCTGCCGGAACGGCGAGGCTGTATCGGCAGCAGGGGGATGGCGACTGCGTTATTGGATTGTCGACCACGGGAGTGGCGGGGCCTGGACCTGATGGAAATAAACCGGCAGGTCTTGCATATGTCGGTTGTTCCCTGCCGGAGGGGTTCGGAGGTGTTCGCTCTCGGCGAACGGAGGCTTTTGAGCTTCGCCTGCAGGGAGATAGGGAGAGCGTGCGACGCGGCGTCGTGCATTGTATTCTGCAAAAGCTGAGGGAGCTTTCAGCGGATTCACAGGAATAATCCACAAAGATGAGTGTTGACCATAGTGGACAGACGTACGCACGAAAAAGGGGCTGATGAATGGAAATGATGACACTCACCAAAGAGCAGAGGGAACTCAAGGCTATGGCTCCTGCGACTGCGCAGGCTGCCGGAGCTCGTGTCAGGGAGCTTACGCCGGCTCAGCGGCGCGCTGTGATGTTCGCGCAGCAGCAGGTGCTTCGTGCGCGCGCTGCGAAAAAGGCCAAGGATGAGCGTCAGGCCGCATTGACGCGAATGTGGCAGGAAGAGGACTCCGATCGGGTACGCACGCATGCTGTGCCGCACGCTCAGGAACAGCCCGATGAGGCTAAGGAGGTTTCGCTGCGTGAAGCCATAGGCCATGTGCTGCGCGACCTGCGCACGCGAGATCATAAGACGCTTCGCGAGGTCAGCGAAAAGGCCGGGGTGTCTTTGGGGTACCTTTCCGAAGTGGAGCGCGGCCAGAAGGAGGCCAGTTCCGAACTGCTGTCGTCCATCGCGCAGTCCTTAGGGCTGTCCACAGCCCAGATGCTTCGCATGGTGGCTGACTATCTCGATTCTGTGGCTGCCTGATTCGAATGTAAGGTTGACGCCCGGCGATTGTTCGCCGGGCGTTTTTCGTGCCTGTACATGGATTCAAGTCTGTGTACACTGGGGCACGTGCAGGAACGTGAATTTTGGCAGTTACTTGAAGAGGTGCTTGGTCGTAGCTATGGTCGAGCGCTGGCGCATGACCAGGTGCTTGATCGTCTTGGCGGCATGACGGCGGTGGACGCGCTTGGCGCAGGTGAGGAGCCGCGAGTGGTCTGGAATGTGTTATGCGACCAGATGGGCATTCCCGATTCCCAGCGTTGGGGCAAGGACCATAACGCGCCTCCTATGCCGGTGCGCTGAGACGTTTTCCGAACACAACACGCCTCTTCGAACAGATGTTCGCATGTTGGGATATAGTTATCCACAGACAACAACCTAGACGGGCTGTTTCCAAATTCTTCAGATCGCGTGAAAACGTTGATTTTCCAAGAAATGTTGGTTATGACTCGTTAGATCGCATATCCTCCGACCACAACGGCCGTTAGATTTGCGGGAACGAATGCCGTGGCCTTACGGTGAAGCCACCATTCGTCATAGTCAGCAAAAGGAGTAGTCATGGCACAGACGAGCGCGGCAAAGGGAGCCGCACAGAACAAGTCCGCGAACGGCATCGACCCGCGTCGTCAGGCCGCGCTTGATACGGCGCTCGCGCAGGTCGAGAAGAGTTTCGGCAAGGGATCGGCCATGCGATTGGGCGATCGTCCCGAGCAGGATGTCGAGGTGATTCCTACTGGATCGCTGGCATTGGATATGGCATTGGGTATCGGCGGCCTGCCGAAGGGCCGTATCGTGGAGATTTATGGTCCGGAATCCTCCGGCAAGACCACACTGGCGTTGCATGTGGTGGCCAATGCCCAGAAAAACGGTGGCGTCGCCGCGTTCATCGATGCGGAACATGCGCTTGACCCGGTCTATGCGCGCAAGCTCGGCGTCGATACTGATTCGTTGATTGTTTCCCAACCTGATAACGGCGAGCAGGCGCTGGAAATCGCGGATATGCTGATTCGTTCTGGTGCGCTTGACGTGATCGTCATCGATTCAGTGGCTGCACTGGTGCCGAAGGCCGAAATCGAAGGTGAAATGGGCGACAGTCATGTCGGTTTGCAGGCAAGACTGATGAGCCAGGCATTGCGTAAGATGACTGGCGCTTTGGCTCAGGCGGGCACCACCGCCATTTTCATCAACCAGCTTCGAGAGAAGATCGGTGTGTTCTTCGGCAATCCGGAAACGACCACCGGCGGCAAGGCGTTGAAGTTCTACTCGTCCGTCCGCATGGATATTCGACGTATCCAGACCATCAAGAATGGTGATGAGGCTGTAGGCAATCGCACCAAGGTCAAGGTCGTCAAGAACAAGATGGCTCCGCCGTTCAAGACCGCTGAATTCGACGTGTTGTACGGCGAGGGCATTTCCAAGGAAGGTTCCGTACTTGACATGGCGTTGCAGGTCAATGTCGTGAAGAAGTCCGGATCATGGTTCACCTATGGTGGCGACCAACTGGGTCAAGGCCGTGAGAACGTGCGCCAATTCTTGAAAGACAATCCGGAGCTTACCGAAGAGATCGAGAATAAGGTGAAGGCCGAGTTTGGTCTCATTGAGCCCACCGACCAATTTGCCGAAGATGGTAATGAGGCTTCTGCGTCTAATGCCACAAGCGAGGAGAAGGCGAAAGCGGATGCTGGCAAGCCGGAAGCAGCCAAAGGCGCGGCAAAGGCTTCCAAGTCAGCCGGCAAGGCGTGACGTATGATCAGCGCTGAGCGATTTCTTGAACAGCAGGGCCTCCAGCCGGTATCATCCGAGGCTGGGGGCCTTGCCCTTCCCTGCGGTGGTCGGCCGCAGGCCGGTCGAACCGAATTCGATTACGACCGAACTCCGTCCATTGGCGGCAATGACACGCCGAGGCGTGCGCGACACGCACGACACGCAGGGCGTGTCGCAGTCGGCGTGTCGCGGATTCCTGACGATCCGAATGATTTGGATGCATGCAGGGAGGCGGCCCTTCGGCTGCTTGATGCGGCGCCGCGTCCGTCAGGCGCGATACGGGAGCGACTCATCGGCAAGGGGTATGCCTCCGAGGTGGTGGACGATGTGATCGTCAGACTGATTCGGGTCCGTCTCATCGACGACGAGGCGTACGCCCAGTCCGCGGTGCGGTACTGCACATCACGACTGATGGGGTATAGGGGAGCGGTCATGGAGCTCAAACGCAAAGGTGTGGACCGCCAGCTCGCGCAACGTGTGTGCGATGAGGCCGAATCCCAAGGCGTGTTCGCCGAGGCTGCATGGGAGCTGGGACGTCGGACAGCAAGAAAAACTGCTGGATTGGATGTCGAGGTGCGTAAAAGACGGTTCTGGAGTGCTGGTGGGCGGAAAGGCCATAATCCTGAAGTTCTGCGGAAAATCGCACAGGAATTGTTCGTCTGAAACGACTGATTCGCATAGTGGTTATGCGGTTTTCAAACACTGTTTCGCCACGGGAATCGGTCGGTGTGATAAGGGAGTGAGACCTCTTATACCCCGGGTTCTGTCGTGCCTCAGACACGGATGGCCATCCATCTCGACCTGACGTTGCCGTCAGGCTCTAGCAGCCTACCCGAAGGCTTCGGGCGAGCAGCCCTCAAACGCCTTCTGCTTGGCCTTGCTCCCGATGAGGCTTGCCATGCGGCCGACTGTTACCAGTGGCCCGGTGGTCTCTTACACCGCCGTTTCACCCTTACCTACCGGTCGAAACCGATAAGCGGTCTGTTCTCTGCTGCGCTATCTCTCAGGTCGCCCTGGGCGGACGTTATCCGCCATCGTGCTCTATGGAGCCCGGAAGTTCCTCAACCGACGGATCGGTCGCGGCCATCAAGAGGTCTCAAATGCACTATGATAGCAAGAAAACGGACGAAAGGAAAATCAAAAAAACTTTATTTTTCTTGCGTCAACTTTTCAGTGAAATCACAATGTTGCGGCTACAATGTTGACTACCGAACAGCGAAGCAGCTGTTTGGTCCGTATATAGCGGGTAACACCGCTTGAGTCTAGGGAGGTCCACATGGAAATCGTCGTTACCGGACGTCATACGCAGATTAAGCAAAGGTTCCGTGACGTTGTCGAAAGCAAGATGAATCGTGTGACCGCTATCGCCCCGGATGCGCAGCGTGTTCAGATTGTGTTGTCGCACGAGGGCAATCCGCGTCAGGCCGACACCGCCAAGCGCGTTGAAATCACCGTCATCGCAGGTCGTACCGTGGTGCGCGCCGAGGCTTCCAGCGCCGACGAGTTCAGCGCTCTGGACATGGCGCTCGACAAGCTGACCCTCCGTCTGCGTCGCACTCGTGATCGTCGCAAGGATCATCGTCGTGGCTACAGCGATCCGGTCCCGGTCGATCTTGGTGTCGTCGAGCCGACTCCAGAAGTTGAGGAGCCGGTCGAAGTGCCGAATAACAGCCCGGCCGAAGCCGTCGCCGCTGAGCTGGGTCCGGGAGAGTCCGTCGAAGTCCAAGTAGGCGACACCCCGATTGTCATCCGTCGCAAGCTGCATATCGCGGAGCCGATGACCATCGATGAGGCGCTGTATGAGATGGAGCTGATTGGACATGACTTCTTCCTGTTCGTGAACAAGGAGACCGGTCGTCCGTCCGTCGTCTACCATCGTCACGGCTGGAGCTATGGCGTCTTCGAGATCGACACCCCGGAGAATGTGGCGAAGTAAGACATGCAACAGGTTGGATAGGGAGATAATCTGACCGAACGGGGCTCGCGCAGTGTATGTGCGGGCCTCTTTTTCATGTCTGAAGGTGGTGTGTCGAATGGAAGAAGGCCACAACAAGCTGAAAGTTACGTAAAATGGACGGTGTTTTTCGGAAATCGTTAAACAGCGACTAATCTCAGATGAGATAACTCGCATACACAAAGGGAGTGATTGTGGTAGATATCGTTGACAAAGCCCTGCGAATGGGCGAAGGCCGACAGATCAAGAAGCTTGAGCACGTAGCACAGGCGACCAACGCGCTGGAAGATGAGATTGCAGCGCTCAACGACGAAGAGCTCAAGGGCCAGACCGCCAAGTTCAAGCAGCGTCTCGACAATGGCGAATCCCTCGACAAGCTCATGCCGGAAGCCTTCGCCACCGTGCGCGAGGCATCCAAGCGCACCTTGGGCCTGCGCCACTTCGACGTGCAGCTCATGGGTGGCGCGGCGCTGCACTGGGGCAACATCGCCGAAATGAAGACCGGTGAAGGCAAGACCCTTGTGGCGACCCTGCCGGCATACTTGAACGCACTCGACGGCCAGGGCGTGCACGTCGTCACCGTCAACGACTACCTGGCAAGCTACCAGGCCGAGCTGATGGGTCGTGTCTACCGCTTCCTCGGCATGAGCACCGGCTGCATCATCACCAACCAGAAACCGCCGGAGCGCCGCAAGCAGTACAACGCCGACATCACCTACGGCACCAACAACGAGTTCGGCTTCGACTACCTGCGTGACAACATGGCGTGGGAAAAGTCCGATCTGGTGCAGCGCGGCCACCACTTCGCCATCGTCGATGAGGTCGACTCCATCCTCATCGACGAGGCCCGTACCCCGTTGATCATCTCCGGTCCGGCCGAAGGCGACGTGACCCGTTGGTACCGTCAGTTCGCACGTCTGGTGCTCAAGCTCACCCGTGACGAGGACTATGAGGTCGACGAGAAAAAGAAGGTCGTCGGCATTCTCGATCCAGGCATCAACAAGATCGAGGATTATCTCGGCATCGACAACCTGTACGAGCCGAACAACACCGCACTGATCGGCTACCTGAACAACGCCATCAAGGCCAAGGAACTGTTCCTGCGCGACCGCGACTACGTGGTGACTGGCGGTGAAGTGCTCATCGTCGACGAACACACCGGCCGTATCCTGCCGGGTCGTCGTTACAACGAAGGTCTGCACCAGGCAATCGAAGCCAAGGAAAACGTGGAAGTCAAGGCTGAGAACCAGACCTTCGCCACCATCACCCTGCAGAACTACTTCCGCATGTACGACAAGCTGTCGGGCATGACCGGTACCGCAGAAACCGAGGCCGCGGAGTTCATGGGCACCTATAAGCTGGGCGTGCTCCCGATTCCGACCAACAAGCCGATGATTCGCGAAGACAAGGACGATTTGATCTTCCGTACCAAGAAGGAGAAGCTTGCCGCCATCGTGCGCGATGTTGCCAAGCGCCACAAGAAGGGCCAGCCGGTGCTGCTGGGTACCGCTTCCGTGGAATCCTCCGAAATCGTGTCGTCCCTGCTTGACGTTGCCAACATTCCCCACCAGGTGCTGAACGCGAAGCAGCATGACAAGGAAGCCGCCGTCGTGGCCGTCGCGGGCCGTAAGGGCGCCGTCACCGTGGCTACCAACATGGCAGGCCGTGGTACCGATATCATGCTCGGCGGCAACGTCGAGTTCCTTGCCGATGCGAAGCTCAAGTCCGAAGGCTATTCTCCGGATGACACTCCGGACGAGTACGAGAAGCGTTGGCCGGGCACCTTGGCCGAAATCAAGGAGCAGGTCAAGGACGAGCATGAAGAGGTCGTTGAACTCGGCGGCCTGTACGTGCTTGGTACCGAGCGTCACGAATCCCGTCGTATCGACAACCAGCTGCGCGGCCGTTCCGGACGTCAGGGCGATCCGGGCGAGTCCCGTTTCTACCTGTCGCTCGAAGACGATCTGATGCGTCTGTTCAACACCCAGCTCGTGGCCCGCGTTATGGCCAAGGGCATGCCGGAAGGCGAGCCGATCGAAGCGAAGAGCGTTTCCAAGGGCGTGCGCACCGCACAGAAGGCCGTGGAATCCCGCAACTTCGAAATCCGTAAGAACGTGCTCAAGTACGATGACGTGATGAACAAGCAGCGCACCGTCATCTACGCCGAGCGTCAGGCTGTGCTCAAGGGCGAAGACATCCACGAGGATATCCTCAAGTTCATCGACGATACGGTATTGAGCTACATCAAGGGCGCCAACAAGGGTTCTGACAAGCCGAAGGATTGGGATTGGGAAGGCCTGTTCAAGGCTCTGAACGCCGTGTACCCGATTGCCGTCGATCCGGAAGCCGCCAAGGACGCTGTCTCCAAGCTCAAGGGAGACAAGGCCATCGTAGCCCTGCAGGAGCTTATCGTTTCCGACGCAAAGGACCAGTATGCCGACTTCGAAGCCAAGCTTGGTGAAGAGGGTCTGCGTCAGCTGGAACGTCGTGTCGTGCTCGCGGTTCTTGACCGCAAGTGGCGCGAACACCTGTATGAGATGGATTATCTCAAGGACGGCATCGGTCTGCGTGGTATGGGTCAGCGCGATCCGCTGGTCGAATACCAGCGCGAAGGCTATCAGATGTACAACTCCATGATTGAAGCAATCAAGGAGGAGACCATCCAGCTGCTGTTCCACGTTGACATCGATCGTGTCGCCACCACCGAAGACGCCGAAACCGAATCCGATGAGGAAGAGGCCGTGAACGCAGCCGAAGCGGTGATGGGCCTGGATAGCGAAGCGCAGCCGACCGGTGAAACCGCTCCTGCCGAGCCGGAAACCGACGATGAGGCCGAGAAGACCGTCATCGACGAACTGGCCGAAGAACAGAAGAATGAGCCTGGCATCGTAGGCATGCAGCCGATCAGCCATGCTGAGGGCAAGGTTCCTGCCAATAAGCGCCCGAAGAGCGAGGAATTGCGCTCTCCGTGGGCGGATGGCCGCACCTTCCCGGGAACTGGCAAGAACGCCCAGTGCCCGTGCGGTTCCGGTCGTAAGTACAAGATGTGCCACGGACAGAACGAACAGTGACATATCGTGTGATGCTCTGATGATTCGCGCATAATGAAGGCGGTTTGCGGATTTTTCGCAGACCGCCTTTTTGTTTCATGCTCGTTGCCCGATATGCGGAAGATAGATATTGAAAATGTCTGTGTTGTTTATGATGAGCGCTTTTCTGCAATTACCTGTTCGTGATATGGACGTTGAAAAACCATGAAATGTAGAACGGTTACAATGGCGGCGATATCGTATCAACAACGTGACATGCTGAAGCGTCAAGGAGGGCATCATGGCTGAAATCACATGGAAGTCGATCCTCACCAAGCTGGTCGGAGGGGACCATCTGAGTGCCGAGGAATCCGAGTGGTTCGTCGATGACCTCATGAACGGCAACGCTAATCCGGCGGCCGTCGGTGCGGTTCTGGCAACCCAGCAGCAGCTTGGCTTGACTCCGGATGAGGTGCGTGGAGCGGCCAAGGCCATGGTCTCCCATGCCATCAAACTTGATATCGACGGTGAGACCACCGATATCGTCGGTACCGGTGGAGACGGCGCCGCGACGGTGAATCTGTCTTCCATGGGCGCGGTGGTGGCTGCCGCAGCCGGAGCGAAAGTCGTGAAGCACGGCAATCGTGCAGCCTCTTCCAAGTGCGGCACTGCCGATTGCTTCGAGGCGCTGGGACTGCCGCTCGATCTGGAACCGGAACAGGTTGCTGAGGTCGGCAACGAATGCGGCATCGCATTCGCTTTCGCACGCACATTCCATCCGGCAATGCGCTTCGTGGGACCTGTCCGTGCGGCGCTCGGCATGCCATGCGTATTCAACGTTCTTGGACCTCTGACCAATCCGGCCTCGCCGAAGCACATGGCGGTGGGCTGTGCCAATCGCGCAATGAGCCCGATCATGGCTGCGGTATATGCGGCTAATGGACAGACCGGCATGGTGTACACGTCAAGCGAGGGACTTGACGAAATGGCTCCGACTGGTCCGGTGTCCATCTGGGAGTTCAGCAACGGCAAAGTCACTGAGAGTGAATTCGATCCGACTGTGGAGCTTGGTCTCGACAAGGTGACGGTGGCTGACTTAAAGGGTGGAGAGCCGGAGCTCAACGCTCAGCTGTTCCGTGACTTCCTTGCAGGCAAGGACGTTCCTTTCCGCACTACCGCCCTGCTCAACGCGGCATCCGCGATTGTTGCGGACGGCCATCAGGTGCCAGCTGATGCCAGCCTGACTGAACGATTCAAAGCGGCCTATGCCATTGCCGAAGAAACCGTTGATTCAGGCAAGGCCTCGGCACTGCTTGACCAGTGGATCACCGCCGCCCAGTCCAAGAAAGCTTGATATTCGGCGAAATGGCAGATCATAAGAACGTATAAGGCGTGTCTCGTCAAAACACTCAACGACGAGACACGCCTTATACGTATCGCAGCGACAAATATCACAGAGAAGAGCACAAAAGACGTAGCTGATGCAGTCTTCTCCATATGTTGCTATACGCGAGCTCCATCATCGAAAACATCGCGGCGGGTTTGTGTATGTCCCTTGTGCTGTACGATCAATCCAGCAGCGCCAATCAACGCGCACACACCGAAAATCGATCCCAAAATCCCAGCCAAAGCAGGCATGAACGCAGATGCGATGATACCGGCGACACCAGCGATCAAAAGCACCCAAAACACCAACTTCGATATCTTGACATGACCGATGGAGGGATTCGGAGGAGTGAAATCATCACCGTAACGATCCATTACACTATCGGTGTCCAACCAGCTGGAACCAGTGAAATCGCGCGGTCCACGACCTTGCGGAGTGTCATCAGTGAACGTGCCCTGATCCAAATCCTGAATCGAAAGCAACGCCTCCTTCTCACGGCGCTGCGCATGCTTTTCAAAACGTTTCGCGTTACGAGAATGCTCCACGGCCTGTAAATCGTCGGCATGCGAACTTGCGAATTCAGCCCATGCGGCATCCAAATCGTCCGCATTTGAAGAAGCCCCTTCGCCACCATTCGGCGCGGCATTTGGGCGTTCTTCATCGGCATTGCTATTGTTGAGGTCAGTCATACTGATAACTGTAATCAAGCGGATGGCCATCCGCTAGGAGGATCGTGAAAAATGCTCTACTGGTTTTTCGTCAAAGGCCTGGGACCGATCGCCATCCACCGCATGGGACCGACTGCCAAGGGACTTGAAAACATTCCGCGCGAAGGCGGTGCCATTATCGCAGCCAATCATCTTGCCGTCATCGATGACGCGCTGTTGCCGCTGACTTGTCCGCGCATGATTCATTTCATGGGCAAAGCCGAGTATTTCGAAGGCAAGGGCATCAAAGGCAAGTTCAAGAAGTGGTGGTTCACTTCGGTTGGCGTGTTCCCCGTGGATCGTTCCGGTGGGTCGAAATCGCTTGGCGCATTGAACCACGCGCGTGAAATCCTCGAAGACGGCCACCTGTTCGGCATTCATATTGAGGGCACGCGTAGCCCTGACGGTCGCCTCTATAAAGGTCATACCGGAGCTGCGCGACTTGCTTTTGAAACCGGATGCCCAATCGTTCCGTCCGCCATTATCGGATCTCGCGAGTTGCAGAAGCCCGGTCAGATTATTCCTGGTAAGGGCAAGACCACAGTGGTCTACGGCGAACCGATTGCCGTGGAGAAGAAGCCCGCCGACCAGATCACGCACGACGATTTGCGCACGCTGACTGATCGCGTGACCATGGAAATTCAGAAGATGAGCGGTCAGGAATACGTGAACGAATACGCTCAGAAAGTCAAGGAACAGCTTAAGGCTCAGAAAGCCGCCGAACAGGCGAACAGCTGAGAAACCAAAGAGAAAAGCCCCGGCACGACACTACACGAGCCGGGGCTTTCCTTATGCCTATACCATGATGTTTGGCAAAGCAGGTAATGCACTTTTAGAACAGTGAGGAATACATCTTCAATGTGATGGTGGTTGGTATGCCGTTCTCGTCGCGAAGACGCACTTCGGTGCCACCTACCGGATCCTGCGAAGCGACCTTCTTGTCTTGATTGGAATCCAACGTGAGCTGCGAACTTACCTTGACCGTGAATCCGAGTTTTTCCAATGCGGCTTTGGCGTCAGAGGCTTTCTGCCCCACATAATTCGGCAGGGTTATGGTTTCCGGTCCTTTGGAAACCACCACGTCGACGCTGTCTCCCCAATGCAACGTATCACCGTTGTTGACGGAAGCGGAAATCACCTGCCCCTGTGGAATCTTGTCGTCGAAGGATTCCGTCCAATTGGTGGTGAGTCTAAGATCATCCAGCGCCTGCTGTGCCTCGTCCTTCGTCTTGCCGACGATATCGGGCATAGTGACTGGCTTTGGCCCCTGCGACACTGTGACGGTGATCGTCGTATTATGCGGCAATGTGGCGCCGGGATCCACACTTAACGACAGCAACGCCCCTTGAGGCACGTCAATGGAATACGTGTCATCAGAAGCCGCGGTCTGCTCGACATTATCGAATCCAGCCTTCTTCAGTGCGTTGATTGGATCCTTGCCGGATGCGCTGGTCGCGTCGAGAATATCGGCGGGAACCGTCGCCTGCCGGACTCCCTTGGAGACCACGACCTTGACTTTCTGGCTACGACGCTTGCTGCCGCGATCGCCGACATTCGCCGGGTCGGTGGAGATGATATTGCCTTCCTCCACGGAATCGCTATACTCTTCCGACACCTCATATTCGATATCGGAAATCTTGAGCAGACTCTCGTAGTCGCTCCACTTCACATTGGTGATGGGGCATGCTGCGGACGCGTCGCATGTCATACCATCCGGCTGGGGCATGGTCCAATAGCTGCCGGGGCCCTGATAATACCACCATGCCCAACCGCCGGCGCCACATGCAAGCAGCAGCGCCACCACGCCTGCGACGATGAGCGGTGTGCGACGCTTTTTCGCGGATTTGCTGTTTGGAGTATTGCCGGATTCGTCGCTTTGCGCGATGGGGGATTGCGATGCAGCGCTGTCGACGGCATTGTCAAGGCTATTGACGATGCCGTCTGCCGGCAGCGAGAAACGTGTCGTCGCTTCTGGATCGATGTTCTGTTGCTGCACCGGCATGACGGTTGTTGCGTTCGTCTTGACCCTGTCCAGCTTGCGTGTGCGATCATCGAATTGCTGCGTCGGCGGTGCCGGGGGAGCGGGAGGAACAGGATTGCCGACATTGGTTGGCGCACCGTTATTTGCGGGCGCAGCACTGTCGGAAGCGCTGACGTCTACCGGGGGAAGACGATACTGCCAATCGCTGACCGCAAGCGTCGATTGCAGACGCTGCAGCTCGGTTAACGCAACGGATGCGTCTGCTGGACGAGCCTCGACCGCGCGAGCCGTGAGATGGGCAAGGAATGCGGCCACGCCTTCATTGATGCCTTTGCAAGCGGTGGCAATGCTTGGCACATCCTCGTGAACATGCTTGAATACCAGTGTTACTGGATTATCTGAAGTGAATGGCACGTTGCCGGCGAGCATCTCCCAAGCCATGATGCCCACGGAATACAAATCCCCCTGAGGTGTGGCTTGATTCTTCTCGATCATTTCCGGTGCTAGATATGCTGCTGTTCCCAGCAGTATGCCGGTGGAGGAGAGTGTGGCCTGCGATACCGTTTTAGCCAAGCCGAAATCGGTGATCTGCACATGGCCACGGTCGTTAAGCAAAATGTTTTCCGGCTTGATGTCGCGATGCACCACGCCCGCACGATGTGCGGAAGCGAGGCCATCCAATGTCTCGCCAATAATGCGTAACGTCTCTCGAACGCTGAACGTACCCTGCTGGTTCATTTCGTAACGCAGGTTCACGCCGTGAACATACTCCATGACGAGATAATCGAGACCGTCGAATTCGCCGGTGTCATACACCTGCACGATATGCGGATTGGCAATGGCCGCGGCCGAACGGGCTTCACGATGGAATCGTTCCACGAACTGGTCCCGGTGCGGTCCCTGCGCCAGCTGGGTATGCATGATTTTGATGGCGACCGTGCGCTCCAGACGTTCGTCTACCGCTTGGTACACCGTGGCCATGCCGCCATCGGCGATTCTGCTGACGACCCGATACCGGCCCTCGATGACCTGACCTTCAGGGGCGTGTGGAGCTTCACTCATGGTTGATCGCTACGGTTCCTTCTTCAAAACAACTCACGTTCGAACGTGTTCCCACTTGTAGTCTACAAGCAGAGGTTTGCGGATTGTGCAACGAACGCGCGTCCTGTCCGGATGTTGGTTGGAAAACACGCAGGTCGCGTGTCACGCGCGTGTTTGGACGTGAATACTTGGCACGAAACGTGAGCAGGCCTCGATGAGCAGTGACTTGTGGTATTCGGAAAGGCTCAATGTTTCGATAGCTGTTTTCGATTCATTCCACAAATCCGCGATTCTACCGCGGGAACGTTCGATGGCTCCTGTTTGCTCAAATAGTTCAATGGCGCGTTTTACTTGAGTTTCGGAACGCGAATCGGCCTCCCACAAGTCGATGAGCTCTCGCCGCTGCGTGTCGTTCGCCGCGTTGATGGCGTCGGCTAGAAGCACCGTGCGCTTGCCTTCGCGGATATCTCCTCCAACGGGCTTGCCCGTATTGCTGCTCGAACCGACAACATCCAGAAGATCGTCTGCAAGCTGGAAGGCCAATCCAAGAGGCAAGCCGACTGCCAATGCCTGCTTCCTCGCATCGTCTTTGCCTATACCCGCGGCAAGCATGCCGAATTCCAGTGGGGCAATGGTGGTGTAGCTGGCGGTTTTCCAGCGGAATACGTTCAATGAAGCTTCCACCAGTTCGTCTGGATCGTCCAACGGATTGAGCTCTACGGCCAAATCGAGTACTTGACCGACTTCGACCTCGCGGTGCATGTTGAGCAATGCCGCGACCACATCGGAACCATGAGTGAGCTTGGGAGCTGCCTTGTCCGCGATGTCCACGCTTGCCGTGGCCAACATGTCGCCGAGCATGATGCCCAAGCCATGGCCGATGGCCTCGCTATGCGTACCAGTGGAGAATGCGCGATGCGCAGACGGCTTGCCACGGCGCAGATCGGAATCATCGATGATGTCATCATGCACCAGCGCACCGGTCTGGAACACTTCCACCGCGCACGCTAAATCGAGAAGCGCGTCGAAATCACGTTCTCGCACATCCTCCGAAGCGAATGCGCGGAACGAATCCAACGTCAGCAAGGCGCGAAGCCGCTTGCCACCCTCACTTGACGTGACCGCCTGCTTGGCGACCATGTCGGCAATAGGCCTGCAAGAGGAGGCAACCGAATCGTCCGCATGAAGGAATGCGAAATCCTTCACCAACGAAACAATGCGTGATTCAATCTGTTCCAAATCGGAGGAGCTAGTCATACCAACAGTTATCCACAGGCATTCGACAAGACCAAATCTCAATGATTGCAATAGTTGCGGTACCGAAATCATTTTGCGAAACGCCGAAGAAGCCATCCTCCGACCACAGGCCTCGAAAAAAGCGGCATCGCATCGGCTCATCGGGCATAGTGCCATATAAGCGGCGAGCGAGGAAGCCGATAGACCATGCCAAGGAGGGCAGAATAATGACAACCAACAAAACCGGACGCATCACCGGGACTGAAATGGAAGAAGCCATCAGCCGATTCGAAAGGGATTGCAGATCCGACGGCGTGGGCGAAACAGTGCGTTCGTTCATTCGTGAACCGCTTTTCATATGGATGGACGCGCTTGCGCAGGCATCGGACGAGAGCGTTTCCCATTCGGAAGGCGAATTCCATGCCGAATGCGGTCTTGACCGGAATATGATCATGCGGACTACGGTGGGCATCAATCGGATGCTGTCCATTCGTGACGTATTTCTCATTTCCGCCATCGTTGACGAACGATACGCCGACCGAGACTTTCTCATGAGTTTCGCCGAAAGACCCAAGCTGTCTCGTAATGCGCAGCGTCTGGAACAGCTGCTCAGCGATTCATTCCGTGATCCCCTAGCCAGACCCGATATGAAACGTTGCGATCAGGCGATCAACATGCTGTTCGACATTATCGATATGATTCCGAAGACATATCGGGCGCAGCCGTTCGCCGTGATCAGCTACATCATGTGGTGGATGGGCCAGGAAGGAGCCATGGCATCAGCCATCAGCGCGCTCGCGATAGATGATCAATGTTCGCTGGCGGCGATTGTATGCTCGGCGGTTGAACGACGTATTGGTCCTGCCTGGACGTCGGAAACATAAGGCAACACGCCGTAAAGTGGCGTGACTTGCGCGTGAAGGCCTCATTATGCGGGAATAATCGTCCTTGCAAGATGGTTTACTCACATAGTTGACGATTTGCCCTTGCCAGAAGTGGGTCCATATGGTATACGCTTCGAGGCAGGATCAATAGGAGGATAAGTTTGGCCACCAAGGAAACGACGGCAAGCATGGAACAGGCTGATCTGACCGAAAAGACCACCTCCACGAAGAAAGCCGCCACGCGCAAGGCCTCCACGAAGAAGAGTGCGGCGAAGAAAAACACCGCAACGAAGACCCCTCGCAAGACTACCGCGAAGAAGAGCGCCCCTGCCAAGAAGGAGGAGCCGCTCGAGGATGATGCACTTGACGATGAGGACGCTCAGGTAGACGACGCCGATCTTGACGATTTCGACGCCGATCTCGATGACGTCGATTCGGATGACGAGGATGACCTCGACGACGACGAGGAATCCGAACCTGAAGATGATGACGACGAGGATGAGGAAGAACGCAAAAAGCCGGAAGAGCCTAAGGAAAAGGGCGCTTTCGTGGTGCGTGATGACGATGATGATGAGAATCTGACCCCATCCGGCAATCCGAAGCGTCGTGTGATTGCGGCGGGTGCGACTGCTGATCCGGTCAAGGATTACCTGAAGCAGATCGGTCGTGTGAGCCTGCTGAATGCGGAACAGGAAGTCGATCTGTCCGAGCGTATCGAAGCCGGTCTGTATGCCCAGCACCTGCTGGACACCGAATCCGACCAGATGGACTTCAAACGCAAGCGTGAGCTCAAGTGGGCTGCGAACGATGGCAGGCGTGCCAAGGACCACCTGCTGGAAGCCAATCTGCGACTTGTGGTTTCGTTGGCTAAGCGTTACACCGGCCGTGGCATGCTGTTCTTGGATTTGATTCAGGAAGGCAACCTCGGTTTGATTCGCGCCGTCGAGAAGTTCGACTGGAAGAAGGGCTTTAAGTTCTCCACCTATGCCACGTGGTGGATTCGTCAGGCCATCACCCGAGCCATGGCTGACCAGGCGCGTACCATTCGCGTGCCGGTGCACATGGTCGAAGTGATCAACAAGCTGTCTCGTGTGCAGCGTCAGATGCTGCAGGATCTTGGCCGCGAACCCACGCCGGATGAGCTTGCACGCGAGCTCGACATGCCTGTCGAGAAGGTGCAGGAAGTGCAGAAGTACGGCCGTGAGCCGATTTCCTTGCATACGCCGTTGGGTGAGGATGGCGATTCCGAGTTCGGCGATCTGATCGAAGACACCGACGCCATCGCGCCGTCCGACGCGGTTGCCTTCTCGCTGTTGCAGGAGCAGTTCAGGCAGGTGCTTGAAACGTTGTCTCCGCGTGAGGCTGGCGTGATCAAGATGCGTTATGGCTTGGAAGATGGCCAGCCCAAGACGCTCGACGACATTGGCCGCGTGTATGGCGTTACCCGTGAGCGTATTCGCCAGATCGAGTCGAAGACCATGTCGAAGTTGCGTCACCCGTCTCGCTCGCAGACGCTGCGTGACTTCCTTGATCAGTGATTGAAACAAGAGGTGAATGAAGTCGAGAAATTCGGTAAGAATATCGAATTTCTCGACTTCTTACGTCTACAAGACGTTCTTATGGATGAAAACCGAAGCAAAACTGCAAGTCAGAATGAGGAAAATGGCGAAAGACAAGGACAATTACGGCGCAGGTAGTCTTACCGTGCTTGAAGGTCTTGACGCGGTGCGCAAGCGCCCGGGCATGTATATCGGCACCACCGATAGCCAAGGTCTGATGCACTGCCTGTGGGAGATCATCGATAATTCCGTCGATGAGGCTCTTGCGGGAGTCTGCAATCATATCGTTGTGACGTTGCACAGCGACGGTTCCGTGGAAGTGGCCGATAACGGCCGCGGTATCCCTGTTGACATCGAGCCGAAAACCAAACTTACCGGTGTGGAAGTGGTGTTGACCAAATTGCATGCCGGCGCGAAATTCGGTAACTCTTCGTACGGAGCCTCGGGCGGTTTGCATGGCGTGGGCTCGTCAGTGGTGAACGCGTTGAGCTCCCGTCTTGACGTGGAAGTGGATCGTGACGGCAAGACGCATCATATGTCATTCCATCAGGGTCATCCTGGTGTGTATACCGATGCTGATCCGGAGCACCCATCTCCGGATGCGCCATTCAAACGCACGCGTAAAAACCGTCCGACTGAGCTTGAAATCATTGGCAAGGTCAGTCCGAAGACCACGGGAACTCGCATTCGTTATTGGGCTGATCCGGAGATTTTCAACGACACCGCGGAATTCAGCTACGAGCAGCTGATTGATCGCGTCAGGCAGACCAGCTTCCTGGTGCCGGGTTTGAAAATCACTGTTATCGATGAGAATATTCCGGAAACCGGCGATGAATCAGTCGACGAAATGCTGGAAGTCGACGATATTGCAAATGCTGCAGGTGATGAACCGCAGGAAATTGCCGAAAGCGATGAATCTGAACATGACGCTGCCGGGCACGAGGAAGCTGCGGAGCAGATCGAGGAAGCCGATGTTGCGGCACAACCTCAGGGATCGAAGTATACCCACTCCCGTATCGAGGAATTCTGCCATACCGGCGGTGTGAAGGATTTCGTGGATTACCTGTCCAAAGGCGAAGCGGTTTCCGCTATTTGGCGTATCACTGGCGAAGACACCTATGTTGAGGAAACCCAAGCCGTAGGCGATGGCGGTGAACTGCACGCGCAGAAGGTTACGAGAAATTGTGCCGTCGATATCGCCATGCGGTGGACCAACGGATACGACACCACCATGCGCAGCTTCGTCAATGTGGTGGAAACCCCGGGCGGTGGAACCCATGTGGATGGCTATCTGTTGGGCCTGACCAAGCAGATTCGCAAAGCCATCGAAGACAATGCACGTAAGCTCAAAGTGAATCTCAAAGATTCCAACATGAAAGTCGAACGTGACGATATTCTGGCAGGTCTGGTTGCCGTCGTCACTGTGCGTATCGCCGAACCACAGTTCCAAGGTCAGACCAAGGATGTGCTCGGCACCGCGCAGGTCAAGCCGATCGTCAGCAAAATGACCGACAGGCAGTTCGGCGAGATGATCACCGGCTCCAAACGTGGCTATAAGGAACAGTCCGGCCGCGTGCTTGAAAAGATCGTCGGCGAAATGCACGCCCGCATCCAAGCACGTAAGACCAAAGAGGTGACGCGACGCAAGAACGCGCTCGAATCGGCATCCATGCCACCGAAACTGTCTGATTGCCAGCCAGGCAATGACGATGTGGCCGAACTGTTCATCGTGGAGGGCGATTCCGCACTTGGCACCGCCAAAGCCGCGCGTAATTCCGGTTTCCAGGCGTTGCTGCCGATTCGAGGTAAAATTCTCAACGTGCAGAAGGCGTCGTTGTCGCAGATGCTGTCGAACAAGGAATGCGCGGCGATCATTCAGGTGGTCGGCGCTGGCTCCGGAGCGAGCTTCGACATCGAGCAAGCACGTTACAACAAGGTCATTATGATGACCGATGCAGATGTCGATGGCGCGCACATCCGCATTCTGCTGCTCACCTTGTTCTACCGTTACATGCGGCCGCTCATCGAGTACGGTCACGTGTATGCGGCCGTGCCTCCGCTGCACCGCATCGCCTTGACCGGAGCTCACAAGGGGGAGTATATCTACACGTATTCCGACGATGAGCTGGCCGGCAAATTGGCTGATCTTGATAAGAAGCACATCAGCTATAACGAGGACATTCAGCGCTATAAGGGTCTGGGTGAAATGGACGCCGACCAGCTGGCCGACACCACTATGGATCCACGCACACGTATGCTGCGTCGTATCCGTATGGAAGACGCCGAACAGGCCAGTCAGATTTTCAGTCTGCTGATGGGCGATGACGTGCCGCCGCGTAAAGCGTTCATCGTTGAGAATGCCGACGATTTCGACCGTTCGAAGATCGATACCTGATCGAGGTTGTCGTCAGCTCGCCTTCCGCTACGTCAAGACGTTTCGGAGGGTATTTTTTAGTGAAGATGGTATGCGATTCCGTGTGGTAAAGGTTGAAGATTCTACGGTAGATAGTGCAATCAAGTAGTTACCGATTGGTAGCTATATGTGCTTACAATAATGGCGGATATTGTCTTCTGCGGCTACCGATCAAGAAGGAGTAGGGCGTGGTTAATCTTTTGCTTGCGGTGATTTATGTGGCGTTCATCAGCCTTGGCCTGCCGGATGCGGTACTGGGTGCCGCATGGCCGACGATGAGTGTCGATTTGGGTGCTCCCATTTCGTGGGCTGGCGGCATTTCCATGACGATTTCCGCTGGCACCATTGTTTCCGCGTTGCTTTCCGATCGTATGACCTTGCGTTTTGGTGCGGGCAAGGTCACTGCGGTTTCCGTGGCGTTGACGGCGTTGGCATTGTTCGGCTTTTCCGTTGCTCCTAACTATTGGGTGCTGATTCTGCTTGCCATTCCGTACGGCTTGGGTGCGGGCGGCGTTGACGCGGCCCTCAACAACTATGTGGCGATCCACTACGAGAGCCGTCACATGAGCTGGCTTCACGCCATGTGGGGCATTGGCGCGTTGACTGGCCCATACATCATGGGATTCGCCTTGGGCGCCGGCCAAGGATGGTCGTGGGGCTACCGTTATATCTCCATACTGCAGGTTGTGCTCACCGCCATTCTTATTTTCAGTCTGCCACTGTGGAAGAAGCGTTCCGAGGTAAAGACGGGCGAAGTTTCCGGCGAATCCGACGGAACGGCCAATGATGAAACTCGCAAACCGCTTGGTGTGCGAGGTGTGCTCGCCATTCGTGGCGCCAAAGAAATCCTGGTGATGTTCTTCTGCTATTGCGCATTGGAGCAGACGGCCATGCTGTGGGCTAGTAGCTACATGGCGCTTGGCAAGGGCATCGATAAGACCACGGCGGCTATGTGGGCCAGCCTGTTCTGCATCGGCATCACCGTGGGTCGCTTGGCGAGTGGTTTCCTGACCATGAAGTTTAATGATCCGGCCATGATTCGCCTGGGGCAGGCGCTGGTGCTGACCGGTATCGTCATCATGTTGCTGCCGCTGCCTCGCAATATCGGCACCATTATGGGACTGATGATTGTCGGTCTTGGCTGCGCACCGATCTACCCGTGCGTCATTCATTCCACGCCGGCATATTTCGGCGAAGACAAATCGCAGGCGATCGTCGGCATGCAAATGGCATGCGCATACGTCGGCTCGATGTGCATGCCGCCGGTATTCGGCTTGATCGCACAGCATATCAGTGTGCTGTGGTTCCCTCTGTACATGTTGGCTTTCCTGGTGCTGATGGTGATCATGCACGAGAGCCTGCGTAAAAAGTGCGCTGGTCAGACCATCGACTGATACGGTGTTGTCGCCATTGCCATTGCGATACCATGAGCCGCATTGTAGATTTCGCATATATGGTTCGGGTTGCTGAAGCCGAGCGCCACGTACCATACGATAAGCAGTGCGGTCATGGTTGCAGCCAATGGCAGTTGTCGTATTTTCAGGCGAATAAGGCATAGCAGAATCGCGATCGCAAGCAGGGCGATAAATGACGCCGAAAGGTACCGCAGCCAAGTCAAACCGTATGCGTTGATGTACAGTCCTAACCGAAGCGCCGCCGAAGCTAGAATGACGGCGGTTAACGCCAGCAATGCTACCAGTGCCGCGTTGAGCATGCGCGTACGTGGCGCGAGTGCGATCGCCAAACCAAATAGCGTCACATTAATGGCCGTGACTGCCAGCAGTTGAAAGAATCCGCCGCGTGCGTATTCGCTATAGGTCAATCCGTCTGGCAGTGCGATCGAACCATCGGTGAACAATCCTGCGAACAGGAACCGGATCTGTACGATGCAAAACAGCATGTACACAGTCAAAGTCACGGCCAATACCACGAACGCAGTTACCGAGCTGAGGGAGAATCGTTGCTCCGGAGGCGTGGAAGTGGGTTCATCGTCGAGTCCAATAAGCAGTGAGAACAGCAAAGGCCACGGCAACACGATGAACATGATGTGCAGAGTGATCGTCATCGGGTTGAAATCACTGAAAACGTTCAGCACTTCATATTGAACTATTTGATCGGCTCCGATGAGCAATGGTACGATCGTCAGAAGCAATGGAGTGGAAATCAGTAGCGCAATGCCGATTTCGCGCACTTTCGAACGTTGCTTCGACGCGACTGCAAATCTTGCGAATATGACGGAAAACGGTTCCGCAAAATCGCGAATGTGAATAAACGGCTGCTGCAACCAGCCGGTAAGCCAATTCCAGGCAACCTGAAGTGGACGGCGAACATCATAACGCCCGTTGACCAGCTGACAGTGCAGCATAAGCAACGCCGGTTGAACGAATTGCGTGGTGAGCGCGTACTCGTCATTTCTCGAATAGCACCAGGTCGACTGAGCGAGTGTATTCCACACGCCAATGGCGACGATGCTTCCCAAAACAAGCCAAACAAGAACTTGTTTTCGTGCGGTTTTCCAGTGCAGCGCGGTTACGGTAAGAGCACAGATGATCCAGAAAACCGGCAGTTCATATCCGATAAGCCATGTCGGAGGTATGCTGCAGATCAGACGGTCGAATGCGAAAGTGATGAGAAATGCAGCGCCAATGGTGATGACCGCGCGTTTGTTGAGGGGGCGTTGCGCTATTTCTTCCCGCGTGATTTTGGGTTTCGCCAAAGGTTGTTCCTCCTGATGCGCGGATGGTTCATGTGTTGGCTGGCTCCCTTGTGTTTTTGGTGTTTCTTGGGTTTCTTGTGCTTCTGGTAATGGCGATGATTGTTGGGATTGCGAAGTCTGCGATGGGGAAGTGTTGGCTGGTTCCGGCATGATAATGATTCCTTTCTGAGATATGTTGGACGTCATCGTACATATCGAAAAACGATAGAAAAATATCGATTAACATACTTTCACAAGATTTGCATATCGAATATCGATAGATTATTATCGATATTCAGGTTTATTGGATTGAAGGAGACGGATATCATGCCGAATTCCGCAGCGAAACGTTCCATGGTGATTGGCGTATTGCGTGTGCTGATTGTGATAATTGCAATATGCTGCCTCGGACTGCAGTTCAGTGCGATTGCGGCATCCGCTGGCGTTGCTTCCAAGTATGCCGACGCTGACTCGATGCATTGGCTGTATGCGGTTGCCGCAGTGCTGATTGTCGCTTGCTTCGAGTTCGCGTTGGTGCCGCTGTGGAGATTGCTGACCTTGGTTGAAAAACGTGATGTCTTTTCCGGCAAGGCCATGCGTTGGGTGAATCACATTCTCGTATATGCGGGGATTGAAGGCATGCTGGTGCTCGCCGTGATGGTCGGTCAAATCTGGTTGTCGCCTTCACGCTTTCTGATGGCTGCGATGGGGGTTGACGGGCAAATGTTTCCATACGTCGTGCTGGCGGTCGGAGTGGCGGCGCTTCTACTGATCGCGGCGTTCGAACTGTTGATGGTGGTGATGCGCTCGCTGTTGATGCAGGCCATCGAACAGCGTGATGAACTGGCGGCGGTGATCTGATATGGCCATTCGTGTGAACCTTGATGTGATGCTCGCCAAAAGGAAGATGAGCGTCAATGAGCTGGCGGAGGCTATAGGCATAACGCCGGTCAATGTTTCGGTGTTGAAGAACGGGCGGGCCAAGGCGATACGGTTTTCCACGCTTGATACCATATGCGAGACGTTATGTTGTCAACCGGGAGATGTGCTCGAATGGGTTGCCGACGAAGATGAATAACGTCTTGCGGTAATGCGATCATCGAACGTATGTACGAATGTTTGAACCTGTTTTCAGAGCCGACCAAGGCATGGTTCAAACATGCGTTCAGTCGGCCCACTGAAGTCCAGCAGCAGGTGTGGCCGGCCATCCATTCCGGCGAGAACGTGCTCGTTGTGGCGCCCACAGGGTCGGGTAAAACCCTTTGTGCGTTCCTTTCGGCTCTTGACCGGCTTATGGCGGGCGGGACGCGTTCCGCAGGAGTGGATGTTCATGGCGAAATCGCGGCAGCCAAGAGCCATGCGGAACAAAAAGCTGCAGGGAAAGGCTCCCGCAAGAAAACGAAGCGTGGCGTCAAAGTGCTATACATTTCGCCTCTGAAGGCGCTTGGCGCTGATGTGGCGAAGAACCTTGAACTGCCATTGCAGGGAATTTCCCAGCAGTATGAGGCGATGGAGCTGCCCATCCCCGATGTCGAAGTGGCCATGCGCAGCGGCGACTCCACACCTGAACAACGTCGAAGAATCGTCAGCCATCCGCCGGATATTCTCGTCACCACGCCGGAATCACTATTCCTGCTGCTCACCTCCAAGGCGAACAGCATATTGACGAGCGTGGAGACGGTGATCGTCGACGAGATTCATGCGGTCGCAGGTACAAAACGCGGCGCGCACCTCGCTGTCAGCCTCGAACGCCTTGATAAGTTGATTGGGCATCCAGTGCAACGCATAGGGCTTTCGGCAACCGTTAATCCCGTTGAGGAAGTAGCACGGTTTCTCGGTGGTTCGCAACCGGTAACGGTGGTGAACCCCGGCGCTGTTCCGGCCATGGATTTAAAAGCCGTGGAACCATTGCGCAATATGCTCGACACCAGCGCTACAGGCGGTTCGGTATGGCCGGTCATTGAACGGTCCATTCTCGACGAGGTGTTGCGGCACCGAACCACATTGATATTTGTCAACTCGCGTGGACTGGCGGAGAAGCTCACCGCACGGCTCAACGACATGTATGCGGAGTCGAAACAGGGCACGGTGGCAACTGATCTGAGTGAGCACCGTGACTTGGGCTCACCGGAGGGCCGCGAGCAATTTGCCGGGCACTATGACTCGGTGGTGGGATCCACCACCATGCTGGTTGAATCGCATGAAGACATTGATGCGATTGCCATGGCTCATCACGGGTCCGTGTCAAAAGATAGACGTAAACAGATCGAAGAACAGTTAAAACGCGGCGAATTACGTTGCGTGGTGGCCACTTCCAGCCTGGAACTCGGCATCGATATGGGTTCGGTGGATCTCGTGGTTCAGGTGGCCGCCCCATTGTCGATCGCATCGGGATTGCAGCGAGTGGGCCGTGCCGACCACAATGTCGGCGGAGTCTCGCACGCGTTGTTCTTCCCCATAACCCGCCAACAGATTATTGGCGTAACAACCAGCATGGAATGCATGAGGGAAGGGGCTATAGAACCATTGCATATGCCCCGCAACCCTCTGGACGTGCTCGCACAGCAGACCGTCGCAGCCGCGGCCATGGAAGATCTTTCCACGAACGATTGGTACGAGCTTGTGCGTCGTTCCGCACCTTTCCAAAATCTCGACCGGTCTATGTTCGACGCTGTCGTCGGCATGATGACGGGCGCCTACAACAGTGAGAGCTTTTCCGCATTCCGTCCACCGCTGCAATACAACGAAGAGGCAAAGCTGATTTCCGCACGTCCAGGAGCGCAACGCTTGGCGGTGACCAGTGGCGGCACCATACCCGACCGTGGCATGTACGCGGTGGTGCTTCCAGAAGAGGGCTCTGGTCCAGGTCCTCGGCGAGTGGGCGAGCTTGATGAGGAAATGGTATACGAATCCCGCGTGGGAGATGTCATCACTTTGGGGACTTCCACCTGGCAGATTCAGGAGATCACACGAGATAGGGTAGTGGTGGTTCCTGCTCCCGGGCGCACCGCGCGCTTGCCATTTTGGCATGGGGATCAGGATGGGCGTGATTATGGTTTCGGATTGGCGCAAGGGCGTTTGACGCGTGAGCTCAGCCAAGGATTGCATAGGCGTGAACCAGCAAAGAATGGTGATCAGAATACGGCTCAGACTGTATTGGAAGCACAGTTCAACCGTGAGACCGCGCAACGTTTGGAACGAGATGGTCTCGACCATAATGCCATAAGCAATCTTGCCAAACTGCTTGACGAGCAATGTGAAGCGACCGGTACGATTCCTTCGGATCGTGATCTCGTGGTGGAGCGTTGCCGGGATGAAGGCGGAGATTGGCGCATCATCATCCATTCACCATATGGTAGGCGCGTGCATGAGCCTTGGGCGTTAGCCATCACCACTCGAATCAAACAGCGGTTTGGTTTCGACGGTCAAGTGTACGCGGTCGACGATGGCATTGTTTTACGATTGCCGGACGGTTACGGCGATTTGCCTACACGTGAGCTGTTGCTATTCGACGTGGACGAATTGCAACGCACTGTTGAGACGCAAGTTGGCGAAAGCGTGCTTTACATGGCTCGATTCCGCGAATGTGCGGCCAGATCACTGTTTCTGCCGCGCACACGTCCCGGTAAGCGTGTGCCTCTCTGGCAGCAGCGGTTGAAGGCCGCGCAACTGTTGAATGCGGCTCGTACTTGCAAGAACTTCCCCCTCTTGTTGGAAACTGCGCGCGAATGCCTGCAGGACGTATATGATTTGCCGGCATTACGCACGATTATGACAGGCCTGCATGCGGGAACAATACTTTTATCGGAGGCAACTACTGAAACACCTTCTCCGTTTGCGCAGAACATGCTGTTCGGCTTCGTTGGATCGGTGATGTACCAGTATGACGTGCCCCAAGCCGAACGAAGCACGCAGTTGCTGTCCATGGATCTGGAAGTGCTCGAACGGCTTCTAGGAAGCACGGATATGGCATCGTTGTTGGACGCCGAAGCTATTACACAAGTGGAGGGCGAGCTTGCTGGGCGAACATTCTGGAATGATCTCGCCGAAGAAGATATCGGCGGGCGCGTAACAAGATACGCCAAAACGCATGGACCATTCACCGCTGACAAGATGATTGCCGAACTGGGCATTGACGCGGCTCAGGCGGTGCATGCGCTTGATGAACTGGATGCCCGAGGAGAACTCATCAAGGGAAGATTCACTGATTCAGGTGAGACTTCCGAAAAGAACGATATTCAGCAATGGCTCCACAAGGATGTTTTCCGGCGTATTCGAGCATTGTCTCTTGCCAAGGCCAGAAAGGCCGTCAAACCGGTCGATCCGAGCGTCTATCAGGCGTTTCTGCTTAATCGTCAGGGCGTTGGCCCTGTTGGAGGTGAACGCTACGAAGGCGTTGATGGTCTGATGCGTGTCATCGAGCAGTTGGAAGGCGTGTTCCTGAACGCTTCGGTATGGGAGTCCATGGTATTCCCGGCACGTGTGCGTGACTATCAGCCTAGTATGCTCGACGAACTCATCTCATCGTCGGATGTGGTGTGGGTCGGTTCGAAAGCAAGTGGATCCAACGCCAAAGAAGCTGGTGAGATCGCCTTCTATCCAGCAGGTTCCTTGCTGCTCAACCAGCCTGAATCGGCGGTGGATAAGCTGAACGATAATGAAACGTTGACCATGCCGGATGCCGTGTTAACGGCGTTAAGCGGTGGCGGAGCATTTCCTATTCAACTGCTTTCAGCCGTGACAAAAACCATCTGGCTTGAGCATGCCGAAGCGCAGGTGAACCCCGAAACGGGCGAAATCATCTTTCCGGCATGGGGCGAGCGGCAGTTCGAAGAAGCCTTATGGTCACTGGTATGGCAGGGGAAAATGACGAACAGTTCGTTCGCACCAGTACGAGCGCTTCTGCACGGAGGCAAAACCGTTCGCGCACCCCGTCGTGCCGCGCGTAGACGCGTCACCATGCGTCCTCCAACACCATTGGCGCTGAGTGGATTATGGTCCGCAGTATCTTGTGGCGACGGGCGAACCGTTATGCCAAACAAACCACTAGACGGTGTTATCGAGCCGGGCATGCTCGAAAACAGCGATACCGGCATTGGCATGGCGCATACGGCAAGTGTAGAGGAGCGTGAGCTGGCGCTCATCGACTCATTACTGGACCGATACGGCGTGATTGCCGCTCCTTTGGTTGACAAGGAACGGATTGCCGGAGGATTTTCAGCGCTCTATCCGGTACTCAAACGAATGGAAGAACATGGCACACTGGTCCGAGGCATGTTCGTGAAAGGTTTTGGCGCGGCACAATTCGCGGAACGAGACACCGTCGACGCGCTGCGCAGCGACACGCAATGGCACAGTCAATCCTGCGTTGCGCTCGACGTGATCGATCCCGCCAATCTCACTGGTTCCGCAATCGCCTGGCCAGAACAGGATTACCTCAAACCAGCACGCAGATCCGGGTCCATCATTGTGCTCAAACAAGGCGAACCGGTACTGTTCTCCGTGCCAAAAAGCCATAAAATTGTCAGCTTCACCGCAGACGAAACAATATTAAGACCGTCATGCGCCGAACTTGCCTACGTATTGCAGCGCCAACCCAGCGGCAGCATCAGCTTCAGCGAAATGAACGGAACATCATTGAAAGCACGCAATGAATACCGGCAAATCCTTTACGCCGCAGGTTTCGTCGATAGTCCGCAAGGCATGAAACTTTACTGTTGAAAAAGATCATCATCGCTAATGCATAGTGACAGCGCGGACGAAAACGCAGGAACAACAATGCCCGCGTCCTACGAACGGAATCCTAAACGATTCCAAACTTCGTAAAACGCGGGCACGTCACATTACAATGGGTCAGCCGACGATGGCGATTGGCGCGGAAAGTTCCGTACCAGAACCGTCACGACGCATATCCGGCTTCGGCAATTCCACGCCGGCACCGCCCTCCGTGGAAGCATGTACCGGATATGTGCCCACGAAGGCGAGGATCAACGTATCCTGCCCCTTAAGGAAACGCTGCGAACGCACGCCACCGGTACCGCGACCCTTTGTCGGGTACATCTCCAACGGGGTTACCTTCGCTGAACCATTCTCCGTGCCCGGCAGTGCTTCGGAATCGCCGGCAACCGTCAATACCACGGCTCCAGACGCGGAGAACAGGCCATTGTCTCCCTCCTCGTAATTCCAAGCCACCTTGTTGGCGGGAATCACCGCAAACGCGGCAACCGAGCAGCCTTCAGCCAAGCGGATACCTGCCATGCCGCCCGCGGTACGGCCCTGAGGGCGTACGTTCTTCGCATCAAACGTCAGCAAAGACGAGTCGGTAGAAACAAACACCAGTCGATCCTCATCGCGCGCTTCAGCGGCAGCCAGCACTTCATCGTCATCCTTCAAATCGATGATGCTCCATGAATCCATCGTGGTGGGCGACTCACGATTCCAACGCTTGATCACGCCATTACGCGTGCCCAATGCAAGAGGAGCAGGTTCTGCGGCATGATCACCGGAATCATCGGCAGTTGGCATGGCAATCGCAGCAATCACGCGTTCGCCGCGAATCGGATCGGTATTTTCCGTCATACCGATCAACTCTTCGGCATGGACGCCGCCAGTCACATGGAGCGGACCATCCGCAGACACAACCGGCAACTCCACGACATGCGCCACAATCAGACGGCCGGCAGATGTGATCAAACCATATGAGGAACGTGTGGTGGTAGGGAAAATCGAAATAATCTGATCGTCCTTCACACGTTTGTCGGCAGAAGAACGATTCTCCCAACGTTCCAACGCATCTTCGGAGGTTCGCGCGATCAAACCCGTGGCCGACAGCATCACCGCACATGGTTCGTCGTCAATCTGCAATGCCACAGCGGCCGCATTGTCTTCACCGGCCTTCGTCGCTGCCTTAGCGGCTGCGGCAACATCAGCTGCTGCGGAAGAGACCGTTGCGGCGGCACGGGCTGCGGCCATAGCCGAAGCGGACACGCCATCATCACCATGCGCCACAACAGGCACAAGCTTACCATCGGCATCCTCATCCAGCAATACGGTTCGACGAGGCGTGCCATACGTGGCGACGGCCTCATCCATTTCGGAGATCACCACATTGTCGAGCGCTTCGGCGGAAGCGAGAATACGATCCAACTCTTCGATACGTTGCTTCAAATCGTCACGTTCCGACTCAAGCTCGATGCGGCTCATTTTCGTCAGACGACGCAGACGCAAGTCAAGAATGTACTGTGCCTGAATCTCATCCAGATCAAACACCTTGATGAGCTTCGTCTTTGCGGCATCAGCATCGTCAGACGAACGAATCACCTGAATCACTTCGTCAATGTCGACCATCGCAAGCAGAAGGCCTTCGACCAAATGCAGACGCTCCAACGCCTTCTTCTTACGGAATTCGCTACGACGGCGAATCACCACACGACGATGGTCCACCCACACCTGAAGCATTTCCTTCAAACCCATGGTGTGCGGGCGGCCGTTGACCAACGCCACATTGTTGATAGTGAAATTGTCTTGCAACGGCGTGTGCTTGAGCAGTTGCGCAAGCACGGCGTTCGGATCGAAACCGGTTTTGATTTCAATGACAAGACGAGTGCCGTTATGACGATCCGTCAAGTCGATCGCCCCGGAAATACCTTCCAGCTTGCGATTCTTCACGCCCTCGGAAATACGTTCCAGCACTCGTTCGGGCCCCACCATGAACGGCAGTTCCGTCACGACGATGGCTTTCTTACGGGCCGTCACATTTTCGATATGCGTCACTGAACGCGTGGTCAACGCGCCACGTCCGGTCTCATACGCCTCACGAATGCCGTTACGCCCAACGATCACGCCGCCACTTGGCCAGTCCGGACCTGGAACATAGCGCATAAGCTCTTCCAACGTGGCATCAGGATGATGCATCAGATGCTTGGCCGCGGCAACCACCTCGCCCAGATTATGCGTCGCCATATTCGTGGCCATGCCGACGGCAATACCGGAACCGCCATTGACCAGCAGATTCGGAATCGCAGCGGGCAAAACAGTCGGCTCCTGCAGCTTGTTATCGTAATTCGGCGTGAAATCAACGGTATTCTCACCGATATTGGCATTCATGCCAAGCGCTGCCTGGGCCATACGCGCCTCAGTGTAACGGGAGGCCGCAGGACCGTCGTCAAGGGAACCGAAGTTACCATGGCCATCCACCAACGGCAATCGCATCGCAAACGGCTGCGCAAGACGAACCATCGCCTCATAGATGGCGGAGTCGCCATGCGGGTGCAACTTGCCCATAACCTCGCCGACCACACGGGCCGATTTCATATACGGACGATCAGGATTGAGATTCATCTGGCCCATCTGATAGATGATGCGGCGTTGCACCGGCTTCAGACCATCTCTGGCATCGGGCAACGCGCGGGCATAGATCACCGAATACGCGTATTCGAGGAACGACTTGCTCATCTCCTCATTCAACGGTGTTTCGACGATGTTCTCTTTGACCGTACGCGGGTCAAAGGCTGGTTTTGCCGGTTTGCGGTGCGACACCATGCGGTGAATCTCCTCACGGAAAAGTAATGGTAATCAACCTAGCAATGCTACCAGCCGGTACCGCCGCGGTGCTTGAATGGGAATTATGAGTGTTGAAGTGCCAAGCGTCGAAGAGCTGCTCACCATGACCGAACCGGCATGCTACGGCGATGACGTGTCATCTGAAGGAACCCGTGGGGGAGCGTTGCACCTGTCATCGGTACTTCCTGCTGTTTCCAACGCCATCGGATACCCCATGCCAACGGCAGTCCATCCTGATCCGAAGCGTTTGCAGGGAGCGCTCGGCATTCCCGATGCGACTTCCGTGGTTGTGGCGCTCGTGGACGGTCTCGGCTACTGGAATCTCAACATGAGGCTGGGACATGCCCCCTACTTGCGTGCGCTGATGAACGACACCGCCAATCAACGTCCCATCGCAACATGCATGCCAAGCACCACCGTCGCAGCCATGTCTACCTTCGGTACGGGAACATGCCCCGGTATGACCGGTATGACCGGCTACACGCAGCTCAATCCGAAAACCGATGAAATATGCCAGCTGATTTCCTTCAAAAACGCAATTCCTCCGCTTGAATTGCAGCAACAACCGACCATTTTCGAACGGCTGAGCGCGCAGGATGTTCGAGTGACCAGTTCTGGACTGCCGAAATTCGCCTTTTCCGCGTTGACGCAGGCGGCGCTACGGGGCAGCGACTACATTTCCAACGATGATCCGCGAAAACGGATTGCAGCCGCGGCGCAAGCGGCAAAAACGCCCGGTCTGACATATTTGTATCTGAGGGACACCGATAAGATCGGGCACAATTACGGTTGGGATTCCGACAAATGGATCGGCACGTACGAGCGCGTTGACGGGCAACTCGGCCTTCTTCGCCGTAGCGTGCCCAAAGGCACATTGATTGTGATTGTGGCGGACCACGGCATGATCACCACTGATCCCGAATCCGTGATTGACATTGCACAGGACCAGCGACTCATGCAAGGCGTCGCCCATGTCGGCGGAGAACCACGTTGCGTCATGCTCTACGCGGAACAAGGCGAGAATCCAGAAGACATCGCCACACGATGGCGCAGCGTGCTGGAGGACCGTGCGCAGGTGCGCACGCGCTCGCAGGCAATGGATGAAGGCGTGTATGGGCCGGTGGAAGCTCGCGTCGAACCGATGATCGGCGATGTGATCGTATCGGCCGCCAAAGCCGTCACTATTGTGGACTCACGTACGCAAGCAGAAAAGGCGATGCACCTGCCAAGCGTGCACGGGTCGCTCACCATGCTCGAATCCGACATTCCCTGCTTGATCGACGTGGCCTAACTTCAGTCGCCAAACAGGATTTCGTCCCAGCTTGGCACGGCGGAACGTCCGGCACGACGCTTCGATTTGGTGGTGTTCTGGCTATGCGGGTCAAGTGTCTGGTTCTCGTTCGCCATGTTCGAAGCAGGCTCCGGCGTGGATGGAACGGTATTGCGTGTGTCGGTGTTTGTTGCGCTGGCTGTATTGGCTCCTGCAGCAGGGTTCTCCGGTCGGCTCGGCAGAGGCAAGTCGGATGCGATGGCTGGCGCGTTCGGCGTGTCAGGCGTGTCGGATTCATTAGACACGCCGCCGATTGGTGCGATCAGAACGGAAGGCGCTGCCGCGGGACGGGCTGCAGGCATGGACGGCTCGGGCGTGTTCCATGCGGACACCGTTTGCTCGATACGCGCCGACCGTGCGGAATTTCCGGGAAGATTCAGTGACACGAGAAAATTTTCATCGGCGTGTTTCTCGGCGTGTCCTTCTTTCGATGTGTCCTGTTCTCCAATGAGTTTTCGTGCTGCGGAATTCAGGCAGCTTACGGCATTGTCGTGCATGTTCCACGACCATTCCGCGCAGACATTGTGACCGGAGGAGACGAACTGAGCGCTGATTTTCCAAGGCTCCAAGCCAAGTCTGGTGGCCTTCCAAGTCACATCTTCCAAGCGCACCCGCGCTGCCGCAAAAGTGCGTTCGATCAGTTCGGAAAGCGTGCGTACGCGGCTTTCCTTCGGCGCTGGAACGGCGAGAAACTGCTCGATCGCATATTGCTTTTCCGTTTCGACCGAAGCCGAGAAACGCCGAACAAGCGCTTCGCTTAACGAATATCTTTCCGCGACACGCGCGGGATCGGCGCCAGCGCGAATCAACGATTGAATTTGCGAAATCGGCAGGGTGGGTGGGATGCGTGTTTTCTGTTCCTCCTGTACTTCGGAACGAATCTGCTTGGCCTCCAAAATGGCTCTTTCAAGCGCTTCGTCGACCTTTACAGCGAACTTTCCGGCACCTGAAACAAAGACGAGTTCACCGGTGTCGCTGACATGATCGAACCGCGCTTCCTCGAGTGAATTCCCAGGCACAACACACCACTTTCCTTCAAGAATTTCTGTTTATTCCATTGTGCCCCACGTGTCGGATTTTACGAGTATTTCGATTCGTGTATCCTATGCGGGGTAAAAGTCATGTATCCTATGGCGCATAAGCACCATAGATGACGAAAGGAATCTCGATGGCACAGGATTATGATTCCCCGCGCAACAAAGACGAGGACGAGGAGTCGCTCCAGGCTTTGGGCAAGAGCTCCCAGAACACTTCCAACGATATGGACGATGACGAGAACGCCATCGCCGAAGATTACGAGCTGCCCGGTGCGGACCTCAGCAATGAGGACGCCTCGGTGACCGTCATTCCTATGCAGGGTGACGAGTTCATCTGCTCCGAATGCTTCCTGGTGAAGCACCGTAGCCAGCTTGCCTACACCACTGACGACGGTCAGCCGGTGTGTCAGGAGTGCGCTGCCTGATGGCGTTCGACGAAGCATATAACGAACCGGAAAACGTCGAGGTTCTGGTAAAGTCGCTGGATCCTGACCATCCGGCGGAATTGTATTATGCCCATGCCGGTGACGCTGGCGCTGATCTGCGCACTACGGAGGAAGTCACGCTGAAGCCGTTCCAGCGGGCACTGGTGCCTACAGGAGTGGCGATCGCCCTTCCAGCGGGTTACGTGGCTCTGGTGCATCCACGGTCCGGTCTTGCCGTCAAGCAGGGTGTGACTGTGCTCAATGCGCCGGGAACCATCGACGCGGGGTACCGTGGTGAGATCAAGGTGCCGCTGATCAATCTTGATCCGGAACACACCGTGACGTTCCATCCGGGAGACCGTATCGCGCAGCTGGTTATTCAGCGTTACGTCGAAGCGAAGTTCATCGAGGCGGAAACGCTGCCTGGGTCGGATCGCGCTGAGCGTGGGTTTGGTTCCACAGGCGTGGCTTCCTGAGCTGAACGCACTGGCTTAGTCGCAGAGGAATCGGCAAACGCTGACATCTCAATGGTTTCGGGGGTATTTGGCCTTGCAACACGCGGTCGGATGCCTCGGATGCACGGTGAGGCGCGGGTAGTATAGGGAGCATTGCGAGCGAGGAGGTGGACGATGGGTGACGTTGAGCGTGAGGTTCATTCTGCCCGAATGTTGGGCTGCGAGATCAGCACGAATCCGCTTGATCCGCTTGAGCCGATCCTGAAGATGTGCGAATACCATCATCCCGATGAGGACATAAGCATTCTTGAGCGCGCTTATGAGCGTGCGGTCAAGCAGCATTCTTCGCAACGGCGCAAATCGGGTGAGCCGTACATCATCCACCCGTTGGCCGTGGCGCAGATTCTTGCCGATCTCGGCATGGGACCGTTGGTTGTGGCCGCCGGCCTGTTGCACGACACGGTTGAGGACACCGACTATACGCTCGATGAGTGCCGCGCCGAGTTCGGCGATACCGTGACCGGTTTGGTCGATGGCGTCACCAAGCTTTCCAAGATGGAATACGGCGATTCCGCGCAAGCCGAAACCATTCGCAAGATGGTGGTCGCGATGAGCCGCGACGTGCGTGTGCTGGTCGTCAAACTCGCCGACCGTGTACACAACGCGCGTACTTGGCGTTACGTCAAAACTCCGAGCGCGCAGAAGAAAGCGCATGAAACGCTTGACGTGTACGCGCCACTTGCCAATCGTCTCGGCATGAACGCGATCAAAACCGAATTGGAAGAGCTCAGCTTCAAAGTGCTCTATCCGAAGATCTACAACGAGATCGTGGTGCTGGTGGCCCGTCGCGCAGGCCAGCGAGACGTGTATTTGAAGCAGATTCTCGCGGAGATCAACGAAGATCTTGACGAACAGAACATTACGGCGTACGTAACGGGACGTCCGAAGGACTATTTCTCGATTTATCAGAAGATGATCGTACGTGGTCATGATTTTGCGAATATCTACGATTTGGTGGGTGTGCGCATCATCGTCGACACGATTCAGGATTGCTATGCCGCGTTGGGTGCGGTGCATGCGCGTTGGAACCCCGTTCCGGGCCGTTTCAAGGATTACATCGCCATGCCAAAGCTCAACATGTACCAGAGCCTGCATACCACGGTGGTGGGTCCTGGCGGCAAGCCTGTCGAGATTCAAATTCGTACGTGGGACATGCATCGCCGTGCGGAATTCGGTATCGCCGCGCATTGGAAGTACAAGGAGAACGGTCAAGCTGGCCGTGCGCTGAGCTCGCCCGATAAGTCCGATCGTAAACGTGGCGAGAACCAGGAGCTGAGCGAGGCTGACAATTTCAAGTGGATTCAGCAGCTCGCCGACTGGACGAGTGAGACCCCGGATTCCAATGAATTCCTTGGCTCCCTGAAGGAAGATCTGGGTGCTGCCGAAGTCTACGTGTTCACTCCAAAAGGTAAGATCGTATCGTTGCCTGCCGAGGCGACACCGATCGATTTCGCTTACGCGGTGCATACCGAAGTCGGCCACCGTACCATGGGCGCCCGCGTGAACGGACGTCTGGTACCGCTCGACACCAAGCTTGAAAACGGCGACACCGTCGAGGTGCTTACGTCGAAGTCCGAATCGGCTGGTCCGTCTCGTGACTGGTTGAGCTTTACCAAGAGCCCGAAGGCACGCAACAAAATTCGCCAATGGTTCAGCAAGGAGCGTCGTACCGAGGCCATCGAAGAAGGTCGTGACGAGCTGACACGAGCCATGCGCAAGCGCAATCTTCCGATTGCGACTCTGCTGACTCCCGAGGCGTTGATCGGTGTTGCTGATGAGCTGAATCTCGCCAATGCCGAAGCCGTGTTCGTGGCGATTGGCGAAGGGCAGATTTCCACGCAGAATGTCATCTCGCATCTGGTCCGTGATGCGGGCAGCGACGAGGTGAATGAGGAGGTGGAGCAGGAGGCTCTGCCGCTCAAGCAGGTGGAACGCACCAAGAAGACCACCAGCTCGCTGGGCATTTCCGTCAAGGGCGTGGGAGACATTTGGGTCAAGCTCGCCCGATGTTGCATGCCGGTGCCAGGAGACAACATCATCGGCTTCATCACCCGCAATCAGGGCGTGTCCGTGCATCGTGTGGACTGCCAGAACATGCTGGACTTGCAGAAGCGTCAGCCGGAACGTGTGGTTGACGTGCAGTGGACGAGTACCAAGGGCGTGTTCATGGTCAAGATTCAGGTGGAGGCGCTCGATCGCCCGCATCTGCTGAGCGACGTGACGCGCGTGCTTTCCGACCATGGAGTGAACATTATTTCCGGCTCCATTTCCACGGGAACCGATCGTGTGGCCACCAGCCAATTCAGCTTCGAAATGGCCGACCCCCAGCATTTGAATACTTTGCTTGCCGCAGTGCGCAAGATTGAAGGCGTGTTCGATGTGTATCGTATCACCGGTGCCAAGGACTCCGCCGAACCTCGTTTACGCAAAATATGACACGATCAGTGCGGTCGTGAGACTCATCTGAACTGCTGTAGATTCTCTCGGAGATAATGAAAAGCCCCTCACGCGAGGGGCTTTTCATTGTTTTGCCGTAAGTCTTGTTGATGCGAAACTTACTTCAGCACTTCGATGGAAGTGATGCCGACCGGTTCGAGCGGAGCATCGGAACGGTCAGTTGCCACGGAGTCGAGCTTGTCGACGACGGCCTTGGACTCGTCATCCGCGACTTCGCCGAAAATGGTGTGATGGCCGTTGAGCCATTCGGTTGGCACGGTGGTGATGAAGAACTGGGAGCCGTTGGTGCCGTGGATCTTGCCGTCCATGCCGCGGCGCAGGCCGGCGTTTGCCATGGCCAGCAGGTATGGGCGATCGAAGGTCAGTCCTGGAACGATTTCATCATCGAAGTTGTAGCCCGGGCCGCCAGTGCCGGTGCCCAGCGGGCAGCCGCCCTGGATCATGAAGTCCTTGATGATGCGGTGGAAGGTCAGACCATCGTAGAACGGCTTGTGGCTCGGCTGGCCGGTGAATGGGTCGGCCCATTCCTTTTCGCCGGTGGCGAGGCCCAGGAAATTGGCCACGGTTTCCGGGGTCTTGTCATCGAACAGGTTGATCTTGATGTCGCCTTCAGTGGTGCGCATGATAACTGTAGTCATGGTTCCTAGTGTCTCATGGGCTTGAGACCAGGCGGTAGCCCATTGACGCGTTCGGGGATAAGTTCGACGGTCACATGAAGTATTACTGCGAAGGCGGATTGGGGAATCCACTAGGGTTTGGATGGGATCGAATGGGTCTCGCAGGAGCTTGGACTATGCGTCACGAGCGGTTCAGGAATTATATGCCCCTCTACCTTTATGCAGACAATCAGCGAAAACCTTCAACGACATTCTCAAATAGCGCAAAACAGACATAGCCAAAATCTGAGCAATCAACGGCGATGATGAAACACGTGACCTTACACTGCACATGCAGTTCCCAACACACCAGACGCTTACGATTATGACCACATCAACTTCGCAGAATACTCACGAAACAGATACCGCAAACAACGCATCATGCACCACCATCAGCACCATTCTCACACTAGCCATACCAACATTCGGGCAACTTATCGCCGAACCAGCATTCGTACTCATCGACACCGCCATCGTCGGACATATTGGCGGGCGGGCGCTCGCAGGTCTGTCGGTCGGGTCAACCATTGTGCTCACTGTTGTGGGGCTATGTGTGTTCCTTGCGTATAGCACCACATCGCAGGTGGGACGTCTTTTGGGCGCCGGCAAGCGGAGAGAAGGCTTGGAAGCAGGCATTGATGGCCTGTGGTTGGCTGGAATCATTGGCGTGGTGGTGTCTGTGGCGCTGTTCGTTATTGCACGCCCGTTGTGCATGGCCATGGGAGCCCAAGGGAGTGTGCTGCATAACGCGGTTGACTATGTTCGCGCAGTGGTGTTCGGTATTCCCGGCATGTTGCTGGTGTATGCGGCCAACGGTATTTTCCGCGGACTGCAGAAGGTTCGCATCACGTTGGTAGCTGCTACGCTGGGTGCGATACTCAATACGTTGCTGGATCTGCTGTTTATTCTCGGATTCGGTTGGGGTGTGTTTGGTTCCGGAGTGGCCACCCTGATTTCGCAATGGTTTATGGCGGTAGTGCTGATTGTTCCTGCTGTGTTGTGGACTCGTGCGGAAGGTGCCCGTTTACGGCCGCGTTTGTCAGGAGTGTTGAACAGTGCTGGCGATGGTGCGGTGTTGTTCTTGCGCACGCTTGCGTTGCGCGCATGCCTGGTGGCGAATGTGGTGCTGGCTACGCATATGGGCGTGGAAGTGTTGGCTGCGTATCAGGTGGTGAATTCCAGTTGGAATTTCGTGTTGAACATGCTTGATGCCATTGGTATTGCCGGTCAGACGTTGGTTGCCGCGCAGATTGGTGCCCGTCAAGAGGATGAAGCCATGCGTTTGACGAGAATCGCTGGCAAGGCAGGATTATGCGGAGGAACGGTAATCGGTATTGGTTTGATGATTGCCGGATGGTGCGCGTCCCCGCTGTTTTCTCAGTCGATTGAGATCCAGCATTTGCTCACTGTCGGTATGGTGGTTGTTGGCGTGACATTGCCGTTGGCTGGTTGGATGTGGGCTGTTGATGGCATTCTGATTGGGGCAGGGGATTACCGGTATCTTGCATTGACGTGTACGGCGACGGCTGCAATATATGTGCCCTGTCTTGCTGTGATTGGTTGGATATGCGATGCGATGCAGGCTTCTTCCGCGCTGCGTATGGCGTTGCTGTGGCTTGCGGTGAATCTGTTATTTGTAGGATTGCGTGCCATTTTCAATGGTTTCCGTATCGGAACTTCCACATGGTTGCATATCGCACATTGAAATCAGCTTGTGATAGCAGTTTGACATGACGTGAGATAGGCGATCTCTGCAAAATAAAAAATCCCGCATGATTCCGGCGAACCGGATCATGCGGGATTGTTATTTGCGGACGAACTTAGGAATGAGTCCTAAGAACAGGCTCTGGCAATTCAGGAACGCTTGCGCTTGAACACGAACAATGCCCCTGCTGCAACAACCAGAACAGCGACCACCACAACAACGCCGATTACGTTGGAACCGGTGTTGGCAGTGTTTGCCTTCTTGTGTGCGGCAGGCTTCGTATTCTGCTTGTCATCATCCTTCTTCGGTGCGTTCGGAGTGCTGTCCTTGATAGTCACAGTGAAACGCACGCGTGCACCCTGGTTGTAGAACACCACCACAGAACCGGTGCTGCCGGTTTCGCGACCATTGAGGAATGCGCTGCTCAACACGATGGAACCGTCATCGGCCACGGTGTAATCCGTGCCGGCGGTCAGTGACTGGTAGTCGTACTGCACGTCTTCCACGGTATTGCCATTGGGGTTGATGCCAACGGTCAGACCGTTGGCGTTGGCGCTCTTCTTATCGCTATCATACTTGTCGTAGTCGAATGCATCGCCATTCGTCAGCTCAGCATTCTTGATTTCACCATCATTCAGCAGCCACACCTGAGTGCCATGGTACGGGTTTGCGGTGCCAATTGCCAGACCGGAATCGGTGACGGCGAACACGCGTAGACCGTGGTTGTTGTTATCTCCGAAACCGTTACGGCTGATGGTCTGGAAGTTCGTGCCATCGGAGGAGACGATCAGGTCAAAGCCACGAGTCTCATCGTTGGAGTAATGCAGGTAGCTGAGCACGCCCACGAAGTCGATGAAGTTCTCCAGATTCTCTTCGGTAAGCCACTTGTCGAGCTCGTTGGTAATGAATTCCGGCAGATACTGCTTGTTCTTGTTGTACAGGTCGAGCAGCCGCTGCAGGGATGCGAGGAACTGGTAACGATCGTCGAGCGTGTAGGTTTCAGCGGCCTGCGGAGCGACACCGTCAGGGGAGACCACGTCGGTCTGCTTGGAGTTGAGATCAGCGCCCATGTCCTCCAGCAGCTGCTGCATGGTAGCCACGTCAGCGGCCACTTCGTCGGTCTTGCCGGCTTCTTCAACTGCCTGTGCAGCTTGATCGCTCTCAGATGCTTCACCTTCGTTCAACGGCATGATGTCATCATCGCTCGGCTTGGTGGTTTCCTGAGATTCGGACTCGGAAGGCTTGGAGGCTTCCTGAGAGTCCGTGCCGATAGTACCGGAAGTGCCGTTCTGGTCATTCTTTTTCAGAGAGTCGAAGAAGATCTTGATGTATTCGATCTGCTTCTTCCACTCTTCCGGAGTACGCTTCAGAATGTCGCCGTTGGCGAACTGGGTTGCCGGGTATGCAAGATCACTGATGTCGAAGGTGCCGACGTACAGCTTGCCGTTGTAGGACTGCATACGCCACACATACTGGTTCAGGTGACGGCTCTGCTCGTCGCTGTCGCCCAAGCCGGACAGCATGGTATTGCCATCGATGGTGCCTTTGGAATCGCCGAAGTACTTGTTGTTGGCTTCGCCGGCGAGCATTTCGAAGTTTTCGTTGCCGTCTTCGTCAACGTCCATACGCCACAGGTTGACCGGGCTCTCCAGATCCTTGTACAGATCGGAGAAATCCATCTGCATGGCCTTCTCCAAAGCGTTCATCGGATCGTTGTAGCCGCCGATGTACAGGTGGCCCTTGTATACCACCATGTTGGCTGCGCCGGAACGACTCGCTCCGAAACCCCACTCGTACTTGGCGCCGTCTGCCGGATCGCCGACCAGCGGCTTGAAGGTCCACTTGCCGGTTTCCTTATCTTGCGTGCCGCGCACGAGTGCGAAGGATTGCTTGTTGTTCTTCGCGGTTCCAGTTACCATAGTGACATAGAGATTGCCCTTGAAGCCGACCATATCCCACACACATCCACCGAACACTCCATCAGTTACAGCGCATGCCGGATAGTTGTACAGGCCCTCGGTCTGGGTAGCGATAGTGGCGAAAGAATCCTGGCCTGCTGACGGGTTGGAAGAAGCCACAATAGTGGCACCGTTGTCGGTGATCATGCTGGCGATAAGCTGATTGTTGACCACGGTCAAACCACGGATACCAGCAGTGTAGCCCTTCTTCAGACCAGTGGTCATGGCAGCGGAACGATACACGATTTCAGTGGCATCATCACTGCTCGGATCAACTTCCAGCAGGTACGGCTGACCCTTTGCGGCGGCAGCAAAGTACAGCTTGTCATGGAATTCAACGGCTGCACGATAGCCGTTGACCGCATGCTCTCCGCCAATCGCATTGACGATGATCTTCACTTCACCGGTCTTGACGTTGATCTTGAGCAGCAAGCTGTGGTTCTCGCCATTGTCGAGGAACAGCTCGCCGTTGAACGCAACATCCAAAGCGGCCTTGATGCTGGCATACTTGGCGCCCATGGTGTTAGCCATGTATTTCAGCGTGGAACCCATTGCGGAATAGCAGGTGCCCACATACATCCAGTCGCCGTAGCCGGCCGAAGCCCATGAATAGTTCTGACCACGCTCGGGCAAACCCTGCGTGAGATCATCAATGGATTCACCGTTCAAAACGTTTACGATACCGTCATCTTCGCCCAGCCCTGCATTGGGGTGCGAAATCTTGGTGGCCGTATAGCCGGCACCAAGTACGGCGGTATTCGAGGATTCATTAGCATTGGCGCTGCCTACTACCGGCAGCAACATGGCGCAAGTCGCAAGCGTTGCGATTGCAGCATTAATCATTTTATGGTGGTTGACCATATTTTCCCTAATCTCGTATACTCCGAAAAGATATTCCTCGTGTGGCATATCTAACAGAAGAAAATACCAAAAAGGGGTGACCTAAGGTACTATACGGAAAACATCGGGAACAAATCTCACCAAGTAGTGTTGCGCTAACTAGTATTTGCGTGACTTTGCGGATGTGCGCATGCGAAATCAGGCTTTAGAAGCGCGTGCGACAAGCCGCTTCTGCACGTAAAGTCCAATGGACATTGTGCAATGGCGGAATCAGATCGTTAACCGTCAACATGCATAACGAAATCAGCGGCGTAGCCAATGAAACAATGTGAAAATGTTTGACAAGTGCGAAAAAACAGGAATACGAAACCCGCAAATCCCAGAATATCGGACGCAAAAATATCGTATCCAAACGTGTCGAGAGTACTGGGGTGGCCAGTCAATGCAACGACTACATCGGGAATCCCATCGCGCACGATATTCAACAGAAGAAAAGCGATGAGCGTGGTGCAGCCTCGTTTTACAATCTTGCGAGGGTTGGCGTCGGAGAAGACCAGATTCGACCCGAGACTGATCATGAACACGGATGGTCCAAGAATGCACAGATACAGAAACACTTGCCCCACTAGCTGATTTCACCTTGGAAGAAATTACCGTCAAGCACTTCGTAGAGATGCGCCGAGGGAAGACCGAGAGGGGCGGAACGCGCAAGATCGAAGCTGCCGTAGTTATTTTGTCTGCTCTCTCATGATTACGTTATGCTCACTCCAGTGCCCGAACACTCCCTCCATACCCGAAAAGGAGGAACATGCGATCCGCCAAATGGGCTTCCGTCGACAACGAATGCCAGAGAAAGCCCGTATCGCCTACCTTAATCAGCAAGCAGAATCGGCGTGGTTCTACCTTAAAGCCACTGGCGTCATGCTTCGAGTGTGGTGTTTGCGGGCTGTGTTTTCTCTGTGCATATGAAACGTGCCACCAGGCGGTCGGATGACGCTTGCGGAGGGATGTCTTGTGCACAAAAATGTGTCGTACGAGCGCTTAAGCTTGGTTATCCCGCTTACGTATGGTAGATTCCGTGCTTTATCCTGAGACATCTCGCTTATATATGGCAGGTCAGGTTGTCATGACAGCTGTTCTCATACCCCCTAAGTACGCTTTTCCGAGGTGTATCTGCCATACATAAGCGAGATAGGGATAAAAGGGGGTATCGATGTCCGAGAGAACGCGTCTTCATTATCCAACGGTGTATGTGGTTCATGCGGAAGATAAGAACAGGTATAAAAGCGTTCCTGACTATACGGTATACGTGGGGGAGACGAAGGTCGCCGCGGCGCGCGACCACGTCGAGAACGGTCTGACCAAGGCGGAGGTCATGGCCATGCACGGGATCGCGAGCGTCACACCCCTGGAACGCTGGTGCCGCGAGTACCGGGCCGGAGGTCCGGAGGCGCTCGGGCCGAGGCCCAAGGGCAGGCCCAGAGGCTCGAAATCCAAACCGAAGCCCGAACCGACGCTCGAGCAGGAGCTCGCCGAACAGGTCGCCTATCTGAAGGCGAAGGTCGCGTACCTGGAAAAACTCCGGGCCCTGCGGGCGTCCAAGTCACGCGGCGCGAGCGAAGCGCCGTCCGAGCGCCGTGGCGTTGATCGACAAGGTCTTCAAGCGGATACTTGAGTTGGACGGCAACCCGCGTAACAGGGGCGACTATGGCGGCAAGGCGTATATCCGCCATTGCATGGAAGACCACAACGGCCAGGTCCCGTTGTGGGTGCTGGCCAACGATCTTTCTTTCGGCCAGACGGTATGGTTCTTCCAAGTCCAGTCCCCGGCCGTCCGATTGGCGGTCGCCGAAAGTTTCACCGGTTTGTATGCGGACACGCACGACGGGCCGTGGCGCATCACCATCAAGCGGTTGGACAGCATCTTCAACAGACTGGTGTTCTACCGCAACCTGTGCGCGCATGACGAGCGCTGCTATTGTGCCCGGTACGATGGGCGCGCTAACGAGAACGTGTACCAGGCCATCGGTGATCTTGGCTATTTGCTTGACAAGGACGATTACTTGGAATTGTTCGGTCGCTTCTCCGCATTGGTCGCACGGGCGACCTCCGCCATGCCATCGCGGAGACAAGCGATCCTGTCTGCTATGGGCGTGCGCGAACGGGAACTGGCCGACAGGGCGGAAATCATACTGCGCAGCTGACCGTTCCTGCCATTGGGACGGTGGCGTCGCAGGCGGCTTTGGACTATGAGCCAGCTGATCTGGGCTGTCTGCAATAGGCCTGTGGGATTCGGGATGGATTTGGGATGTCATTGGCGGCTGGGACGGTTGTATGGGCCGCGTATCGTTCTGTCTATTGTCCGCCATGGAGACGTGCTGCCGGGCGAATGCTTCTGGGCACCACCCAGGCGGAACATCATGAAACCACAGGGGGTATTGCACTTTTCCGTGCCAGTCGGCGAAGACGCTGAGCGCCGGCAGGGTGGTGGAACGTTCCCGGATTATTTTCGGGTGTCTGGAGGTGCCTCGTGGAAAACGAGGGTGATAGTCAGGTTTCCCAAAAAATGAAAACCTTGGAACAAAGCCAAAAACGACCACACGCGATTATCGTCAGAGGTGCGCATGATAGCTATAGTCATGATTTTCATGCTTATGCCCCTGTGAGGCCTGCTCGGTCGTGAGGACTATTCTCGGAGAGACGTGATGTCCGGGGTGGTTATTTCCAGTTAAACGTGTAGCTCTGGTCCGATTGTTCCTCGCCGTGGGTGGTGACGGTCGGGATGTTGCCGTGCCAGGTTACGGTGAAGTTGTCCGAGTCCAATGATTTGCCGTCGTTGTGCAGGTCCGTCTTGATTTCTGTGACGTTCTCGGCTCCGATGACGTTGGAATCGGTGTCCCAGGAGACTTTGATCGTGATGGTGCTTGGGCCGAAGAACATGGGCGAGCCTAGTTCGCCGATGGCCACTTCGCAGGTGCCGTCAGAGGATGTCGTGTTCACGATGCTGTGGGGCATGTCTATTTGCGTCCATATGAGGGTACAGCCGCCGGCCCAGACCAGTGCGAGTACAAGGACGATATGCTCGATAATGCGCGCCGCTTTATGCTGTTTTGGTAATGTTCCTGTCATCAATGCCCCTGCAATCGTGCCGCGCCTCTTTTGTCTTTGAAGTAGTTTATCGATGTTCTGGATGGTTCGAGGTTATACGGTGTTTTGAGATTACCATACCTGACATGGCAGTGGGATTGTTCCTTCTTGTCTAGGCGCCACTAAACAAGATATCGCCAAACGGCTCGGACCGAGCGAGACCACTGTGCGCCCCTGCATATCCGAGTTTTTCACGGCGCTCGGGTACACGAACCGTGGCGAGCTGACCATCACCGCCATTAAAGCCGGATACTGATTGGTTTCTGACTTGAATTTCGGTGCATGGTAGAGTGTCCTTGCCGTGAATCCCATCATCTCCCATCGAGTCGGGGAAATGCGGAGCAAAAACAGGTTATATCATAGATTGAGTTGTTGAACTCAACAAGTAAGCGCACCACGTAGCAGTGTTTTCGCATACAAGAATCGGATCCGAACACAATTATTCAGACCCGATTCTTGCATATAGGAGCATGAAAGCGTCGGTTTAGCGCTCGTGATGGTCGATGTGGTCGGACGCCACGTCGCCGATGGTCTGCACGATCTGTACGAGGATGACGCACAGAATCACGGCCACGGTCATCACGTCGTACTGGTAACGCTGGTAGCCGTAGCGGATGGCGATATCGCCCAAACCGCCTGCGCCGACGGTGCCGGCCATGGCGGAGAAGCCGAACAGGGTGATGAACGTCAGTGCTGCGCCGCGCACCAGCGACGGCAGGCTTTCGAACAGCAGCACTTTGAACACGATCTGCAGATTGCTGGCACCGAAGCTTTGCGCGGCCTCCACCAGACTTCCGTCCACTTCGGCGAGCGACTGCTCCACCACGCGTGCCACGAACGGCGCCGCGGTGATGACCAGCGGCACGATGGCTCCCGGCACGCCGAGCGAAGTGCCGACAATCAGTCGGGTCAACGGGATGATGGCCACCAGAAGAATGATGAATGGTACGGAACGCACGATGTTCACGATCCATCCGAGCACGGTGTTGAGTGTCGCATTCGGGCGGATGCCCTTCTTTGCTGAGGTGATGAGCAGTACGCCCACAGGTAGGCCGATCACATACGCGAGTAGCGTCGCTACCGCGGTCATGATGATCGTGTCACGTACTCCCTCGACCAGCAGTTCGCCATAATCGGCGATGAATTGCGAGATAATCTGTCCCATTTCACTTCACCTCTTCCTTGGTCGGCGAGTCCGTCTGCTCATCGGACGAAGCGGAATCATGCTTATGGCGATGGTTCTCCACTTTCGCATCGGTGATCAGTGTTTTCAGAATGTCGCTTTGCGGATTGGAGAACAATTCCTCCGTATCGCCCATCTCCACGATGCGTCCGCCATCAATCATGGCCACACGGTCGCAGATGTTGCGTGCCACGGACAACGAATGCGTGATGATGACCAGCGTCACGTTGAGCTCGCGGTTGATGCGGCGCAGCAGGTCAAGGATCTGCGCAGTCGTGGTGGAGTCGAGTGCGCTGGTGGCCTCGTCGCACAGCATGATGGACGGATTGTTGGCCAACGCGCGTGCGATGGCCACGCGCTGCTGTTGGCCGCCGGACAGCTGGCTCGGATAACGGTCGGCCAGATCGGCCAATCCAACCAGGTCAAGCAGATAGCGGGCACGCTCCTCGCGCTTGTTTTTCGGCGTATGGTTGAGCTCCAGTGGGAACGTGACGTTGCGCAGCACGGTGCGCTGCTGGAACAGGCTGAAATTCTGGAAGATCATGCCGATTCCGGCACGCACGTCCGCCAGCTCCTTGCCTTTCGCATCGGTGATGTCCTCACCATCGACGCGCACTTTGCCGGAAGTGGGACGTTCCAACAGATTGATGCAGCGCACCAACGTGGACTTGCCCGCGCCGGAGGAGCCGAGGATGCCGAAGACTTCACCCGAATCGATGGTCAGGTTGATGTCGTGCAGCACCTCATGCGCCTCGGCGCCACTGCCATAGCTTTTGTGCAGATGGTCGATCTGAATCGTCATAATGTCCTGTTCCTATTGATGTTCCATAATAAGAATGCCGCAGGGTAGTATACCTGCGGCATTGAATTCTTGCAGCCGAAGCGGGTCTTAGAAGACCGGCACCACAGCGCCCTTGTAGTTCTTGTTGATGTAGTCGCGCACCTCGTCGGACTTCAAAGCCTTCTTGAGCTCCTTGGTCTTGGCGGTGTTCTCGTTGCCTTCCTTCACCACGAGGATGTTCTGGTAGGTTTTCGCGGCCAGGCCGTCGGCCTTTTCGGTGACCAGTGTGTCCTTGGTCGGGTCGAAGCCGGCTTGAATGGCGTAGTTTCCGTTCAGTGCCGCGATGTCGGCATCCTTGATGACGGTCGGAACCACGGCGGCCTCAAGCTCCTTGAACTTCAGATTCTTCGGATTGGAGGTGACGTCCTTCGGAGTGGCGTTGATGTCCTTCGGATTCTTCAGCTTGATCAGACCGGCATCCTGCAGCAGCAGAAGCGCACGGGCCTCGTTGGTGGCGTCGTTCGGCACGGCCACGGTGGCGCCATCCTGCAGATTCTGCAAATCCTTGGTCTTGCCAGGGTATAGGCCGAATGGCTCGAAGTGGATACCTTCCACGGACACCAGATGCGTGCCCTTCTCCTTGTTGAAGTTGTCGAGGTACGGCTTGTGCTGGAAGTAGTTGGCGTCCACTTCACCATCCTCGGTGGCGGTGTTCGGCTGAACGTAATCGGTGAACTCCTTGACTTCGAGCTTATAACCGTCTTTCTCGACGAGCGGCTTGACGGCCTTGTTTAGGATTTCCGCGTGCGGGGTCGGGGAGGCCGCCACGGTGATGGTCTTGTCATCCTCCTTGGAGGCGGCGCCGTTGGAGCCAGAGTCGCCGCAGCCGGCCAGACCGAAGGTCGCGAGCGTGGTGACGGCGAGCAGCGCGCCGAGAAGCTTCTTGTTACGCATGGTTGAGTTCCTCTCTCAATTCGCTATACGGGCCGCCCGTTTGCCACGCGGCGGACCCAACGATTGACCAATATAGAGGAACCATCGACGGCAACACGGCGTTCACTTATTGAAAATACTTATAAAGGGCATGAAAAACGCAGAAATTCGCGAAAACCGTCTTATAAAATCGCAAGAAAACTCTTAAAAACCTTTTCTACAGAATTTCAAAATGATGCAATGCATTCGAGATTCCGGCATCGTCGACACTGTCGGTGACGTAATCGGCTACGGTCTTCGGTTCGTCAGTGGCGTTGCCCATAGCCACGCCTATGCCGGCGAAACGTAGCATATCCACGTCGTTGCCGCCATCGCCGAACGCGATCGCATTGTCCCTCGACCAACCAAAATGCTCAAGCACGACCTGCATGCCGACCGCCTTGCCGCCATCCGCAGGAATCAGGTCGGTGAAGTCGGGATGCCACCTCACACCGCGCACGTTGCCGCACATGCCGGCGATTTCCGCTTCCGTTGCCTTATCCACATATGGGCTGATCTGGAATGTGCGATGGTTTCCTATACGTTGCTGCGGATTGCATATGTCGATTTTCGGCGCGGTTTTGCCAAGGCTGTTCCACGTACGTTCCAAAGCGGCGTTGATGCGATTGAAATACCCGTAGTTGCTTTCCGCGTAATTGGCGACGACATCGGTATGCGATTGCAGCCAGTCGGTGATGATCTCCACATCGTGCAGGTCGATTGGATGACGGTAATCGAGGCCGTCGCGTGTTGTGCAGAACTGGCCGTTAAGGCCAACAATGCCATCAAATTCGACGGGAATGGTGTCAAGCACCACACCCATATAGGAGGGTGCGCGCCCCGAACAGATGAACACCTTCACGTCTTTTTTCTGCAACGCATGCAATGCGTCGATGGTGGATCGCGGCACCACATGCGTGACGAAACTCGTCAAAGTGCCGTCGATATCGAAAAACGCAGCCTTGATGTCCGATGACATGCCGATCTCCCCGTGAATCCGTTCAAAACGTCATCCAGCTTACGGGGAAAAACTGCGGAAAACGCCATTGTCGGCACGAAAAACGAACACGAAAATAGGAAAAACGTCCGGTTGCGCCTACAATCGTCAACCATGAGCGAACATATTGAGATCACGCCGGAGATCATCGAGATCCGTCATTATCTGCACGCACATCCCGAGCGCAGTTTCAAGGAATACGAGACAAGTGCCTATATCGAGAAACTGCTACGCGCGCACGACATCGAAGTGCTCAACAACCCGCTTGAAACCGGCGTGGTCGGCCTGATCCGCGGCGAGCAACCAGGCCCGCGCATCGCATTGCGCGCCGATATCGACGGTCTGCCCATCCAAGAGGATACTGGCCTGCCGTTCTCGTCCGTCAACGACGGTGTGATGCACGGTTGCGGCCACGACCTGCACATGTCTTACATGCTCGGAGCCGCATTCTGGCTCGCAAAACGCCGCAAGCGCATCAAAGGCTCCATTAAACTGCTGTTCCAGCCTGCCGAGGAGCTCGGTCTCGGCGCGAAAGCTATGGTCGATGCGGGGTTGCTCGCCGACGTATCCGCCGCCATCGGCGCCCACAACAATCCGAATTACGCGCCCGGACAGATCGCCGTAGGCCCCGACCCGATGATGGCCGGCTGCGTGAAATTCCACGTTACTCTGCATGCCGCCGGCTCACATGCCGGATATCCACACAAGGGCACTGGTCCTATCGAGGCGCTCGCCACAATGATTCTCGCCTTGCAGACCATCGTCAGCCGCAATGTCTCACCATTCCATCCGCTCGTGCTGTCCATCACCGAACTGCACGGCGGCCACGTGTGGAATGTCGTGCCGGACAAGGCCAGCTTCCAAGGAACCGTACGCTACTTCCATAAGTCCGACGGCGAACTGGTCGAGAAACGCTTCAAGCAGCAGGTCCAATCCATCGCCGCGGGCTACGGCATTACCACAGACATCGACTGGGATGACTTTCAGAATCCGCTCGTCTCCGACATGGAACTATCCAAAATCGTCGCTGACAACGTGCGCGACTACGCGCAGCTCGAGCCAATCCATCCTTCGATGGCGGGGGAGGATTTCTGCGATTTCATGCCCGTCACCATGCCGGTGTTCGCCTTCATCGGTTCCAATGGCGAGAAAGGCTGCCCCGATTGGCATAGCCCGCATTTCGTCGGTCTAGATGAATCACTGCAGGCCGGCGTGGAATTCTACGCCAACGCGGCGCTGACGGTGCTCAACGAACTTTCGTGACACGCGTGCGGTCCGCTTTCAATTCGCGATCGTAAGAAAATAAAACGTTCAACAAATCAACGGTAGGTTAGGCAGCTATGACAGACATTCGCTTCGCACTCGCTCAAATCGACACCTGCGTCGGAGACCTTGATTCCAACGCCGGTAAGATCATGCGATACGTCCGCCGCGCCGCGCAACAGGGCGCGCAAGTCGTCGTATTCCCGGAAATGACATTGACCGGATATCCCATCGAAGACCTCGCCCTGCGGGCCACCTTCCGCAAAGCCGCGTGGAACAAAGCCAACTGGCTTGCCACCGAACTGGCTGCCGATGGGCTTGGCGACCTGTTTGTGGTGGTTGGCACGGTCGGCACTGATCGCGAGACATCCAAGCCACGCAACCGACTCGTCGTATTGCATGATGGCGTGGTTTGGGCCGGCTACGACAAGCACTTCCTGCCCAACTACGGTGTGTTTGACGAATTCCGCATTTTCAGTCCTGGCAATAAGTCCATGGTGCTTGATGTGAATGGCGCACGTATTGGTGTGGCTATTTGCGAGGATATCTGGCAGGATGGCGGTCCTGTGGCAGAACTTGCCGAGCAGCATATTGATTTGCTGCTTACCATGAACGGTTCTCCGTATGAGGAGGGTAAGACTGATACTCGACTCGATCTTGCGGTACGCCGTGCGGCTGAAGTGAACGCGCCGATGATCTACCTCAATCAGGTGGGTGGTCAGGACGATCTGGTGTTCGATGGTGGCAGTTTCGTGGTTGATGCTGACGGTACACTGCTGGAACGTTCTCCGATGTTCATGGAGGATTTGAGCTTCTTTGATTTGGATACTGCCTCCGAACATCAGCAGGTTGGTGTTATCGCAGCCAAGCCTGATCCGGATGAGGAAGTGTATACCGCTTGTGTGCTAGGCTTGAAGGATTACATGGCCAAGAACCATTTCAAGGGCGTGTGCTTGGGCTTGTCTGGAGGTATTGACTCCGCATTGGTGGCTGCCATGGCTGCTGATGCCGTGGGAGGAGCCAACGTGCATGGCATTTCCATGCCGAGCATGTATTCGTCTGATGGTTCGAAGGATGATGCTGCCGATTTGGCGAAGAATATTGGCGCGCATTATGATGTTCAGCCTATTGAGCCGCTGTTCGTCTCCTTCCAAAAGCAGCTTGATCTTGAAGGTGTGGCTGCTGAGAATTTGCAGGCGCGTATTCGTGGCGTGATTGTCATGGCATATTCGAATTCCAAGGGGCTTCTGGCTGTCGCCACGGGCAACAAGTCGGAGCTTGCCTGCGGTTATTCCACCATTTATGGTGATGCAGTCGGTGGATACGCTCCGATTAAGGATCTGCTGAAGACTCGCGTGTGGGAGATTTCCCGCTGGCGCAATAAGGCTGCCTCCGAGGGCATGGGTATCGGCGGGCTGCATGTCGTGGGCAACGAACAGGGGCTTGCTGGGACTCCTTTGCCGGATGGCGTGATGATTCCCGTCAATTCGATTGAGAAAGCCCCGTCCGCCGAGCTTCGCCCGGGGCAGAAGGATTCTGATTCGCTGCCGGAGTACGAGCTGCTCGACCAGGTGCTGGCGATGTACATTGAACATGCGCATGGTCGTGAGGATCTTCTGGCAGACGGTTTCGATGAGACCACCGTCGACACGGTTATGCGACTGGTCGATCGTGCCGAATGGAAGCGCCGTCAATACCCGCTTGGGCCAAAGGTGACGGCATTGGCGTTCGGACGTGACCGCCGCTTGCCGATTACCAACGCGTTCCGCGAATAGAACAGCGGCGGACTATTGTTTCGTTGCGCGCTTCGTAAGGAGTGATATGGAAAAGCAATGGTATTTCAATACGGTTACCGAACAGCCTGAACTGGGCATGATATCACCGGCGAGCCATCGTATGGGACCATACAAAACCAGGGAAGACGCGCTCGATGCATGGAAGATCGTGCAGGAACGCAACATCAAATGGGAAGAACAGGATCGCGAATGGAAACGCTGGTCTTCCGATGAAAAGTAGTTGATGCGATATAAGAAATCGCGGTGTCTGGATTACGGCACCGCGATTTTTTCTTATACTTCGCAAGTGTGACATATGTCACTTTTATTTCCTCGTAAACTCAGGTTCTATACAGGTTTATGCAGCTAGAATCGATAACTAGCGACGACGTAACGATGCGTCGCCAAACCAACACCCAGAAGGAGTGGAAATGGCAGCAGTTGATGCGACGGCAGTCTCCCCGGAAGAGCTTCAGGCTAAGGCTTGGGAAGGCTTCGCTGAGGGCAACTGGCAGAAGGACATTGATGTCCGTGACTTTATTCAGAAGAACTATACGCCTTATGAGGGCGACGAGTCCTTCCTGGCTGACGCCACCGAGAAGACCAAGCACCTGTGGCAGTACCTCGATGACAACTATCTGGCAGTAGAGCGCAAGCAGCGCGTCTACGACGTCGACACCCACACACCGGCTGGCATCGACGCATTCGGCGCCGGCTACATCGACTCTCCGGAAGTCGACAATGTGGTTGTCGGTCTGCAGACCGACGTTCCTTGCAAGCGCGCCATGATGCCGAATGGCGGTTGGCGTATGGTCGAGCAGGCCATCAAGGAAGCCGGCAAGGAGCCGGATCCGGAAATCAAGAAGATTTTCACCAAGTACCGCAAGACCCACAATGACGGCGTCTTCGGCGTGTACACCAAGCAGATCAAGGTTGCCCGCCACAACAAGATCCTCACCGGCCTGCCGGATGCCTACGGCCGTGGCCGCATCATCGGCGATTACCGTCGTGTGGCACTGTATGGTGTGAACACCCTGATCAAGTTCAAGCAGCGTGACAAGGACTCCGTGCCGTACCGCAACGACTTCACCGAGCCGGAGATCGAGCACTGGATTCGCTTCCGCGAGGAGCATGACGAGCAGATCAAGGCCCTGAAGCAGCTGATCAACCTCGGCAACGAATATGGTCTTGACCTGTCCCGTCCGGCACAGACCGCTCAGGAAGCAGTGCAGTGGACCTACATGGGCTACCTCGCTTCCGTCAAGAGCCAGGATGGCGCCGCAATGTCGTTCGGCCGCGTCTCCACCTTCTTCGACGTGTACTTCGAGCGTGACCTGAAGTCCGGTAAGATCACCGAGACCGACGCACAGGAGATCATCGACAACCTGGTCATGAAGTTGCGTATCGTGCGCTTCCTGCGTACCAAGGATTACGACGCGATCTTCTCCGGCGATCCGTACTGGGCGACTTGGTCCGACGCAGGCTTCGGCGATGATGGCCGTACGCTGGTCACCAAGACCTCCTTCCGTCTGCTCGACACCCTGACCCTCGAGCACCTTGGACCTGGCCCGGAGCCGAACATCACCATCTTCTGGGATCCGAAGCTGCCGGAAGCCTACAAGCGCTTCTGCGCCAAGATCTCCATCGACACCTCGGCAATCCAGTACGAGTCCGACAAGGAAATCCGCTCCCACTGGGGCGATGACGCCGCCATCGCATGCTGCGTCTCCCCGATGCGCGTGGGCAAGCAGATGCAGTTCTTCGCAGCCCGTGTGAACTCCGCCAAGGCCCTGCTGTACGCCATCAACGGCGGCCGCGACGAAATGACCGGCATGCAGGTCATCGACAAGGGCGTTATCGAGCCGATTCAGCCGGAATCCGACGGCTCATTGGATTACGAGAAGGTCAAGGCCAACTACGAGAAGGCTCTCGAATGGCTGTCCGAGACCTACGTGATGGCTCTGAACATCATCCATTACATGCACGATAAGTATGCATACGAGTCCATCGAGATGGCTCTGCACGACAAGGAAGTGTACCGTACCCTCGGTTGTGGTATGTCCGGCCTGTCCATCGCAGCCGACTCCCTGTCCGCATGCAAGTACGCCAAGGTCTACCCGATCTACAACAAGGACGCCAAGACCACTCCGGGCCATGAGGACGAGTACGTCGAAGGCGCCGATGACGATCTGATCGTCGGCTACCGCACCGAGGGTGAGTTCCCGCTGTACGGCAACGATGATGATCGCGCCGACGAGATCGCCAAGTGGGTTGTCTCCACCGTCATGGGCCAGGTCAAGCGCCTGCCGGTGTACCGCGGAGCGGTCCCGACCCAGTCCATCCTGACCATCACCTCCAACGTGGAATACGGCAAGGCCACCGGCGCCTTCCCGTCCGGCCACAAGAAGGGCACCCCGTATGCTCCGGGCGCAAACCCGGAGAACGGCATGGACTCCCATGGCATGCTGCCTTCCATGTTCTCCGTCGGCAAGATCGACTACAACGACGCTCTTGACGGCATCTCGCTGACCAACACCATCACCCCTGATGGCTTGGGCCGCGACGAGGATGAGCGCATCGGCAACCTCGTGGGCATTCTGGACGCCGGCAACGGCCACGGTCTGTACCACGCCAACATCAACGTGCTGCGCAAGGAACAGCTCGAGGATGCCGTCGAGCATCCGGAAAAGTACCCGCACCTGACCGTGCGCGTCTCCGGCTACGCGGTGAACTTCGTCAAGCTCACCAAGGAGCAGCAGCTCGACGTGATCTCCCGTACGTTCCACCAGGGCGCCGTCGTCGACTGAGACTGAACGGTACCGTGTGAAGCGGTAGAGTGCAAGGGGCGGAGCGTGAAAGCTTCGCCCCTTGGTTTTCCCTGTACAATGTGGGGAAACCATTGGAGAGATACAACGAAAGGACACCGATGTCTGAGAACGTACATTTTCGCTCCACAACAAGGCATATGCTCAGAGAATCGCAAAACTACGTCAACCAAACGCTTATGGGAGGGTTGTCAGGCTTCGAATCGCCGATCGGACTGGACCGGCGTGACCGCATCAACGCGCTGAAAAGCGGTGATATCGGCTTCGTGCATTCCTGGGACATCAACACGTCCGTCGACGGTCCGGGAACACGCATGACCGTCTTCATGAGCGGTTGCCCATTGCGTTGCCAGTATTGCCAGAATCCGGATACGTGGAAAATGCGTGACGGCAAGCCCGTCTATTACGAGGCCATGGTCAAAAAGATCGAACGCTATGTGGATCTTTTCAAGGCGACGCATGGCGGTATCACCTTCTCGGGCGGCGAATCCATGATGCAACCGGCGTTTGTTTCCCGCGTGTTCCGTGCGGCCAAGGAGATGGGCGTGCACACCTGCCTCGATACTTCCGGATTCCTTGGCGCAAGCTATACCGACGACATGCTGAACGACATCGACCTGTGTCTGCTTGATGTCAAGTCCGGCGATGAGGAAACCTACAAGAAGGTGACTGGCGGCATTCTGCAACCGACCATCGATTTCGGACAGCGTCTGGCCAAGGCCGGCAAGAAGATCTGGGTGCGTTTCGTGCTTGTGCCCGGGCTCACCTCATCCGAGGAAAACGTTGAGAATGTGGCGAAGATCTGCGAGTCGTTCGGCGACGCAGTGGAACATATCGATGTGCTTGGATTCCACCAGCTTGGCCGTCCAAAATGGCATATGCTCAACATTCCCTACCCGTTGGAAGACCAGAAGGGGCCGTCCGAGGCAATGAAACAGCGTGTGGTGGAACAATTCCAATCGCACGGCTTCACCGTCTACTAAACGGGAAGCCACGCATATTCCAGCCAACGATTCCGGCAAATCAATCGTTTGAAAGTGCCTCAGCGATTGGAAAAAGGAATATTCGTGCAATTGTTGAACCAGCATTCGCCACGCGAAAAAATCTTCACATTCGACGCGTGGCGAAATGCTGTGAAATACCGCAAAACCGGCGACTCTGCCGTAGCCTTGAATCATGGTGGACATCTATGCTTTTCCTCAAGGCACGCCCAACGAAGCGCGTGCCACAGGTAGGGGATCGTGCGCCTACGCCGACCCTCCTGAACAAATGTTGACCCGACCCTCCGGTGTGCCAGACAAGGTATGGGACGCCGTGCTTTCCGTAGAACGCATGCCTCGATTACCAAGCGTGTCGTATCGTGAGATTCCAGTGCCGTGCGCCATGGCGAGTTTCGGCATTGGAGTTGAGATGCAATGCGACGAGGCGCGTTCCACAGGCTGGATCATGATGTTGTATTCGCACAAATACCGAAATGACTGGCATTCTCATTGGCGTTGCGTCGCTTTCGCCGCGTTGCCGTTGTCTGGAGGCGAAGGCGATTGTCTGATACCGTCCATGTATTGGGATGCGATGATGGACCGTGTTGGTTCGTGCGATGTCGAACATGTTTCGGGAACCGTCACAGTCACGAAAAGCACGACGTTTGGCACTCAGTCCGACGCTCCCGAAACCGGGTGTGAGATTCGTGTGTCTTGGACGCCACTAGACTATGCCGATGGAGGCCTTGACGCGGGCGCCCAAGTGGGCGCGTGGGCTAGGTTCCTCCGGTCCATGACGCAATCCGAGGAGGATTATCCCGTTGACTGACGAGCCAAGGTTGCAGGCCGAGCCGCGTGAGGGCGTGCCCGATGTGATCGACACCCTACCGGCATTCCGCGAGTACTGCAGCGCATTGGCGTCTTCGCATGGGTCTTTGGCTGCGGATGCGGAACGTGCGTCTGGCTTCCGATACGGTCATGACGATTGGTTGGTGCAATTCAAAAGAGACGGTGCCGGCATAGGATTGCTTGATCCGCAGGCATTGGCTGCGGAAGGTGCCGATTGGAACGATTTCAATCGTGCGGTGGGCGATGCGGTATGGATTCTGCATGATTCGTTGCAGGATCTGCCGGGATTCGTTGATTTGGGATTGCAGCCGAAACGTTTGTTTGATACGGAAATCGCTGCACGGCTGCTGGGGCTCAAACGTTTCGGATTAGCTGCCGTTACCGAGCATTATCTGGGACTGACGCTTGCGAAAGAGCATTCCGCGGCCGACTGGTCGTACAGGCCGCTGCCCCGAGACTGGCGTAATTATGCGGCGCTGGACGTTGAATTGCTGATCGAGCTTGAAACGACCATGCGCGCCGAACTGCAAAAGCAAGGCAAGATCGAATGGGCTGAGGAGGAATTCGATTACGCGCTGCGCGAAGGAACTGCGCCACGTAAGGAGCATCCCATCCCATGGCTGCGCATCTCGCATATCACCGAAATCATGAGGGACCGCCAGGCCCTGGCCGTGGCGAAAGCATTATGGACCAAACGAGATGAACTGGCACGCGAATACGATATTTCGCCGACACTGCTGCTCGCCGACAGCACCATCATCGAAGTGGCGGAACGCAAGCCGCATAACGCCGCGCAATTCAGGGCGGTCCGTTCCATCAACGAGCGTGTACGCATCCAAGCCGGTGCCGAACAGGAGAAAATGTTCGAACGTTACGCGCCGATCCAACGTAAAATCAAGCCAAGCATGTGGAAGAGAATAATCCAACAGGCGCTTGATCTGCCGGAAAGCGAATGGCCGGTCATCGAAAGCGGCAATCCCCAAAACCAGGAGGCGCAGAGCATATCCGCTCCACGAGCGACGCGAGTCTGGAGGGAACGTTATCCGGAACGTCTCGCAACGCTTGACAAGGCACGCAAGATGGTGGCGCAGATAGCGGAAGACACGCGTACCCCCGCGGACGTCATCATCAAACCGCAGTATCTGCGCAACCTGTGTTGGACCGACGAACCGCAAAAACGTGACGTTGCGCAATTCCTCACCGAGCAGGGCGCGAGGGCGTGGCAGGTCGCGCTGGTTGCAGAGTCCGTGAGTCGCGCTATCATGTAGAGGTTGCCTAACGGCAGAAATGTGAAGAACCGTATTTTTCAGGAGCGCAAGCGTGAAAATCAGCGTCAGGAATCTTGAGCCGACCAAGGTGAAGCTCACCGTCACCGTTGATCCGGAAGAGTTCAACCCGTATCTCGACAATGCTCGCAAGGAAATCGCCAAGCAGGTCAACGTGCCTGGCTTCCGCAAGGGCCACGTGCCCGGCAAGATCATCGACCAGCGCATCGGCTTCGGTGCCGTTGCTGGCGAAGCCGTGAACAACGGTGTGCCGGAGCTGTACTCCAAGGCTCTCGAAGAAAAGGGCATCCGTCCGATGGCCCAGCCGGAAATCGACGTTCAGGAAGTTCCGGAATCCGCCAAGGACGAGACCAAGCTGAAGTTTGTGGCCACCGTTGAGCGTCGCCCGGACATCGAACTGCCGGAAATCGACGGCATGGAGATCGAGGTCGCCAAGGCCGAAATCACCGACGAAGACATCAACAACCGTCTGGAAGCCCTGCGCCAGCGTTTCGGCACCCTCGTGGGTGTGGATCGCCCGGCCGCCAAGGGTGACTATGCCAACATCGACCTGACCGCCGAAATCGACGGCGAAGTGGTCGACTCCCAGGAAGGCGTGAGCTACGAGCTCGGCTCCGAAACCATGCTTGACGGTCTGGATGAGGCTCTCGAAGGCCTGTCCGCCGGCGAAGAGACCACCTTCGAAGGTACCTTGGAAGCAGGCGAGCACGAAGGCGAGAAGGCTCAGGTCAAGGTCAAGGTCAACTCCGTCAAGGCTGAAGAGCTGCCGGAACTCGACGACGACTTCGCTTCTGAAGCCTCTGAGTTCGACACCCTCGACGAGCTGAAGGAAGACCTCAAGAAGGCCGCTTCCCAGGATGCCGAAGGTCGTCAGGCCACCGCAGCTCGTGACGCTTTCATCGCCAAGCTCGAAGAGGGCCTGGAGATTCCGGTGCCGAAGGGCGTCAAGGCTGAAATGGTTGAGCAGCAGCTCAAGGGCGTGACCGCTGATCCGGCCAATGCCACCAAGGAGCAGAAGGCCGAAGCCGAAGAAACCGTCGAAAAGGAACTGCGCGACCAGATGGTGCTCGACGTGCTCGCCGAGAAGCTGGACGTCAAGGTCTCCCAGTCCGACGTGTTCAACTTCCTCGCTTCCATCGCCCAGCAGTACGGCATGGATCCGAACGCCTTTATCCAGGCCATCATGCGCAACGGCCAGCTCGGCTCCGCAGTGCAGGAAGTCGGCCGTTCCAAGGGCCTGCTCGCCGGCATGCGCGCCGTGACCTTCAAGTCCGAGGGTGAAACCCTGGACCTGAGCGCCTTCCTTGGCGAAGCCGCTGAAGATGAAGAAGCCGAGAGCGTTGAAGCTGCTTCCGCAGCCGCCGCTGTGGCTGACGAACTTGCTTCCGAAGAGTGAGCTTCGATCGATAGCTTCTGACTCGTAAGAGTCCCAAATAAGTTGAGGGGTTGGTTCCAAGAGCCAACCCCTCAACTTATTCCCGATATGCTTACAGCTTGAGAAACTTGAAATCTACAGCAGGAATTTAATCTCAGCAAAAAACTCGCGAACCATATTGTTGACGAGCATGTTCGGGGGAGAGCCAGCCGCAATGCCTTGGGCGTTGTCCAAACCATATTTGTCGGCAATCTGCAACGCGCGGAACATGTGGAAATTGTTGGTGATCACCCCTACGGAAGCATTATCGTCACTGATCAGCTTCTTGCTGTTGACAATGTTTTCCTCAGTGGTCTTCGAATCCGGCTCTTCAAGAATGCGCTGCTCGTCAATGCCATGTTCTTTAAGATAATCAGCCATGCCTTGGGCTTCGGGGAACGGCTCGTTCGGTCCTTTTCCGCCGGAAACGATGCAGATGGTATTCGGATTCTCATCCAAATACTCAATAGCCTTGTCGAGACGGTAACGAAGCACAAGGCTTGGCCCGGACTTGCGCACCTGAGCTCCAAGCACCACCACATAATCGAGATTTGGTTCACCTTGCGCATGCATTTTGCTGACAATGCAACCTTCCACCGTGCCGAATGCGACCAGACCGACGCATGCGACTGCGATTGCCACACCTCTGACCAGTCTTGGCAGCATCGCCCACCATTGGAAGAGCACTCCGAATCCAAGCACGGCGAACAGCGCCGCGAATGCTAGCCAGACAATCCAGAATACTGTGCCGGAATGCGTGTTACGCACTGCGAAAGAGTAACAAACACATACCGCGGCGAGCACTATGCATAGCGCGCCCGCAATTCGTCTAACCAACGTTGCCATATGAACCTCTCATTCATTGCGCGTCACACGCAATCCTGTCTCATCCTAAGCGCGTGACCCCAGACCCCCAAGCGTCACACGCCAATGCCAACAAATCCTACGCATTCCTGTTATTTCAATACCATGCGCATTATGTCATCCGTGAGCGGAGTTTTGGTATGGCTGCGGCTAGGATGGGGGAGCATGACTTCAGAAATGATTATGCTCCGACCGATGCGTCGCACGGATTTTCCCGCGCTTGAAGAGCTTGTCCGTCAGGCTTGGTATGTGGATGATGAGTCGGATGATAATGGGAACGTTCCGAACGATGAGCGCGGGTTGCGTAAGTATAAGCTGCGCAAGGCGATTCACTTGCGTAATATGCATCGACTCGCGGCCATCGACATGCATGATTTTCTTTCCCGCACCACCGAGGCTACGGTCGCTGAACGTGATGGTCGGGTGCTTGGCGTGGTATTGGGCTCGTTGAGATCCCGTGTTACCACAGCGCAGAGGATACGTCATGCTATTACGCGAAATTGCTTGGCGTTGCCCTTGTTGGCAAGTAAGGATGGCCGTCGAGGACTTGCCGATCAGATTGCGATTTTGCAGGTCGATGAAGTGTTGAAACGAGATGCCGGCAAAAGCTATCAGGCTGAGATAACGTTGTTTGTGGTTTCCCCGGAAGCGCGGGGCATGGGCGTCGGACGTAAGCTGTTCAACCACATGCTTGGCGTGTTTCGTAATGCCGGAATGAACGAGTATTTCCTCTTCACTGACACTACCTGCGATTACGGTTTTTATGATTACCGTGGTTTGACGCGCAAAGCGGAACGTACTGTACGCAGGGACTCCTTTACGCAAGGCGGTCTGGAAGACGGCGCGCTTTCCTTCTTCTTGTATGAGGGGCGTTGCTGAACGTTTCTGCCTTGTATGGAAAGTGACATTTTCGGAAAAGCGTCAGTATATGGACAGCATTCACTTATTTGGGTTGTCGATCTATCGGCAATTTTGGACGGCAACAAGTGAAGAGAGTATGCCCAGTCCTTTCTAGGGCTGATTTCTAGGTTCTGATGGCCGTTTCGCAATGTGATGGGTTACAGACAATGATGTCTGTAACCCATCATGAAAAACGAGCCGTTACATGTCAAAAATGGTAGATCCATATATGGCTTGAAATGTCATCTAAGGGATGACATAAGAGAGTGAATAAGACACGAAATTGAGAAAAGTGTCAAACTGGGTTTCGTCAGTGGAAGAAATGTTTCTGGACTTCTATCTGTTTCGCTGTGATGAGAGTCTGGAAGTTCAAAGGAGTGGAAATGAAGGATTTGCTCAGTTTACAGGCTTTGATTGCGCAACCTGCAAGTATGACCTCTAAAAGGCCACCATGTGTTGACACGCATGGAAATTGTTCGACGGATCCTAATTGTGATCCGAATACGCATCATTGGCATAGTTCGTGGAGTTGGTTCTGCTGAAGTAGAAGAGTAACAGTTTTAAACTGCAGTGGCTATCTGTTTTGAAGTTAACAGATAGCCATTTTGATAGATGGATGCTGTAATGAAAAGATTGAATGAAAGAGAAAAGCAAACAATTCTCGGATTGTTTACTATATTTATAATTATTATACTTCTCGCCAGTGCATTTATTGGGCTTTTCATGTCTAGAAACAGTGCAAGTGACGCTAAAGATATAAAAAAAGCGTATGAGTCATTATCAGAAGTGAAAAGAAAACCTACAAACGCAACAAATGATGGCGGGCTACTGGTGCAAGTTGGGTCAAAAAAAGATATTCCGACTGTAGAATTTTATTTAGATCCCCTATGTCCGGCTTGTGCACAAATTGATAGAACATTAAATGATGATATAGGAAAAATGTATACGAGTGGTCAGATTAAGCTTGAAATTCATCCTGTGATTTTTTAGACAAGTGTTCATCTGACCATTATTCGGCCAGAGTATCGGGATCCATAGCCTACATTTCAGAAAAAGATCCAAAGCATGTCGTTGCATTCATTTCAGAAATATTTGATGAAAAGTTCCAGCCTTCAGAAGTAGATTATGTAGAAACGTCTGATGAAAAGATAATCGAACAAGCGATTAAAGCGGGAATATCTAGAGAAATTGCAAAGGAAAGTTTAAATGGACAGTACGATGAATGGATTGAAAAAAGTAATGATTACACAATACTACGAAGCGACCTAATAGCTCCAGGAAGGGAGGGGTTTGCGACGCCATTGATTAGGGTAAATAAGAGAATTTGGTCAATGAAGGATATGGCGCTTGATGACTTATCAGATGCTTTTGTTGAAAGCTTAGGATTAAAACCTGAAGAAGTTGGTGATGAGGATGTTAAACCTAGAATAGGCAGTAAAGGAAAGTTGCTTAAAACTAATACAAAATATTTGGCGGAAAAATCTGATGCTTAAATTTATGCGAATTAGCAAGAGAATGATTCTTGGCGTGGTTTGCAGTATCGCTGGATCGACGTTATCATTCTTTGTTCCTCTTTTGATAAAAGATTTTATAGATAATAAAAAATTTGATCTTAGTTTACTGTATGTATTCCCTTTTCTTTTTGCGGCGCAATTCATCTTGTGTGCAATTGGTGGATTGCTAATTTCAACTGAGGCCGATCTTCATGTGGCGGAATTGCGTATTCAGGCTATGGATATAATTTTTGAGAAAGATATGCTCTTTTTTGACAATGAAAATAGCGGTGAAATCGCCAGTGGAATAGTATATGATATCTCTCTGGTCAGGAATTTTGTGGCGGCTAGTATTCCTCAGTTTGTTTCGAGTGTTATCAATATACTGTTTTCCGTCGTTGCTCTTACTGTAATTAACTACAGACTATCTATTTTGGTTCTAATTATCTTTCCTGCAGTGATGATACTGGCTGTTCCCTTAGGTATATTTAATAACAGAAATGCGATGATGCTGCAAGAGAGAATAGGTAAATTAAATACGTTTACTTCAGAAATAGTGCGAAGTATGCGCACTGTTAAGTTATGTAATGCAGAGAGATGTATGCTTCTAAAATTCAAGAAACGAGTAAATGAAATAAAAGAAGTTAATCTCTTGAATGACAAAGTATATTCTTTTGTTACGCCCGTTCAAAACCTGATTTCGATTTTTTGTACTGGGGTCATTGTTTGCTATGGTGTTCATCTGATGGACGTACATCTCTTGACATACGGTTCGTTTGTTGCATATGTAATGTTATTCTTTCAGCTGGTTACTCCAGTAGGTGGTTTATTTACCTTTTATTTGAGTTGTCAAACAATCAAAGGTTCCTTAAAAAGAATCAACCGTGTCATCGGATCTCAAGAGAAGTAGATATGGAAAACTTTGCGTATAATAATGTTGATTATTTGGAATTGAAAAGCGTTTCATTTGGTTACAATGATAATGAAGTTCTTCATAATGTTAGTATGAGGTTGGAGAAGGGTGGTCGATATGCAATTATTGGACCATCTGGATCCGGGAAAACGACTATTATTAATATAATAACAGGTCTATATAGTGCAAATTCTGGAGCCATTGCTATTAATGAGAGCTTGCTTGATGGGCAGCATCTAGAAGAGTGGAGAAGGTGGTTTACTGTCGTCTCTCAAGATAATCTCCTTTTCTCTACAACAATTAAAGAAAATTTATTTTTTTGTCTTGATTTTGTACCATCAGAAAAAGACATTAATAAATGTTTGAAAAATGCTTGCTTAGATGAAATTATTTCCGTTGGTGATTTGGAAAAGGGTGTTGGTGAGCAGGGGATGTCTTTGTCTGGTGGACAGCGACAGAGATTGCAGATTGCGAGAGCTTGTTTAAGGAAAGCTCCGATACTTATTTTGGATGAGGCAACGTCGAATCTTGATGTGAAGACAGAAAGACGTGTGCTTGATAACCTATTAAGATCGCATGAGTATGATATTTCAATTGTCATTTCACATCGCTTGTCTACGATAATAGACTCAGACGTTATTTTCTTTATTGAAGATGGTTATCTTTTGGATCAGGGGGATCATCGAGAGCTCATTGAAAGATGTCCAGCGTATAGATTTTTTGTTCAAAATCAACTCTTGAAGGATTGATATAGGGGAAGAGGGAATTGTGATGGTTGGTTACTCGGCGGATGATTACCTCCGTTTCTCGGCAGATAAGGAGACCATATACTATAGCGAACCTGTTTATGCTTGTGAAGATGCTTATGTTTTGCCGACGAATGACAACTCAGAGCAATGGGGCGTTAGGTCTGATGGGCATTGGACTTATGTCAATTGTCTGATGTACTCTTTTCCTCCTCAAGGTTGGAAAATTCATATCACTTCTACAATTTATGATGCTCAGAATGTTCTCTATGATGTTGCTGAATATCTTTTCGTTAAATCTATTTCTTTTAAATATCTTTCAAGTAGAATTTGTTTCATTCAGGCGAATGGAAAATATGCGGATAGACTTGAGTTAGGTAAATTCATAACTATTTACCCCAGTTCTGAACATATTTTTATTCAGCTACTAAAAGATTTAAAAACCATTGTTTGTAAATATGATGATGGTCCTTATATCTTAACTGATAAACAATGGCAAAATAGTAATGTATTTTTCAGATATGGTGCTCTGAAGCCGCGCTTTTCAAACGAAAAGAATGTACCTGTGATAGTGACTCCTCAGGGTGATTTAATACCGGATAAAGAATTACCGCTGTATTCCTTGCCTTCTTTCGTTGATGAACCTATATATGTTAAAGAGAATAATTATTTTATTGAAATTATATATGTCTTTTTGACTATCTTTTTATATCTTCTTAAATGTCCGCAAAGCCTTATTTTATAGGCTCTACGGGCATTTTTCTTTTGTGGTAAACCTCACATATCTAGGTCTATCTTCTTATATTTTCGCTATCAAGCGTGGTTAAAATCGTGGTAAATACTTCTTATGCGATTAGACGCTGAACCTCTGATTTTGCGGTATCTATGGACGCATGAGCATACCAGTTCATTGTGATACTGATATTTGAATGCCCCATGATATACTGTAAATCTTTCGGGTTCATGTTCTTGCTTGCCAGCCTTGTGCAGAATGTATGGCGTAGCGTATGCGGTGTGATATGTGGCAAGGGATTGTCCTTGTGGTGCTTGTTGTATTTCTTTATCATACGGACAAATAAGGCGTTGTAATCAATCGCAACTTTGGGCTTGCCTTTATGATTGACAAATAGGAAATTGCTCCGTCCGTCTATCACAAATGGTTCTGCCTTTGGGTGTTTCTTCATAACCCGTTGAAATGCCTGTATTGTTTCTCTGCTTAATGGCACTTGCCTTATTCCGCTCTTTGTCTTAGGCGTTTCAATATAATAACCCTGTTCCTTGCTCTTTAGTAACTGGTGGTCGATAACCACAACCTCATGGATAAAATCAACGTCCATGATTGTCAGTCCGCACAGTTCCGAGATACGAAGTCCTGTCTTTAACAGTATCAGCACATCATCATAATACTTGTGATACACATTGTCCGTCTTGATGAATGAGAGTAGGGCTTGTTCCTGTTCCTCTGTCAATGCGACTTTCTCTTTGGTATCATTTTCTAGGACTTCACTTAACTTGAAATCAAAAGGGTTTTTCCTTACACAATCGTCTTGTATGGCGATATAGAATGACGCTTTTAACGAGCGTTTATGGTTGTTAATGGTGTTATAGGAAAAGCCTTTGTCTTTCATGCGTAATGCCCATTCCTTAGCGTCAGAGGGTTTTATCGTATCAATGCTCCTAGCACCTAACTTGTCCTCTTTCAATAACCGCATGAGCTGTTCCCGTTGTTTCTGTGTGCTTTTCTTCACGTTTGCCCTCTGTGTGTTCTGTTTAGCGTAGAGTTGGCAAAGCGTCATTTTCTTGCCTGTGCTGTCGATACCGTCCTCAATATCCCGTCTTATCTGCTGTTCCAGTTCACGAAGTGAGGGTTTTTCCCGTTTTCCCTTTGGTGTCGGGTCTGTGGGTGTCAATCTCCAAGCATACACATATTTTGTGTTTCCAAATGCGTCCACATATTTATATAAGTATTTTCCGTCTGTTCGTTGGCTCTCTCCAGTATGCAGGATACGTTCTTTGCTATCCCGTCTTTTTTCTTTCATGGTGTCTGCTCCTTTCCTTGTTGGAAAGAGCCTTGATATGACTTGTGTTCATCATAACACATACAAGGCTCATTTGCATTAGATTGCGTCCAATTTGTCAATGACCTTTTCAAATTGTCGGCGTTTAATCTGTATGCGGTTGCCATTCATAATGAGCCAGCCAGCGTCCTTGTTTTCCTCTGCCAATCGTCTTAACTTGTTTTCTCCGATACGGAAATATTTTGACGCTTCTTCAATGGTAAGGGTGTACTTTTCCCATACAGGAATATCGTTGTTATTCATTAGATACCCCCTTTCCCTTGTTTTGTGTCATACTGGATATAGGGGATAAGGTCGGTGCGGTTTATCCTCTGTAAGTGGGCGGTTAGTTTGCTGGAAAGGGAATTACTGTATCTTGCCTTATCAAGCATAGTTCCCACTTTTTCCAGTCCACCTAATGCGTCATGTTCTTCTAAGAAGTAAAAACTTTTGACAGCGGAAATCACGCCACCCTCTGTGAGCCATTGCTGTGTTTCTTCAAGAGAATTATGTAGTTTCGGTACTTGCACTTTCAAGACTTCCACAGCCCCTAAAAAGCGTTCCCAAAACCGACACGTTTTCCATCTGCTCTTATTACTTTCATTTCTGTTTGGCACGACAAAGCGTAGGTTGTTTGCCAATAGCCCGAAAGCCAGTTCCCCAAGTTCCAGCGGTCTGTCTTTGAATGTCATGGCAAAAGCATGAGCCTTATCATCACGCAGTTGCATTTCTGTCCGTTTCCAACTGCCAACTTCATCAAGTGTCTTATTATGTTTTGAACAGACTTCCTTATCTTTATCATAAAAGCGGTAGGACAATCCCGATTTACCAGCACCGATATAAACAGTCTTTGCGGTGTCGAAATCATCAAACTTGCTTTCGTCAAAGTGGTAGCCCTCACTATTAGAAATAAATTCCTCTTTTTCGCATTTCTTCTTTATCTGCTCTATGGTAAAGAATGGCTTTTCGTTCTTATCATCAATGGCAATATCAAGTCTTGTAAAATGGAAGTTATCCAGTCCGTATCTTCGCTCACAACGTCGGAACATATCTCCAAAGGTACAATTCCTACTATCGAGAATACGGAAAATATCATCACAACCTCTGCCAGTCATAACAAGATAACAGCCTAGCCCCTGTGGGTTGTCCTCTGTCTTTCTTGCGTCCCCCGATACATAAATATCTCCAATCTGCCAGCGTGCTTGATAAGTCTTGAATTTTATCGTTGCTGGATAAACATTGAAAATGTCAGTCGGTAAACCTAAAATGTGCATGATTACATCTTCAGCGGTTGCAGTATCAAATACAATGCTGATGTAATCAATCTTAACGGATAAATTTTTGTGTGTAGTTATAGTGCATTACTCCTTTCGTACTTCCCGTTTTTTTGCGGGGTAAAAATCGTGTTTTGTCCTTTATTTATCACAGTTTCTAGGTACTATGACATGTATGCGCAGGGCGGTGTTACATATACGCCCTTTATGAACGCCTAAAGGCGTTCCCTTTCTTCCTGTGTCTGATCCGTTCTTAACGCTCACGAGCCTTGTAAGGCTCGTGGCTAAACGGAACAGCCCCAGTCAGAAACCTTATTTTCTGTCTGATAGTCCATGCTTATTCATGCTATCAAAGTGAAAATACATCTTTTCTATGCTTACTCAAGCGTGTGATTGACCCTAGCGTGCTTAATCACTCTATCTGATACGATAATAACGCCATTAGAATTACTTGTCAAGAAGTTTTTGTTGACTTTTCGATATATATTAAGTATGATATGCTTATAAATACCAAAAAAAGCAATGAAAGGAGTGTTTATACTAAGTCATGGAGCATTACGAAAAGAAAATCAGTTTCTTAGGAGAGAACATACAGACCATAAGGAAACACAGAGGAATGAAACAACAGGAACTGGCGGACAAAATCGGTATCAATATGCAGAGCCTTTCTAAGATTGAACGTGGCGTGAATTATCCTACCTTTGATACGCTGGAAAAGATAATGGACGTGCTGGGAGTAACACCCAATGAATTATTGTCGGGAGAATGGAAGTATATCGACCACACCGAGCCTTACATCATGGATATTATCAAACGGGAACAGGACTTTAATGTTTCCTTAGATTATCTGTCTGAAAATGAATTTTTCAATGATGAAAAAGAATACAGATTTTACAAGGTATATAAACTCATACAGTATATTCATAACTACATTACCAATGAGGTTACGGAGTTGGAAGAACTTATGGAAATCAAGCAGTTGATACAGCGTCAGAAAATAGAACGCATGATGAAAGTACATAAGGAAATGCGAGGGTTAGACCGATACAGAGAACAACCGAAAGAATACAAATATCACAATCCTTATGATGACTGGATATTCCGTCAACTTGCAGATATTGATAACAGAAAAAACATTCCTAATACTTCTCCACAAGTAGATTTTAATGAGGGAGATTATGAAGATTATCTAAAGGCGAAATGGAACAGAGGTCTTTGATTTCCTCTTGCATGGAAGATACAGCAAACAAAAAGCCCAGTAAAGAGTGCAAAGCACCACCAATGGTGGCAAGGCTCTTGACAGGGTTTTTTCTTTTCTGTGTTAGATAATCAAGAGGAGATAAAGGAATGGAGCACCTGAATTGGAGTACTTCAATTCAGGTGAAAGAACATCAAAAACTTTGATTACAAATACTGTACATAAATTGATATGTAAAGGCAAAGGATATTGCGTTGAAGAATAAGGGTAATCAGAACGCAAGCAGTCCACAGAACCCTACACCGCAGGGACAGCCGAGAAAATAACTTACAATTCGGTTTTAAGGAAATGATTTAAGAAAAGTTTTCGTTTTATTTCTGTAAATCTTCAAAAATGTATGATATTATCTATTTTTGAAAGAGGTGTGTATTATGAAGAATGAGAAAAAAATTACAGTAGCATTACTTATTGTTTATCTATTAGTTTTATCATGGATTATTTTATTTAAGTTACAATTTTCATTTTCTGCATTAGACCATATAAGAGAAATAAACTTGATTCCTTTTGGTGGTTCGGTTATTGTAAATGGAAAAATTGACTTTGATGAAATTATAAATAATGCCATTGTTTTTATTCCTGTGGGTGCATATTTTAGTTTGCTTTTCAAAAATAAATCAGCTTTAAAAGCAATAGGTTCTGTTTTGGGAATTAGCTTCATATATGAGATAATTCAGTTTATATTTGCTATCGGAGCAAGTGATATTACAGATTTAATCAGCAACACATTAGGGGGTATAATTGGAGTTGCATTAGTATATGTATTATCTATTGTTCTAAAGGATAAAACGCATAAGATATTAAATCGGATAGCAATGGTATGTACTGTATTAGTGGTTGTCTTTTTATTTATGCTTCTTGCTGTAAATAATATATTTTAATACCAGATACAGATAAGAATATCGAAATAATGTTACTGTATGAGCAGTTAGTCTTAGGATTGACTGCTTTTTTCGTACCTAGAAAGGAATGATGAAATGATGTGCTGTTAGAGCTGTTCAATAAGATTATCGGTGCATAAAATTTTATTGTGGTGCTGATACGAGAATGGTATAATATGGATATGAAGAAAGCGACATATTAGAAGTTGTGGAGGTGGTCAATTATGGAAAAAAACCAAAAAGAAAATTGGATAATAGCAATCGCCGTTGCTATCATTTATTTAACAGTAAGTATTCTCTTTGATTTATGGGCTTTTTCTTGGATTATATGGGTTGCCTATGCAATTTATAGATTTATCGTAAGATAGTTGACTTCCAGCTTGACAATTTTATATCCATATATACAAGGTAGTTAGTCTTAGGATTGAGGTGTTCTATTATGAATGAGAGAGAAAAAATCATTCACTTATGGTTCGATATGTGGCTTAAACAGCAAGATTTAGGAATGGATAGAATTTTCACAGAAGATGTTGTTTATACGGAAAGCTGGTGTCCTAAATATGAAAACCTTAAAACAGTAAAACATTGGTTTAGCGAATGGAATACTCGTGGTAAAGTTATTATTTGGGATATTAAGCAGTTCTTTCATAAGGGAAATCAAACTGTTGTAGAGTGGTATTTTAAAAATGAAATGAATACAGGAAGTATTGAAGAATTTGACGGTATTTCCTTAATTGAATGGACAGAAGATAACAAAATCAAATCATTAAAAGAATATGGTTGCAATTTGAATAACTACAATCCATATCAGCACAGCGAGAACCCTCAATTTAGAGATGAAAAAATAAGCTGGTTTTAAAACTTAATCAAATTATATCTATACACACAAAGCAGTTAGTCTTAGGATTGATTGCTTTTTAACAAAAGACACCGTTTAAGTGTTAAAGGTGTCTTTTTAGTGCTATTTTATTGTCATATCAAGGCTCATTCAATCGTGGTAAATTCGTGGTAAATTGAATAATTTTCTATACTTCAAAGTGCTTGAAAGTATGGTGTTTATGCGGATAATCAAAAATCAGATATAAAATTTAATTTAATACTCAAATGGAAAATTAACGGATTATCAAATAGACTCCGCTGTCCATTTTAGTAATAACGGTGGGGTGTATCTCGCTTCGCGAAACGGCAAAAAATATATCCTTAAAGAAGGGCGAAAAAATGTTGGGGTCAGTGATAGGTCATGTTTGGATGCTTTTCATTGAATCAAGCATGAATATCAAATCCTTCGTTCCTTGAGTCCGCTCTCTGATGTTGTGAATGCTGTCGATTGTTTTGATGTCTGGAATCATGCATTTTTAGTTGAGGATTTTTTTGAAGGTCGAGATTTGCAGCAGTACATAGCAATGGAATTCCCTTTCGATGGATGCTCTGCTCGGACGGATTGCTCTGATTCTTATTGGCGAGGGTGTAAAGAGATCGCAACCAAATTGGAAAGTGCAATTGCGAAAATGCATGGAATTGGATTTGCGGTTGGAGATTTGAGCTTATCAAATGTGCTGATTAATGATTCTTTAGAAATTAAACTGATTGATTTTGAGGCGGCGAAAAAACTTTCCCAAGATTTTCAAGTAGATATCGCTACTCCAGGATTTACCAACGATGCTGTATGCAACTATGAACAACAAGATTGGTATGCCTTCGCGGTTATAGTGCACCGCCTTTTTGTTCCCATATGTCCCCTTTATTATCTGGCTCCTTCGTTGTTGTTCTGTCAGGATTATATGGTGCAAAAGCACTTTGGGAATGAGGCAGTTTCTTTTCTTCGGTCTGTCAGATCGCGAATGCTTGGCTTGACTCCGTTATTGTCTCATGGACCATTTATCGACAAAGCGTTACAGGCTTGTGACAAGCTTTTAGATCCTGAGAATATTGAAACCTTTATGAGACTTCTTTATAAAGGGATTGTCTCTGGTCTTGACTTGCGAGGTGAATATCCTGTCAAAGGTGATATTTCAATGTATGGCGATGAGATGTCTAAATATAGCATTGGGTCTGGTTTTGCCGGTGTGAGCTTGGCTTTGCTGAAATCTTCATGTTTGGAAAACTCGGAATGGTTTTATGCTATTGCGCGGGAGAAATATATATCGGTATTACGTAAATTGAAAGACGGTATGTCGTTCCGCGCGGGATTGTTTAACGGTACGGTAGGTGTGGCCATGGCTGCATATGAGGTGTTTTCTCGCGAGGAATGTCATAAAATGCTTTCTTATATCGGAATCTCTCACATTGATTATTTGGCAGGCATTGACGACTATTCCTTGTACTCTGGTTTGTCTGGCATTGGCATGGCTCTTCTGTCATTGGGAGCATCTAGGAACTCGCATGAAGAAAAAATGTTGTCGTATATTCTTTCCAAGGTGTATGAGAGATGCGATTGTGGTTTAACTTCGCAAGACATGCTGAGTTCGAAAGCGGACTTTACCTTAATGAAGGGCTGGTTGGGTGCAGGTCTGTTCCTGTGGAAGGCTTCTCTTTGCAGGAAAGACGATGCTTTGCGCTCCCGTGCGGAAAGCATTTTTCGTCTTACGCTAACGCATCTTGCCAATGCGGATAACAAGGAGCGTCCGATGTATTACGTGGATCATTTGAAGAATAAACCCAGAACAATGCCTTATCTGGATTGTGGAACTTCTGGTGTGGCCCTAGCTTTTATTGAAGTCTATAAAGATGGTAATGAGTCAATGGAATTCCTTAATGAGGAGTTTCTTAGAAGGCTTTCCCAAGGTTCAGATATGGTTTGCACGTTTAATGGTGGCTTATTCGGGGGTTATGTGGGACTGTTGCCTGCTGCAATAGCGTTGCGCGACTTAGGTATTGATGATGAGCTGTGGGAGCGGATTATTGATGGATTGAATCTTTACCTGATGAAGAACAATGGAAACATTGTTTTCCCGGGACTTTATGGATACAAGTGTTCCATGGATTTGGGGACGGGATCGGCCGGTGTGCTTTTAGCGTTAAGTGATTCTGGGCGATCAGGGGAATGGGGATCTTGGATGCCGGTTCTGGAAAATGAGGATTTTTCGCTTTTCCGTGTTTGAAAATAGCTATTGCTGCTGGCTGGGTGATGGCCTGTACGTGATGCAATGCGTGGCTATATTTGTATGCTTAGGGGTGAAGGTGAGTGACGATGTATTTGGGAAAACGAATAAGAATCGCTATCGTGGACAATGACAGATTGACGCTTGGTGTTATGAAGATGATGATTGAGCGTATTCTTCCGCAGGCTAACGTGTGTTGGGCTGTATCGGATGGTCTGACCGCGGTGAGTAAGAGTCTTAACTCGCGGACGCGTCCTGATGTATTGCTTGTGGATATGTCTCTAGAGGGAATGAGCGGTTGCGATGTGTGCCGGACCATTCGTGAGGAGACTGCTCAGGTTGATTTAGTGGGCATGACTGCTTTTTCTCTGGACCGTTACTGTGTGCCTGCTCTGGAAAACGGAGCGAGCTGTCTTGTGGATAAGGCGAATGTGAAAGGTCTTTGCCATGTCTTATGTGCAATAGTGAATGGGCGGCGGGCGGATGTTAAATATGCATCTTCCGAAAGTGCGCAGGAGTCGCATGAGAGATTATTGACTGCCAAAAGTGGAAATGTCAACTATGAAACGTTTGCGAAAAGGGAACGAGAGGTTATGGGGCTGTGTTCCCTGGGTTTTACCTCAAAGGAGATCGGCATCAAGCTTGGCATAGGGGAACCTACAGTGAAAACGTATATTCGAAGGGTCATGAAGAAATTAGGGGCTAAAAATAGGACTCAAGCAGTAATTCAATGGATGGAAATTAATGAACGTGAGTACTAAAAGAGTAAATCCATTTATTTCATGGTGCGTATTTCACCTCCAATATCTGCTTGTAGCGGTTTGTGTCATCATGACTATTGCGGAAATACTGTTTTTCCCTTCTGCGGGTGTGATGACATTTTTCCTCGTATGCGTGCATGTATTAGCTGTTGTCCTGATGCCGCGGCGGCCGATTATATGTTGCAATATCATTTTTTTTTACTTTTGTGATTTGCTGTCTTATTCCAGATGACGGTGGTCCAAGCTTTTTATGGGGAACTTGGTTGGCTCTGGGGTATGCGGGGCTGCGAATTGAGTCGTTGTGGGGGATGCTGTATCCGTTCGCGGTGGCATTGGTTCGAATGTGGCGCTTTAATGCTGATGGTGTGGCGGCCAATGAGTATTTCATGTTAATTCTTGTCATGTTCTTTGCATACTTCGTCGGAAAAACGTTTGCGTGGAAAGAACTTGCTGCCCAGCTCAAACAAAACAAACTAAGGTATGAAAAATTAAGTCAGCACGTCGAATACCTGCGAAAAGAGAGCGTGGTAGCCAGCCGAATTCATGATTCAGTGGCTGGTAACTTGGCATACATGGCAATTTTGCTGGACGGTCTAATCTTGGATGCTGAGAAGAACAAAACCTTTGACGAGAAAGAAATAAGAGAAGTGAGGGCTCTCGTCGTAGAAACTTTGGATGAGATGCGATCTGTTGTTGATTTAATGAATGGTGGAAAGACGGAATCAGTACAAGCGGACAATATGAGTCTCTCTGGATTGCAAATTGTAGGTGAGCAAGGGGATTCCTTCCTGAAGGAACTCGGATTTCATGGAAAGACGAGAATTGCGCTAAAAGATTTGAAGAATCTTGATGATGCTTTTTCCCGTGAGGTTTTTTCTTTGATTCATGAGCTATATACAAATATCGCTGTGCATGGAAGTCCAGGAGGTGAATACCGTCTCATTGTTTTTTGGGATGACGATGATTTAATTCATGTGGATCAGGTGAATGATATTTCGTCAAAGAACTTATTTCCTGACAAGCCGGTGTCCGGAAGCGGTTTGTCGCTGCATATGAAATGGATTAAGTCCATAGGAGGATTTGCTAAAACATCTTCTGAAAAAGGAGCATGGCAGTTTCATGCGCGTTTTCCTGTCATCATGTCAGAAGACTCGGCAGAGCCAGTGTAGGATTGGCGGGCACTTGGGGTATATCTCTGCAGAATACATATTGAGAACGTTTGCTGATGTAAAAAGACTACCTTGATTAGTCATGGAGTTAGGCGCACCCGTCATGACGATGGACAACAGTATGGCGATTAGTTTCATTTTCCCTCCTATACACAACGCCAGTCTGCCACGAGTGGAATATCCGTATAGTTATTTGCAAGCGGGTGTCATCTTTGGATGACTTTAGCGACTTTTCCGATTCCGACGTGTAGGGGGCTGCGCGGACATGCATATCGTGGGATGCAGTCGTGGATCTGCGCGACTTATGATTGTGAGGAGTTTTTAGCCGATAGAGAATCAGATTGGTTGCGTGGCCACGTGTAAGCAGTCTGATTTAGTATTTAATGCTGACGTATGTTTTTTTAACTACATGTTGAGAGAGCTCATGGCTTTGCGCGTAAAATGGAGTACTCAGTCGAGCAGACGCTCGCAGGCGGTCGGATCTGTTTCTGTACCGCCGTTTACGTCGATGAGATTGCTGTAGTATTCGGTTGTTCCTGCAAGCACGCCGTCATAGAACTCCTGTTTGTAGTCGATGTAGTCGATGGAATCCTGCACGGCGGCAAGTTGTTCCACCAGCGTTTGCCGTTTGGATGCGAGCAAGGCTTTGCGTTCGGGAATGGATGATTCTCCCTGCAGGCACAGTTCGGTATATCGTTTCATTTCCGCAATGCTGAGGCCGCAACGCTTCAAACATCCCAACGCTTTGATCCATTCGATGTTCTTCTCGTCAAACACGCGCCTGTTGTTGACGTCACGTTTGAGATTGGGGACCAGTCCTTCGTTGCAGTAGAATTTCAGTCCCTCATAGTTCATGCCCGTCAACTCGCATGCCTGTTACATGGTGTACATCGATGACTCGTTTCTTGGGTATGTCTCAGCGGCCGGTTCCTGCCCATCAGTGTACGGCACATGCGATTTTGTCCGGTAGTAACTACCGGCGTATCTTGATTTGACCGGTAGTTACTACCGGAAAATAGTGTGAAGCAGGCAGGGAAGAGCGGAGAATTCGTTTGTTGAAATTATAGAAAAATGCATATCAAAGGTGATTTGATTCGCATTTGATATGCCGTTGGGATGGGCATACGCGAAAGCGATGTTCGCCTACCGTAAGGAGAAGTACATGTTCAATGCGGGGAATTCATTTCGTAAGTTGATGGGTGCCGCTACTGACGCAGCCATGCTGTTTTCCATGGGCGCATGTGGGCCGGAAATACAGACGGTTCGTCAGAGAACGCCGATTCCACAAGCTCACAGCCGAATGCGCGGGGAGGCCGGCAGAGTGGAAGTCATGTGCTCGTGGCCTATTATTCCGCTACGGGTCACACCGCCGACGTGGCCAAGGCCATTGCGGATGCGGCGGACGGTGATTTGTTCGAGCTCACCCCGGAGCGGGAATATTCCAGTGGTGATCTGAACTGGAACGACGAATTCAGTCGAGTGAACAGCGAGCATAATGATGAAAGCCTGCGCGATGTTCCTTTGAACGTTACCTCGCCAGATGGGTGGGATAAGTACGACACTGTATTCATCGGGTATCCGATCTGGTGGGGCGGGGCCGTATGGCCGGTCAATCATTTTGTGACTGACAATGACTTCACCGGCGAGAAAGTCATTCCGTTCGCCACTTCTGCGTCATCTCCGTTGGGGAGCAGCGGTTCTGATTTGGCGGATATGGCGGGAGCTGGCGACTGGCAGGATGGTCAGAGGTTCTCGTCCAGCGTATCGGCCGACGAAGTGACTTCTTGGGTGGAGGGTCTCGGCCTCTAACTCAACTATATATGGCAGATTTGCGAGGCTGTCCGGTGCTATCTGCCATATATAGGCGAGATACGTGGAGACGGGGAGCGAAATCTGCCATATATAAGGCAGATACCGCCACATGTGGTTTTAGTTTCGGGTTGTTTCCTTGAGCGTGGGCGCCAGGGTGCCGGCCAAGGCCTTCTCTCCTGGGCGGGAAAGCGGACCGACTAGCTCATGCGCGGTATACGGCTCTTCGATGTAGGCGATGTCATCTTCCGTAAGCTGCACTCCTAGCGCGGCGATGGCATCATCCACGCGTTCCGGCTTCGAACAGCCCACGATAGGTGCAGTCACACCCTTGGCCCAGTGCCATGCAAGCGCAACCTGAGCCATGGGCACTCCGTGGTGTTCGGCTACTTCAAGCACACGTTCGACGATGGGCATGTCTTGGGCTTGCGCTTGATCATACTTGTTGCGCATGGTGCCGTCAGTGGTGCCGCGGGTGGAATTCGAATTCCATGTCGGGCGTGCCAGATGTCCGGAAGCCATAGGAGAGTAGGGCGTCAAAGCAACGTCGTACTGCTGGCATACGGGGATGAGCTCGCGTTCGTCTTCGCGGTAGAGCAGATTGTAGTGGCACTGCATGCTGGTGAATCGGGTCCACCCATTGGCGTCGGCCACGGCCTGCAGGTTGTGGAACTGGTACGCATACATTTCGCTGGCGCCCAATGCGCGTACTTTGCCTGCTTTGACTAGCGCGTCCAGGGCTTCCATGGTTTCTTCGGCGGGGGTGGTGTAGTCGAAACGGTGGATGATGTAGAGGTCGAGATAGTCGGTGCCCAAACGCTTGAGCGTGCCGTCGATCTCTCGGTTGATGGCTTCTTTGGAAAGATGCCCATCGTTGAAGTACACTTTGCTGGCGAGCACAACTTGGTGTCGCGCGATGTTGAGATTGCGCAACGCCTGACCAATGTATTCTTCGGAAGTGCCGAAGGCGTAGCAGTTCGCGGTGTCGATGAAGTTGATGCCTCGGTCGATGGCGTGGCCGATGACTTGTTCCGTTCCCTGCTGGTCGATGGTCCACTGATGGAAGTCCGGTGAGGTTTTGCCGAAGCTCATGCCGCCAAGGCATACTTTGGATACTTTGATGCCGGACCAGCCTAGCGGCGCGTACTTCATGTCGGTCATGATCAGATGGAGCTCCTTTGTCGGTTGGATGTGTGAAATGTTGCTTTCCATAGCACCGCTCGGTCCGCGAATGAACCTAATGCGTACCTCTTGCCTCTATTATACGTATATGCGTTTGCTGTATGGAAAAGCATGTTCGTCACTCGTTATACATTGACACGGCATTTTCGTCGAGGTTCAATGAACGCGTATTACAACGAAAGGACCATTATGGAAAATCCAAGCGCATTCCCCATAGGAGAGCCGAACGACGGCTTTGCCCAGTATTTCGTAGGTCAAAGCTATCTCGCGTCGGTGCTCGACACTCCTGAATTTTCCATCCACAACGTCACCTTCGAGCCGGGATGCCGCAACAACTGGCATATACATCACGGCGGAGCCCAGGTGCTCATCGCCGTGGGCGGCCGAGGCTACTACCAGATTGAAGGTCAGGAACCCAAGAAACTCAAAGCTGGCGAAGCCGTGTGCATTCCTGCAGACACCAAACACTGGCATGGTGCGGCTCCGGGCGAATCCTTCTCCCACCTGGCATTCATGGTTCCGGCAGGAGACCCTGGCGCGATGAGCAACGAATGGCTCGAGCCGGTCGACGTGCAAGCGTACGAGTCCCTTGCCTGAACAGACGGGCGCATACATGTGATTCAGCCGGGTCAAGTCAGACCCGGCTGAATCTATTCGCCACTCACATGCGAAAGGCTTATCTCATGTCTGTCATAAGGTGGGATAGGTGGGAATCGAGAATAATCGCAAACTTATCGTCAATTGCCTGCCGTTGATGCCATCCGAACAAGCGCAGTTTATGCGTGCAGCCAAAGGCGTGCCGCAAGAATTCGTAGGCGATCCGGCGCAGCGTGGCAACATGGCATGGACGGCCATCATCCCCGAAGAGCTCAAAGCTCAAGTCACCGCCATCATCGGCAATGTTGATCCGGGAACATGCCGACAGTGTCCCAAACTCGAATGGTTGCAAACCTGGAGTGCCGGAGTCGACAAATACCAGCGCCCCGGCATCCTACAGCCCGGATTCATGCTCAGGGTGGAATTCACCTTGATTGGTCGGCACACCGGGATACAAGCCAGGCGAGGATCTGCTGTTCGCTGACGGGCTTGAAATCCCATGCGTCGAGTCCCACGTTCACACTTCGCGGATCAGTGCCGTCGGGAACGTCCTGATGCGTATGGCCGTAGAGCAGCCAGCCTTCGGTGGCAGGCGCCATATCGGCGAACTCGTTCCAGTTGCTCGGCCAATCGTCGTGTTCTTCGGCCAATGCCGAGAGTCTGGGGAAGTGGCTCATGGCGATGCTTTGCTGCGTGGTCGCCACCGTTATTTTGCCGGATTCATCGAGAACGGGAAGTTCCATGTCGATTTCGCAGTAGTCGTCGATGGTCTCGAACACGTCTTCGTATAGCATGTCATTGAATCGGAGACGGAAGTTGCGGTCGTGGTTGCCGATGATCAGATGCAGATGTTGGCAGTTGATTCGGCGCAGGCATTCGAGTGTGTGCTCGACGGTGCAACGGTAGGAGAGGTCGCCGAGAATCCACAGTTCGTCGTCGTGCCCGACGATCTCGTTGATATTGTCGATGATGGTGTTCTCATGACGTGCGATGTCGCAGATCGCTTTGAACGATGTCTGATTGTCGTGCACATATTGTTTGATCCACGCGTGTGCGGCGGTGCGGGTCTGCGTCTGCCAGATGTCGAGGTACTCAGCACGTAGCTTGCCATTGTTCAGGAACCCGCGCAGCGCGGTGACTAGTGGATGGCCGAAATGCGTGTCCGAAGTGAAATAACGCATGCGATTCCTTACTATATGCGGTTGCTGGATGCCTTTATCAATGATAGAGCGCAACATCGCACGAATAGCCCTCCCCAAAATGCTTGTTGGCTTGTTTGTGGCACGTGTTGATGATGATCAGATGGAAGAGTCCCACGAAACGACGAAAGAAGCTCGGTGCTCACGGCGTGACTCTCCGGCTTATTTCTTGCCCCACCCGAACTTGGTCAGTTTGATCTCCGGGAGCTGTTTCAATCCGTCTGCTATTCCTTTGCCAAACTGCTGCACTCCGTCGGCGATTCCGACACCTACGTCCTGAGCGCATTTCGTGATGGCGTCGCCCGCATCCTGCGCGATGTGCGCGGCCTGGTTTCCGGCGTCCTGCATTCCCTTGGCAACGGCGACGCCGGTGCCTTGAGCGCCCTTCGCTATCGCACTGCCGGCGTCTTGGACGGCGTGTGCGGTCTGCTGCCTGGCATTCTGCAAGGCCTTGCCGGTGTCGTCTACGGCCTTGCCCGCGGCTTCGATCCAGGTGGGACCGTCTTCGACATGCAGATGAATGTGCTCAAGCTGCAATGTGCTGGCGAATGCATTGAGATCGCTGGTGATGCTTTCGATGTTGGCAATGGCATGAGGTGAACTGTATGGGTTCAGCAGCACCTTCCCACCTACGATTCCAGCCTTCGTTTCCAGTTGCCTGCCCAATGCGTTGAGTGACTGCTCGATTTCCGCAAGACGCTTGTTCCTAGCAAGCACGATGCCCTTCTTGTGTGCTTCGAGCTGTTCCGGCTCCTCCTGGCATACGCGTGCGAGCTCGATGCAGGAGACCTGATCCTGCATCCTGACCGCGGATGCGAGCATGCCCAACCACTGGTGGATCTCCTGTCGAATCTGCTGGGTCAGCGGGCGAACCTGCTTGGGATCCTGCTCGCGTTCCACCTTCTCGGTGAGGTCCTTGATTTTGGCGATTGCATACGCTTGGATGGTGGCGATGTCTTGTGGGCAGCCTGACATCTTGGACCATGTGGTCTCGCTGATCGAACCGACTTGCTGGTAGATGAGCATGGTCTCGTCAATCATATGAGAGATTCCGGCGAGCTTGCTGACGGTCTGGTCTTTCTGATCGCGCAGCAGGTCGTCGAGCTTCGCATCGATTTCCTTCAGGTAATCGGTGATTTCGGAGACGGCCTGTTCCAGAGCCATCTGTGCCATGACGCCGCTGATGCCGGTGAGCATGGCGGGGTTGAGTTGCCCTGGCTGGGTGAATTGCAGATGTTTGATGATGTGCCCGTTCGGTTGTCGTACAACGCCGGCTTGGAACGGTCCTTTCTTGCAGTTCTTGCCGTATTTGGCAACCAGTTCGGCTGATTCTTTGGTGAGCTTCACCCAACGCCCGCTTTCGGCCATGGCGTTGCCGACCGTTTGTGCGCCTTTGCTGGCCGAGGAGACGGTCTGTATGGCTTTGGCTGTGAACGCTTTGGAACCGAAGCCTTCGTCCTTGAGCCAGAGATCTATGGTCCCGGCGTCGCCGAGGAAGACGATGCCTTGTTCGTCTTGGATGATGGTGACGCTTTGCGTGTCGTCTGGATTGTTGTTCCCGGTGCTGGCGTCGGCATCACCGTCTCCGCCTTCGAATGGGATGAGTTCGTTGGAATCGTCGTCGATCATGGTTCTTCCCTTCAAATCCACTTGGCAGCAGTATACGACCGGCAGACGCGTCGATGCGTTTGGGAGTGGCGGGGAACAGGTATGAAAGCAGTGGGGAAGTGGTCAGTCTTCGATCTGGGCATCGCCCGAGTCGAGAGCCTGGAAGATCTCGTTGAACAGGGCTTCGGTTTGCGTCTGAAGCTTTTCCAAGCGGATCTTATGCTCGCTGCCGGTTGTGGATCTGTTCATGGTGTCCATAAGATGAAGGCTTTGCAGGGTGCTCTTCCATCGTTCGACTGGTGCGTTTACAGGAAATTGGTCGGCGTATTGCTCCAGTGTCTCCTCAATGGCGTCAAGCTGCTTGGCGACTCTTGCGGATGGGCTAAGCGCGGCCGGCAGATGCATGTTCGCGGCGGCCTGCTTGAGTTTGCTGCCTACCTGTTGCTCGCTGACAAGCTGCGCCACCTTCTGCATGTTTTCCGGATTGGCCGCAATGTCGACCGCCGTTTTGACGGCATAGGTCGCCGCCGATGCGACGATCCCCTTCAGAAACCCACCTTTGCGCGCCATTGGTTACCCCTTTCAATGTTGAAACTTTTCTAGGAACAGTGTAGTTCAGAGAAGGCAGATATGTTGATTTATACATGCCTATGCGGCTTGGCAAAAGGAAGAGACCCTGGATTTGAGCATTGCTAAGAGGCTTGGAAGCTGTTGCTGCTACTCGTAGCAGCAATGAGATAGAAAAGAAGTCCACCGTATTTCAGGACGTAAACGTAGCCTTGGATGGGCGCTGATATAAAAGGCTGTACATTCTTTGGCGATTGAACATGCTGCATGAGCGACAAAGTATGTAATTGAGATGTAGGTGCATGAGAGTACTGAGAGTGCGTAAAGGCGCGCGGACGCATTCTGACGAATTGCTAACTTGGAAGCAGATCCTATCTATTGAAAGCCCGTTGCGCTCGCGAAGATAACATGGCTCATGGTGAATGCGGATTGCCCGCATGTTATCCATTGAACAAACAAA
>NZ_JAHOMM010000005.1:0-136343 GCF_019131435.1 Bifidobacterium sp. MSK.13.1 | reverse complement strand
GGGTGGAGCCGACCGGTACTAACGGGCGAACGCGGCACACTTTCCGACCCGCTTGTTGGGTCGGGTCTCGTCCTGTGGTGGTTTCTTTCGTTGGATGGCAAGGAATGCTGTTTCTTGTGGTCACGGAAACGATACCGGTGAAGCGTTTTTGCTCGCGTCCGTTGTCCGGTTCCCGGACCGCCACGATCGGAATCGGTCGTGTGGCATGGTTCCGGTTCTGCCGGCCGATCCCCTGGTGGGTTGGCCGTTATATTGGTTTTGCGGTGGTCATGGCCCAGGTGAGACGCCCGGTCCCTTTCCGAACCCGGAAGCTAAGGCCTGGTCGCGGCGATGGTACTGCACTCGAGAGGGTGTGGGAGAGTAGCACGCCGCCGCATTCTTTCGTCGGGGTTCCCGTCGAGCGTGACGCTCCGGGAACCCCTTTTCTTGTCTTTTGGTTCTTGTTTCCCGCGGAGCGCGGGAGGCTCCCAATCCACAACATTCAACTTAATAATATGAAGATCCTTGGTAGAGCGCTCCGCTCCCAAGGATCTTTTTGTATTTCTGGGCAAATAATCGCCATTCCGGCAAACTGCCCGGCATAACGGAATGGTGGCTCAGCAAAGCCGGGCCAAGAAAGGGAAGGCCGGGAACGGCCGCAAATCCATGTCACAGTCCATTGCGCGAAACAATAACACGGCAACGCAAGATGACGAGAACATCTCCATCAATCTTATTCTTGCCATTCTGTCAACTGGAATCATGGCCTTCATTGGCATCCTTACGGAAACCCTCACCAACGTGCTTTTCCCTGGATTAATGGCGGAATTCCACGTCGACACGTCCACTGTTCAATGGCTGACGACCGGCTATCTGCTTACGGTAGCGCTTGTCACGCCGCTCTCAAGCTATTTCAAGCGCAAACTGAAGTTGAGTACCATCTTCCTTACCGCAATCGTGCTCTGCATCACCGGCTGCCTGATGGCAGCTTGCACGTTGAACTTTCCTATGCTGATGACCGCGCGAATACTACAGGGAGCGGGCACTGGAATCGCGCTTCCGCTGATGTTCAATATCATTCTTGAACAGTCTCCGAAAAGCAAAATCGGCATGCTGATGGGCGTTGGAGGCATGGTGGTGGCCGTGGCGCCGGCACTCGGACCGACTGTGGGCGGTCTTGTCGGCACGTTCATGCCGTGGCGTTGGATTTTCGTGATTCTGCTGCCGTTCCTGTTTGTTTCGCTGGTGTGCGGCCCTAAAACGATTCATCAGGCCACTCCTACCGAAGAGGCGCATATCAATCCGCTGCATGTGCTTTGCCTAGCAGTCGGATTCGTCTGTTTCGTGTTTGCGCTCGACCGTGGCGGATCCGCCGTTACCGCAGTGAGTAATGGGGATACTTCCGCGACTACGCAATGTGTGATTGCAGTGGTTCTGCTGCTGATTGCCATGGCCGCTTTGCTAGTGTTCGCTTGGGTGTCGCATCGTGCGTTCTCGCCGCTGGTTCGTCTGACCGTGTTGCGGAGCGTGAAATTCCGTTGGCATTTGCTTGCGTATGTGCTGCTGCAGTTTGTGACGATCGGTTACGGCTATATGATTCCGAACGCTTCGCAACTGAGATTCGGCACGTCTGTGCTTGCCGCAGGCGTGGTGTTGCTGCCTGGCGCGTTGCTGGGAGCGGCTAGTGCTCCGGTTTCGGGATCGCTGCTTGATAAGTTCGGTCCGGTCCGCCCGATGTTCACTGCCATGCTCGCCGACCTGCGTGCCTTCGCGTCCAAACGATAGCTGCTGTGCTCACGGTACGTGAGCTCGTGTCCGGATCCCTCCACTCGCTGGAAGAATCTGGACAATTCGGGGGTGTATGTGCGGGCAGATTCCTCCAGTGGGTGGGAGAATCCGGATGCTGGGAAGCATACCAACGTACCAATTCCTCCAGTGGATGGAGGTTTCAGGACGTTTAAAGGCCGGTGCGCGGGTGTTTTCCTCCAGTGGGTGGAGGTTTTCGGACTGTAGAAGGCCTATGGGCGTACTGATTGTTCCAGCCACTGGAGGAATTCGGACTGTGAGAGTCTTGGCAGCGGGCTGATTCCTCCAGTGAGTGGGCGATCTGGGACGCTGAGAGGTGCGTTGGCAGGTGAATTGTCCCAGAGGGTGGAGAATTCGGTACGCGGGGAAGTCCTCACGTGTACGGATTCCTCCAGTGAGTGGGCGATCTGGGACGTTGCGACACGCCGATTTGGGGTTTGAAAGAAACTGTTGTATTCTAATCAAGTTGCGTTTCGCGGATAGACACTGTGAGACGTTGCATAATTGGAGAATTCGCCTAGTGGTCTATGGCGCACGCTTGGAAAGCGTGTTGGTGTAACAGCCTCACGAGTTCGAATCTCGTATTCTCCGCCAGTAGGGCTTCCGGATGATTTCGGAAGCCTTTTTTTATGCCAAAACGGCGGGTTTTCAATAGCTCGCTGGCGTGGCTCGCTGCGGCACGTGCAACGGAAAAGTTGCGAAACAGTGGGGGAGTTGCGCATATCGCTGATTTCGTTCGTAACGGTATGCTACCTTGCGTTACGCTCGGAACGATGACCGTTGCCAGTGGAGAGATTACCGGCAGAGATTGCTTGAAGAGAGGGAGGGCAGCGATGGCTGAGTTCGACGATGAGCTAGATATGCAGCGTGAACTCGATACCCGCGATTCCCTGGCTTCGATGGCCCACTACCATGTGTCATCGCCGGGTGCCGTTACCACGCAGGTGTTGCCGCCAAGCTTCATTCCCACTGCGACCGGCCGCATTCGCCCTGTGACGGGCACGATTCCCGCAATACAGTCGGATGCTCAGGAAAAACAGGCGCAGATTGGCCGTTCCGTTCGATCCATACGTTCGCTGGCTGCCGGCTCGCTTCGTAAATCGCAAGATTTCGATGCAGACGGTAGTACCGACGGCAACGGCAATAGCGGCTCCATAACGCCCCGCATAGCGTCCAGCGCCCCGCACTACGTCGATTGATCGTCGATTTTGACCGTCGACATTGCTTTCGACTTAAGTTCGATGAAACAGGCCTGATTCTAACCTAATTACAGTCCGCTTTATCGATTAGTCGTCGCAGCCGGATAATGCCCGATTATCAATCTGCCGTATTACTCAACAACAGCAATAAACGGACTTGCAGGCAATCCGAGATCGTTATACAGCAGACTGGAAATAACCGGATTTCCACTCCACCAGTAACGCACTTGAGTTACCGCGTTGCAATTCGAGCTTCCATCGGCGGCACTCAGCACAATCTGATCACCCTTAATCGTTGCCGTTGCCGAAACCCACTTTCCGGAATCGTCGGCAATTTCAAAACCTTGCAATGGCGTGGAAGTCGGCGTTGCAACGTTGGAAATACCATTCAAAGGAGTCGCGTCCGGATTCGCATCATAATCGGGCACGGTCGCGCTCGCAGTCTTCGAATAATTGGGCTTTTCCGCCTGCAAACCGGTTGCGGTGCCGTTCTGGAACGACAATACGATCGTGCCATCGGAAGCATGCTTCGCATGTGCGATAAGCGGCCCGTTGGGAATGGTCCTGCCTTCCGACATCGCCAGATATTGCGCTGCCATGCGCGCGCCGAGAATATCTTTGCCAAGCGGATGTATCAACGTTGAAGTGCCCTTGTCCGTATCAAGCGACACCGTCATTGCAACGTTGGAAGCATTGCGTAATCCGGCATTGCTCAACGTGTTCAACTGCGCGAATCGCACGTTTTGCGTGTACTGGTAGCCAGGCCAGCGTGCCAATTGCACATACAGGAACGGCAGATCATCCTGATCGAACACTTCACGATATTGGTTGATCAGCAGCGTCATCTGCGACTCGTACGCCAGCGCGGTCGCCTCGTTCGTGGAATCATTGCATCCCTGATACCACAGCACGCCCGCCACGTGGAACCCTTCCAAAGGCGCAATATGGTTCGTATAAATATCACCGCCTTGCACGTGACGTCGAATCGGCGTGCCACCCCATGCGGTTTGAATAATGCCGATCGGCACGTTCGGATGCGCGGCACGAAGCTGCATGGCAAACTGCTGCGCCAGATAACTGAAATGCTGCGAATTATCGACGGTCGCCTCAAGCCAGGTGCCAGCCTGCTCATTCACGTCGCGTAACGGAAAATCCGTACCTTTCGAGGAATTGGCGCTCGCAACGAAGTGTACGTTGTTGTCGGAAAGCTGTTTCGGCAGATCGTCGGTCGTTATCAGACCTCCGCCGAAATTGTAGGAGTTGCCTGAACCCTCATAATATTGCGAATAATTCAATTCCATATTCGACTGTCCGGCAGCAATAAATACGTCGCCAACATACACGTTTTTCAGAGTCAACAAAGTGGTTTCGTTGTGTAAAATCGTTAATGAATATGGTTTAAGACTTGCTTTTTGTTTAGGTAAGGTGCAGGTGAAATCGCCATTTTTGGAAATTTTAGCTTGTGCTGATGCTGATTTCTTTCCTTGGGAAATCGTTGTAATCAGTTACGTTGGGTCAACAACTTTTCCGCGTTGTGAAGTGGTGGCCGTTCCTTTGACTATCAGCGTTTTCCCACGTTGGAAAACCATGTTCTCCAAATAGTAGGAGGGGAGTTTCGCGGTGATGCGGGTCGCATAATTGTTGTTGGATTGCGCGGCGTTGTCGTTGCTGGAGACATTATCTGATGCGCTGTTGCTGCTATTGGAATTACTGCCGTTGACGTTTGCTGAACCGTCGCCCCATTTCGGTCCACAACCAACAATGATCGCCACCAGAATTGCCGCGGTCACTACCGCGGCAATAATCACGCGTGCCAGTCGTTTCTTCTTCAAGATGGCTCCCCTTCTGCGTCCGCAATGCAACGCTTGCAGCGTTTGTTTAACGGAGCAAGCACATTAAAGCCTAGTCAATCTTGCTGCGATGCGCACAAATATGGTCATCCGTCAGGCTCTGCCCATTTCTGTCATCTCTCCATGATGGCGTCCCATGGGCCGGACTTTTATCGGTCGAGAGCGGTGGACGTCTCATAATCACGCCACCCACTGTTCGTTCGTCTTCAGGAAATTCGCCTTGTTCGTAGGAGTTGAGCCAACGATCGATCATCTCATCGGTGATCTCTCGCCCATTTGCCGCTGTCCAGCTCATGAGAGCCTCCTTTCCGTTCGTTTGGTCTTTCCCTAGTCTTGCACTTTTCTTTTGACTTGTTACTGCATTTTATAGCCGTGAAGTCTTGAAAATGGAGGAATTTCAACGTTTCTTCTTTTGCCTGCCATGTGACTCTCTTTTGCTTTTCTTTTGATTCTAAAATCAAAAGAAACGTTGGGTATGCGGAAAAGGGGTATGGAAGAGTTGGGAGAAACGTAAAGACGGTGAGGCTAATGACCGGCTTGGTTGACAGGCCTGGTTGGCTTGATTGGCCGGCTTGATCGGCTGGTTGGTTGGCAGCGTTGCGATCGGTTGATTTACTGGAGGAATTGATCGTCCAGCGTTGCGTCGGTCGCGTCGGCTGCGCCGGATTGGTCGACGGTGCCGTCCGTGGCGCCCGCGTCGCCGGCAACTCCAGCATCGCCCTCCGTGTCTGTGGCTTCGTCCGTTCCGTCGTCGCCGGCCGTTCCGTCAGCGCTATTGTCGGTTCCGTCACCGCCATCGGTGGCCGCGGATTCGTCGCTCTTCTGCAAAGCCTGCTTGAACTGCTTGGCCTGCTTGTCGTACTCGGCTTTTGCGGCGTTGGCTTTGCTGATGGTAGCGGAAGTGTCGGCGGCGCAGCTCAGCGTTTTCGGCGCGGTAACTTCCGTCTGGTGCAGTTCGGCAAGCTTGTCGAGATCGTAGGACCCGTCGAAGCTGGTGAACGCTTCGGAGATCTTCGCCTTCAGCTGGAACGCCTTGGAATAGGAGGTGTTCATGGCCGTGACGGCTTCCTTGCAGTCGTTGAGTGCGGCCAGGTCGCGCATTTGCTGCGATGCGCGCACGCCTGTGAATCCGAAGACCGCGCCCAGAACAACGACTACGACGACTACGGCGATGATGATCTGGCGGTAGATGTGCTTTACGCGCTGGTCCGTCCAAGCGTCGCCGTCGCTGATGCCTTGCGCTATGGCCGCGTCGAATAGGTCTTGCGGCTGGCGGGATTCGCTGGATTCGTGTGATTGCCGGTTGCTGGTTTCAGCCGTGTTGCTGCTGCTGATTGTGCGCTCTCCGGTTGCGTTGGTACTGGTTGCGTTGGTACTGGTTGCGTTGGTTTCGACTTCGGTTGCTTCGACTTCGTCGGAAGCGTTGCCGACAAGCGTATTCCCGGTATTGCCATCGGCATCGCTGGCAAATGCGCTGCTGACGGTCGAGCTGTTGACTGCGATACCGCTGGCAGCGGCGTCAGTGCTGTCGGCAGAAGTGTTGGTCGTTGCGCTTCCGGCAAGTGTTCTCGGTGTGTGTGACGAGGTACCTTCCTCGCTTGGCTTCTTGCCGTGCCGTGCCATAACCCCTCCAGAATCTGCCTACTATTCTGTACTCCCCGGTGACAGCTCCCGATTCAGGGCAATTGAATCACGTTCCGAGAGTCCACCTGAAATGCCAATATACAGCGTACGATACCCGTCCTTCCCCGATTTCCCATACTCGTGTTGTAGTCGTTAATGCATTCAGGTACTCTCTGGAGTTTTATTCGTCTGTGATAACTTCTTAAAAATTTTGAGAAGTGTTGGTGGAAACTTCTTAAAATTTTTGAGAAGTGTTATGCTGGGATTGTTGGGTGTTTCGCAACGGACGGCGAAAGGAAGAACTTATGGTGCCGGATAATCCATGTGAATCGTATGCCATGCTGGTTCGTGAGTCCATGCAGTTTGACATTCCTACGCCGTCACGCCGCATCGAAATCATACGCGAGCTGCCGCAGCCGGCAGTGTTCAATGCTGTGCACATCATCACTGGCATCCGACGTTGCGGCAAAACGTTCTATCTTTTCCAGAAAATTCATGATTTGTTACAAAACGGCGTCTCGCGTAATGATATTTTCTATTTCAACTTCGCTGACGATCGTCTGCAACCAATGCAAGACACCGTGCTCAACGATATTGTTACGGAATACTGGCGGCAATATCCCGACTCTCGTGACCATGGCTGCTACCTCTTCCTTGATGAAGTGCAAGAATGCGCCAATTGGCAGGGATTCTGCCAGCGCATAGCCGAACATGAAGCTGTGACGCTAGTCATTACTGGATCGTCTTCGAAACTGCCCAGCGAAGAAATCGCAACGAATTTCCGAGGAAGATCGCATCCGCATGCCATGACGCCACTGTCTTTCCGTGAATTCTGCGACTTTCGGGGAATCGAAACGCCTACAGCGGGCAGCACTCTTGCCGATGCCGTGTTTTCGCCGCGAGAGGTCACCCGGTTTGAAGCTGCCTACAACGATTACCTAACTATTGGCGGCTTCCCTGCAGTGCAACGTATGGTTGAAGCTGATCGTATTGAAACGCTCCAAGGTTACGTGCGGGACGTGGTTGCGCGTGACGTTGCCGAGCGTCTTGGTCGTGAAAACATTACTCTCGCCACGCAGATAGCGCTGTTTTTGCTGCGCAATACGGCCTGCGAGCTGTCTACCAATGGTCTTGTGGAAACGTTGCGAGCGGTCGGCTGGAAAATCTATTGGGATAAGGCGAATACGTTACTCGAGCTGTTCAAGCAGGCATTTCTGGTGTATCAGCTTGAGGAGCATTCCACCATGCTCAAGCCGGGTAGTACTGCGGTGCCGAAAATGTATGCCGTCGATCAGGGTATGGTTTACGCGGTGTCACGCGCCAACCAGCAAGATATTGGAAAACGACTGGAAACTGCGATTTTCTGCGAATTGCAGAGACGAACTTCCGGTAGGCGTACGGAAACAATCACTTCGTACACTATGCCGACGTCCAAACAGGAGAAAGTTGACTTTCTTATCAGCGATGCTCTTGCTACGGAACCGTATGGGCTTATTCAAGTGTGTGCCAATATGGGAAATGAGAAAACCAGGGCACGAGAAATCGGCTCTCTGCAAGCGGTTATGCAACGTACCAACGTTGACTCCGGCCTGATTCTCACGCTTAACGAGGGAGAAACCATCGAACTTCCCGATTCCACTGGCACGATCCACGTACTCCCCTCCTGGAAATGGTCCCTCTACGAAGCGTGATGGGAAGGTCAGCGAGAATGCTGGAAAGGAGATAAGGAAATGGATGATGCCATATCGGTGCCCCTAACGAGCTAGCCGATTCTTATCAGTGTGTAATGCGTGAGATGTGGGGATTGGAATGATTTTGGAGTTGGGGATGGACGGGGTTGCGGGGTGCGGTTAGAGTTGGCGGTTAGGGCGTTTGCGCCGAATATTTGGGGTTGATGACTGTATTCAAGAGAGGCTGACGAATGGTTTCGCCACATCATGTTGTGAAGATTGCGACTGCGCTGTCTGCGGTTGCGTTGACTGCTTCCGTTGCGGTTGCGCCGGCTTACGCATTGCAGGATATTGCGATTGAGGATGCTGTTGCGCAAAGCGGTTCCGTTACTGCAGATAATGGTGTTGTTATGCAGTCTGACGATCAGTCGGATGATCAGACGGGCGACCAGCAATCGCAAGACAGCATGCCCGACAATCCGAATGCGAAACTTCCGGATAACGTCAGTGACGAGATTTCCGACGATGCCACCGTGGTTTCGGAAGACCTGGCTGTCACCCCCGAAGGTGAGGTCAAGAACATCGAAACTGGCGAAATCGTGACCGATCCAACATTGGTCGGCACGAAGGATCAGCAGCCGGATCCGCTCGCCAAAACCAACGGCGAATCCTTCATTCCGGTAAGTGCGGAAGATGTCAAAAATGCTGTAGCCGACGCGAACGTACAGCTCTCCAAATTCGAAAGCAATGAATACGGCGCGCACTGGGGCACCTACAACAATTCGAAAGCTTTTTTCGACTACCAGAACAACCTGTTCGTGCAGCAAGCCAAAGGCGTGATCGACGTTTCCGGATGGCAAGGCGACATCGATTGGGCCAAAGCGAAAGCCGACGGCGTGGAAGGCGCGATCATCCGCCTCGGCTACGGCGAAGGCAACAATGCCGACAAGAAAGCGCAACGTAACATTTCCGAATGCAAGAGACTTGGCATCCCGTTCGGCATCTACTGGTATTCCTACGCGGACACTCCGGCGCTCGCCAAAGAAGAAGGTGCCGACGTGGTCGCCAAACTCAAGCAATTCGGTGTGAATCCGAGCGACTTGGCGTACCCCGTGTACTACGACCTGGAAAAGTGGACCTGGGAGGGGCATCAGCCGCCCACCGACCCGAACGTGTACAACAATATCGTCAACAACTGGTACAGCGCACTACAGTCCGCCGGATACAAGAATCTAGGCGTTTACTCGTACACCAGCTACCTGCAAGGACCGCTGAAACATGCCGACATTTACGCCAAAACCACGTGGGTGGCGCAGTACGGCGCTCGCATGGGATTCGACTCGTTCCCGACCAACAGTCGCGGATGGCAGTACACCAGCACCGGCAAGGTGGACGGCATCAGCGGCAATGTGGACATGAATGCGTTCGGGAATAAGGAGTATGAATCCTTAATTAATCTGCTATGGGTCGTAAGAGATGAAGATATCGCAGTTGGAGCATCTGTGAATGCTCCGTACACTGATCTTGAATACAAGTGGCAGTCGTACAATGTTAATACGGGCAAATGGAAGACCATCGCCAATTGGAATAGTGCAAATTGGGCCGGTTGGTCTGATGATGTTGGAACATATTGGTTGCATCTTGAAGTGCGCGATGCGGCTTCCAAGACAAGTGTTGGTGAAAAGACCATCGCATTTGCATATGTTCCGGGCAGCAAGCGGATTAATGCTACTTACGCGGGATGGCAGTCAAAAGATGTTTTGCTGGGAGTATCCTCTGATAATGCTCAAGGACGTTACAAGATTAAGATATACGACGTAAACAAGCAACAATGGGTCGCCGGTTTTAACGGTCAGTGGGCTGTTTGGGAAAAACCTAGTAAAGGGATATATTGGACTCACTTTGAGTTGTATACGTCAAATGGGAAGTTAGTAGAGACTAAGACCTATGCCTTTGGAGTTTGACGACTCATTGGGCTAGTTATTAGGCTGATAAAAATAGATCGCTGTTTCATGAGCTTCGTGAAACAGCGATCTATTTTTTATTATTCAGTTATTTGTGGATCATCGTTTGGACGGGATATAATTTTATGATCTGCGACATCTTTAAGATGCTTTCCATATGGGGATTTCCCATACTTTATTGCAGCTTCCATAAGTTGCTCTGCTGAGATCCAGCCATTTTCAAATGCGATTTCTTCTGCGACTGCAATCGGAAGACCCTGAGCATGCTGAATTGTTCGCACGAATTCTCCAGCTTCAAACAGAGAATCCATTGTTCCCGTATCAAGCCAAGCATAGCCTCGTCCCAAGGTTTGGACGTTTAAGCTATTATCTTCTAGATACATCTTGTTCAAATCAGTAATTTCGAGTTCTCCGCGAGGAGAAGGCTTTACCTGCTTGGCGAACTCGCTGACTCGTGCATCGTAAAAATAAAGACCCGTAACAGCATAATTGCTAGCAGGATGTTCGGGCTTTTCTACTATCGATATCGCTTTATGGTTACTGTCGAACTCGACAACACCGTAACGTTCAGGATCATCAACGTAATACCCGAAAACAGTAGCGCCGTGTTTGACGGAGGCGGCTCTTCTCAAGGTTTTGCCAAGACCATTTCCATAGAAGATATTATCTCCAAGAACAAGTGCGCAGGGTTCGCCTCCGATAAAATCTTCTCCGATGATGAAAGCTTGTGCCAGACCATCCGGAGACGGCTGAACCTTGTAACTGAAATTGACTCCATACTGGCTACCGTCTCCCAAAAGTCGTTCAAAGTTCGGTAGATCTTTCGGAGTGCTGATGATCAAAATGTCACGAATTCCAGCCATCATCAACACGCTGAGCGGGTAATAGATCATCGGCTTGTCATAAACCGGTAGAAGCTGCTTTGAAGTGACGGTTGTTAGAGGATAAAGCCTCGTGCCGGATCCTCCAGCAAGAATGATGCCTTTCATTTTGCAATCTCCTTCTGGAGGTAGTCGTGGAGAGCCTCTTCCCAGTCAACCGGTGCATATCCGGTGGATTCCAATTTGCTTAGATCCAGAGAACAATTGCGTGGGCGAAGTGCACCGTGAGTGTTCTGAACATATTCTTCGACGGAATTTGCCTTAAGCGCAGATATATCAGCTTCTGCGGTCTCGTAAACAATCTTTGCGATATCGTACCAGCTAGCAACTTTGCCGGATCCAGTCATGTTATAAGTACCGTATTCAGCATGGGTCGTCAGGAGATGGAAAATAGCATTTGCCATATCAAAGGTGAAAGTCAAACGCCCGAATTGATCTCGTGGCGCTTCTGCAGGTTCGCCTGATTGCGCAAGACCTAGCATGCGGGTTACAAAGTTGCGTCCTTCACCGATAACCCAGCTAGAACGCAAGAGATAATGCTGAGGGACATTTTCCACAAGTGCATCACCCGCGGCCTTGGTCTGTCCGTAGACTCCCAGTGGCGCGAAGCCTTCGTCTTCTTTGTGGAATTCAAGTTCGCCATCGAATACGTAATCACTGGAAATATGAACCAAGGTGATTTTGTGATCTGTAGCGACTTTAGCAAGGTTCTTTACGCCTTGAACATTTGTCAACCATGCCGCTTTTCGTCCCTCTGCTGTTTCGGCAGCATCGACGGCAGTGAAAGCTGCGGCATTAATAATGGTGCCGTACAAATCCCAATCCACATTTTCAAAAGCATGCGCATCGGAGATGTCGAAGGTGTCTGTGTCGTGATATTCAAAACCTTCGAGATGATGATCTTCGGCATATTGCCTGATTGCCTTGCCGAGTTTGCCGTTGCATCCAAAAACCATTGTGCGCTTAGGCGCCATCGGCTTCGCGTCCCTCAGCATCGGGTGCTTCAGGTCGGCCTCGCTGCGTTCGGACTCCTCCAGCGGGATCGGCCACTGGATGTTCAGCTCCGGGTCCGCGAGGTTCACGAAGGTGTAGGTCTTCTTCTGCTCGAGGCTCCAATGCGCGTTCACGAGATACGTGTACGCGGTGCCGTCCTCCAAAGCCTGGAAGCTGTTGCCCACGCCACGCGGCACATAGATCGCCTTCGATGGATCCAATACGGTCGTGTACACCTGGCCGAAGGATTCGCCCGGACGCAGGTCCACCCACGCGCCGAACACGGAGCCCGTGGCGATCGAGATGTACTTGTCCCACGGTTCCGCGTGGATGCCTCGCGTCACGCCCTTCTTCGCATTGAAGCTGATGTTGTTCTGCACCGGACCGAAATCCGGCAGGCCGAGCTCGGTCATCTTCGCCCGCTGCCAGTTCTCCTTGAACCAGCCACGGTTGTCGCCGTGCACCGGCAGGTCGAACACCAGCAGTCCCGGAACGTTCGTCTCCTCGACCCTCAAATCCTTCTCGAAATCCATACCCTCGTAAATCCTTTGCCGTAGATGGGAATCATCATGGGACCACGCCCTTTGGGGTGTGACCGTTCTCGTATGTGTCTTACTGGCCCTGCTGCTTGTACCTGGCTTCAGTGGCGGCCTTGGCCGGCTCCCACCAGGAGCGGTTGTCCGTGTACCAGTCGATGGTCTGTTTCAGGCCGGACTCGAAGTCCGTGTGCGTGGGCGTCCAACCCAACTCGGTCCGCAGTTTCGTGGAATCGATCGCGTATCGACGGTCGTGGCCCGGACGGTCCTTCACCCAGTCGAACGCGTCCTCGCTCTGTCCCATCATCTTCAGAATCATGCGAAGCACGGTGATGTTGTTCCTCTCGCCGTTCGCGCCGATCAGGTAGGTCTCGCCGATCCTTCCCTTGGTCAGGATCGTCCACACGCCGCTGGAATGGTCCTCGGTGTGGATCCAGTCGCGTACGTTCTCGCCCTTGCCGTACAGCTTCGGCCTCTCGCCCTCGAGGATGTTCGTGATCTGGCGGGGGATGAACTTCTCCACATGCTGGTACGGGCCGTAGTTGTTCGAGCAGTTGGAAATAGTGGTCCTCAGGCCGTACGTGCGGGTCCACGCGCGCACCAGCATGTCGGACGCGGCCTTCGTGCTCGAGTACGGGCTGGACGGATGGTACGGGGTGGACTCCGTGAACTTGGCCGGATCATCCAAAGCGAGGTCGCCATACACCTCGTCCGTGCTCACGTGGTGGTAGCGGATGCCGTACTTGCGCACGGCCTCGAGCAGGCGGAACGTGCCCTCTACGTTCGTCTTCAGGAACGGTTCCGGATCCGCGATCGAATTGTCGTTGTGGGACTCGGCCGCATAATGCACGATCGCGTCGTGGCCCGGCACAATCCTGTCGAGCAGTTCCGCGTCGCAGATGTTGCCGTGTACGAACTCGACACGATCCTCGGGAAGGCCCGCGATGTTCTCGATGTTGCCCGCGTAGGTCAAAGCGTCCAACACGGTCACGTGCACATGCGGATGGTTGTCGACCACATAATGCACGAAATTCGACCCGATGAAACCACAGCCACCGGTCACGATGATGTTCTTAGGAGTAAACGTCTCTTCAGCCATACACTTAATAGTAGCTGCCAACACGTACGAAAGCCGAGTGAAACGTGAAATTTCCGTTGGGTCTTTTCACGCCTTGGTGTAGGGGAACTGCTGCTGGTAAACTCGGTGTTTATGGCTAAGAAAATTTTGGTTACGGGTGCTGGCGGATACATCGGCCGCCATGTGGTGAAGGCATTATTGGATTCCGGACTGGAAGTTGTAGCTTCTGACCTCCGAGTTGATGGTATTGACGACAGGGCAACAAAGATTCAGGCAAACATTTTTGGACCAAATGATTCGCTGTTTGAGGAACTTGGTTCTCCTGATGTGTGCTTGCACATGGCTTGGCGTGACGGTTTTAAGCACAATTCAGACAATCATATGGGAGATCTTTCCAGCCACTACAGGTTCATTAAGACCATGCTGGATGCGGGGCTAAAGCAGATTGCGGTCATGGGCACGATGCACGAAGTCGGCTACTGGGAGGGCGCCATTGATGAAAGTACTCCCTGCCATCCGGCATCTATGTATGGCATCGCTAAGAACGCTCTCCGAGAGGCGACTCTAATGCTTGCTAAGGAAAAAGATGCGACGGTTCAGTGGATTCGTGCGTATTATATTGTCGGCGACGATGCACATGGAAGTTCCATTTTTTCAAAACTGCTTCAGGCTGCTAATGAGGGTAAGCCAACATTCCCGTTTACTACAGGAAAGAACAAGTACGATTTCATTGATGTGGATGAGCTTGCACGTCAGATTAGTGCTGTTGTTTCTCAGGATCAGGTTAACGGGATTATCAATTGCTGCACAGGTGAGCCACTTACTTTGGCTGAACGAGTGGAACGTTACATCAAGGAGAATGGCCTCAACATTAAGCTTGAGTACGGCGCATTCCCGGATCGACCGTATGACTCTCCGGGTGTGTGGGGCGACGCGACTAAAATTCGGCAGATTCTAGGTAACTGAACCGCAATAGGTGTGATTGGAACTAGCTAAAATAATAATGGCAAGTGTTGAAGCTATAAGTGTCGAAACTTCTAGTATTGAAGATTCAGAGACGGTCAGCGTTTCTGAAGTGAAGAGACCTTCCATTCCTCTGAGAGACAAATATTCTCTCAGAGGTTTTATGAAGTACCTGCAAGGAAATCCTTGGGACATGGTGCTGAGTGTGTTTTTCCTGTTTATGGGATACGAATTGAAGATGTTTGGTAACTCGTATTCCATCGACACGGAGGCCATGATGCAGGTGCCGGAGAATCTGTATAGGTCTTGGGTAGGGCTTGAGCGTTTCGGCCTTCTCGCTTTAAAGAAGGTATTGGGACTGTATTGGTATAACAATGCGGTTGCTTCTTTTTTGACGGCCATGTGTCTTCTACTGGCAGCGCTGTTATGGGCCTACTTGCTTGCGGGGGCCTCAAATCTTAAAGGCAAGTTCCATCCGGCTTTCTTTACAGTGCCATTTGTCGCATCGCCTATTTTGGCGGAGATGGTAGGTTTTACTCTAACAGGGGCAGAGATTGGCATCGCACTGGGACTTGTAGCATGTTCCTTGATGCTGCTGCTAAACAGTTGGTTTAGCAAAAAATGGTGGGTTGCAGTATTGTCGTGTCTGACGGCTTTTGCTGCATTTACCTTGTACTTGGCGATGGTAACTGTGTTTATCACTGGGGTTGCCATGGTTTTTCTCGTGCTTTTTTGGGATGACCGTGAGCATGATTTATTACGTCGTTTTGTTTTCATTTTTGTCGCTGCTGGTATTTTTGTTTTTGCTTATGCTTTCTACAAAGTCGCTAATGCTGCTGCAATGAAGATGTATCATGTGACGACAAACGCATACATTAGCGATCAATCAAGTTGGGGTAAGGGATCTATTCACGAAATTGCGCATGCTATTTTGAGCCATGCTGTGACGTTGTATTCAGGAGAGGGGATATATTATTCCGTTGCGTTCCCAATTGTGCTGGGTATTTTCTTGGCAGTGATGGGGATTGCTGTATCCCGAAAACATGCTGATGTTTTGATGTTCATTGTCGCATTGTGTGTGTGCGCCTCTCCGATGATGATGAGCGTTGTTTTAGGAGGCAATCCTTCCACTCGGACTGAGATGTCGTATCCGTTGGCATTCTCATTTGTGTTATCTTTCTTGGCGGTATGGGCATCTGTTTCATTCACTAAGGAACGTTGTGTAAAGTGGCTTGCGATCTTCTCGGTGCTGGCAATTGGATGGAGTCAAGCACTCATCGTGAATCGTATCTTTTATACGGAAGCCACCAATCATCAGCAGGATATGGAACTGGCGCAGGAGATTAGAACGCGAATCGATGAGCTGAATATCGACGATCAGTCTGAGGTGTCTCTAGTATTCCTGAATTATCATAAGTCCGCTTGTAATAAAGACTGCTATACCTCGGACCAGTTGGGTTTGGTGGGACGATCTTTGTTTGAAGTGACCGTTTCCCCCGAACAAGGAACGTTTGTTAAGACGAATTTCTTAAATATTACGGGAACAAATTTTGCACAAGCTTCTACCGAGCAGATTGAAAAAGCGACGGAGGTGGGACGTTCGATGCCTCATTGGCCAGCTAAAGGGAGTGTTGTACAGAAGGATGATTTTGTAATAGTCAATTTTTGACTTATTCATGTGGCCATGTTCCGGGTTAAAAGTATTAATAAGGATTATGCGTGATGCTTGTCAGTTTTGTTGTTCCCTGCTACAACGAAGAAGAGTCGTTGCCGATTTTTTATAAAGAAGCTTGTCATGTCTCCGATATTCTGCGTAAAGAATATCAAGCCGAGGCTGAGTTTATCTTTATCGATGATGGCTCATCCGATGGAACTGTCAAGGAACTCCGAAAATTGCGGAAGAAGGATGATCGTGTTCGGTTTATCTCTTTCTCCCGTAATTTCGGTAAGGAAGCTGGCTTGTATGCTGGCTTGAAAAATGCTGAAGGCGATTATGTAGCAACATTGGATGCGGATCTGCAGGATCCTCCGTCTCTTATGCCTGAAATGTTGAGATTCCTTATAGAAAATAAAGAATACGATTGTGTCGCTACGCGCAGAGAAACACGTAAGGGCGAGCCTTTAGTCCGCAGTCTTTTTGCTAAATTATTCTATAAAATCATTAATAAATTGTCTGGTACGGAGATTATGGACGGTGCTCGAGATTTCCGTTTTATGACAAGAAAATTTGTTGATGCTATTCTTGATTTAACTGAATATAATCGTTTTTCTAAGGGTATTTTTTCGTGGGTTGGCTTTAAGACTCATTGGATTTCCTATAAGAATATAGAACGAGTCGCTGGAAAGACCAAATGGAATTTCTGGTCATTGTTTAGATATTCCATTGAGGGTATTGCAGGTTTTTCAACGGTTCCTCTTGCCTTTGCTTCATTTTTAGGTGTTTTCTGCTGTGATGCTGCATTCATAGGCATCATTATTGTTGTCCTGAGGGCATTACTCTTTGGCGATCCTGTTGCAGGATGGCCAAGCATGATTAGCATTATTCTCCTGATCGGTGGGTTGCAACTTTTTTGCATCGGCATCGTGGGAGAATATCTGGCCAAAACCTACACTGAAGTAAAACATAGGCCTATATATATAATCAAGGAAACAGACGAGGACAATTTAGAATAAAGTCATCTTCTGTTTCCTGTTGCGAACATCGAACGCACGTATTGGACTGTCGCTTTCTCAAGTTTAAAGAGTCCAACTGCTAATGCCATGATTATTAAGAAATCTGCAAAGAAAAGTAGATATCCGTCAAAAGGTGACAGAGCGGTGCAATCAACGATTGTGAAGACTTGGGCAATCAAGACGTGATGTACCAGGAAAATTGGATACGAGTATTTCGCGATGGACTTTACTGGTACACGTACGGGTTGCACATCAAGCCATTTTGCTGCATAAACGATGACTAGGAATGCACCGATTCCTACTACAGTCACGGCAAAAGAACCTTTTAGCAAAGGATGAAGCTCTTGTATGATAAGCACTAGAAGAGCTCCAGCTCCTGCGACCGTTGGTACTTTTTGTATGTACTGGATGAAATACATGCCAAACAGTAATTCTGGCAGTCGCGTAGTCATGAGCAGATCCGAAGGCAAACCAAATATTGTTGGCTGAAGGATCAAAGTAACTGCATAAAGTGCAAGAGCGATAATGACTGTTATAATCGGGTGCTTCTTAACTCCACAGCGCAACAGAGGGAATAGCGCATAATAGATGAGGATGAACCCTAAAAACCATTCACCTAGCGTATAAAAAGTCGGGAACGAGGTGTTCGCGACCATGCCATCGATGCCAAGTACCGAAAAGATTAATGACCATTTCGGTGCGGAAGCAAGTACGTGTCCTCCGTTACGAAGGAAGAGAAAAGCATTCGCAAGGATAAATGCAATCCAGAACATTGGATAGATTCCAATGAAGCGCTTGTAATAGAAATGCCTGCAGTCTAGTTTGTCGGATTCGCCATATGTGTACATAAGCGCTGCTCCTGAAATGATGAGGAACAGCGATACACCTAGACTGCCTACATAAATGCCAAATGGTTCATACATGAAAACTGGATGGCCGAGCATATAAGGATTGTTGAAATGCGTGATAACAATAAGGATTGCAGCTAGCGCACGCACCAAATCCAAATAGAAAAGTCGTGGACGTTTTTTCTTGCTCTGCTGGGCTACGTCCTCAGCTTTCTTAGCGGTGAGACTATTGTCTGTCATGTACGGTCTTTCTTCAGATGGCTGTTGGCGTTTCCATATCGGGTTTTGTATGTGCGCGGGTGACGGATATGTCTATACAAGTTCATGAATTTTGCACCGCAATGATAGGCAAAGGGCACTTTTACCAGCATACGCTTGAACCATAGAAGAATGGCAGCTCTTAAAGAGAAGCCACGGGGTACATTTGTACAAGTTCCAAGTAAAGTCGCATCAAGATAGGGAGCGGCACAATTGGCTAGCTTTTGGATATCATAAGAGAGGTTAGTGATCTCGATACGCGCAAAACGGTCAGAATAGATATAGCCTGTGTAGTAGCCGTTAGCTTGAGGAACATAACCGTAAGCTCGTTCAACAAAATGAAGCATGGAACCGTCGATTTTATTCGGCTCAGGAGGGAAGTCCTCATACTTCCAGTCGATGTCGAAGAACTGTTGCAAAGCTTTTGGACGGAACCAGAACATCGTTCCCATGGGAGCAATAGGTTCTTTATCCTTATCCAGTGGAACCTTAACCCGTAGTGTTTTTTCAAGCATTTTTTTGGTACCTTCGTAATTTGGTCCCCAAAGACTGGCGAAATTACCAAAGTAATCAGCATGGTTCGGCGGCGCAGGTGCAAGAACGCCAGCATGCGGATCATTCTCGAAATGATTGATTATATTGCTGACCAGAGCCTTACTTCCTAATACATTCTCGAAGCACTTATAAGCGAAGCCATCACCTATGCTGTATGGAGAAAGTTGGGTAACTTTTTTGTCATGTGCGAAGCATACGTAATCGTATTGAAGGCAGTCTTTGCCTGCTCCAACCAATAATGCGCTGACGTCACGTCCGCGATTCTGAATAACACGCACATCAACGTTATAGGGCAGATCTTTGCAACGCTCTCGCACAATCGTAGCGTTCTCCTCAGAGCCAACGGTGAAAATGAAATCGCAACCTTCCGGCATGGATTTAGCGTATTCCAGAGTCTTATCGAGCAAATCCATATAGTACAAATGCATGATAAGAGCAATACGCTTATTAGTCGGAATGGGAGCGATAGTATTTGTGGGAAGAACAAAATCAAGATGCAGGTTTTTGACAAGATCTGCGAGATTCATGGTTCTCAGTGCATTTTGCCAAATGAGATCAACATCAAAGTCAGTATGATCACGTAGGAATTCAAACAAGTCCAACGCGGCATTGCCTACGGACTGATTCATGGTATCCATGTAGTCATGGAAGAATGAGCGACGTTTGAAAATAGGGCAACGCTTTTCTGCGACTAGTGTCTTCGCGGCAAAAGTAATCGGTCCGTATGTAAAGCCTTCTAAATCATCCGTATTGACGTAGGTGTCCCACTTAAATCCCTTGTCAGCAAAACGTTTAGTAAACAATGACTCATGGAGGCCAACAGAATCATAGTAGCTTTTAATAGGAGGCATATTGTCCCAATAGTCTTGGAATGACTTGCTCTCAATCAGGCTTCGACGGTATGCGTGGAAGTGGGATTGAATATGCTCTGGTAGATATCCAAAGGGACTGCGCCCGAATGGGTCCTGTGGAACTTTATGGAACTTTGTGATACCCCAGAAGTCCAAATCACGCTGATCCATCGTCTCAAACATTTCAGAGAACGGATAGACAGGACCCATGATGGTGGCGTTGAACAGCACAACTTCATCGAAAGATACGAGTTTTTCCCAACCGTAAGATTCCATTGCAGTTTTATAAGCCCAAACATCGAAGCCCTCATTTGGGCGAACAATCAGGTTATTTGTATACGAGGAAAGAATTTTTTCTCCTGCCTCGTTCAATTTTCCATTGCAGACGATAGTCATTTCAGAAAGATAGGGTCTGAAACCATTCAGCAATGTAGGGATGTAGTCATCTACCACGCCTTCTGCATCGTAGAAGAAGAAAATCCCAAGACGTTTTACCGATGACTCATCTTGAATTTTCATAGTAGTTTGCTCTCTCTGTGTGTATTGATAATACGTATCACGACCTGGACAGGTTGCTGCAGTTATTTATCTGGTCATAATTACTTACAGCAATGACTCGCTGTCGCTTTCTAAAGACCTGTCAATTTTTTGAAAGTCGTCCTTCTCGTAAAACTTGACTAGTCGATGCGATTAAAAGTCAACGCGCGGTCACTGAGGATACCGTTTTCGCTGTTTCTATCATTGCGCACTGCAAAATAGCAGCAGAAATCATCGTTGGTGAAAGCGACGTAATCTGGCCGTTCTGATTCCTCTGACTCAGAACGGATGGTGGCGAAAATGCGGAACTCCCCGTTATTGAATTGCTCCATTGGAATGGAAAACCGGACTTTATGGTGCCCTTTTTCAATTGGGAGACCGAAATATTCGCTTTGAGTATCGACGTCATAAATTTGGCCACCGCGTCGTGCATCTTGCAGAATTAGCCCCAGATATCCCTGTCGATCACTAATGGCGTATTCATATTCAACGTCAAAAACAAAGGGAGATTCCCCATCGACGATTTTAGGGCTGACAGGAGTTATTCGAAGCACGGGAACGCGCTGGTTCAGACCATTGGGATAGCGAAGCTCCTTGCTCGAGTCGTTCTTTGTCTTGTAATAGTTGAGTTCATGTGCATTCTCGAGCGAATACTGATCTGCGACATTATGTGGGTCACCAGAGGCAATAATTTCACCGTCTTTAATGAGAATTGCCTTATTGCAATACTTCTTGACGGCATCCATGCTATGCGTGACAAGTATAACTGTCTTGCTTGGATCGGTTTTGACCTGCTTAAAGAACCTATCGCACTTCTTCTGGAAAGCCTCGTCTCCAACCGCAAGTACTTCATCTAGAACTAGAATGTCTCCGCGCGCTTTGATAGCCACAGAGAAAGCAAGACGCACCTGCATGCCGCTAGAATAGTTTTTAAGTTTCTGATCCATGAATTCACCAAGCTCAGCAAATTCAACGATATCGTCATACATTGCGTCGACTTGGTCGCGAGAGAAACCGAGGAGTGCGCCATTGAGGTACACATTTTCTCTACCCGTTAATTCTGGATTAAAACCGACACCTAATTCGATAAACGGGACTAGAGTTCCATTTATCACAACGTTGCCTTTTTCGGGTGTATAGATACCTGAAATAATCTTGAGGAGGGTTGATTTTCCAGAGCCGTTTCGTCCGACGATACCAAAGAAATCACCTTTTCGTACTTCGAAAGAAATATCGCGCAGCACTTGCTGTTCACGGTATCCTTTGATGCCTTTGGTCCAGTTCAGGAAGGCTTGTTTTAGGCCACTTGCCTGTTCTGTCGGCAGACGGAACGATTTTGCAACGTGAGAAACAGATAGCGCGAGGGGATTCTCTTCATCGTTCGACAGGACAATCGGGGTTTCAACTGTAGTCACTAGAGTACCTCCGCGAATTTGCTGCTATTCTTTCGGAAAACATGTACACCAAGCCAGAGCAATAATGCCGTCAGAGCATACGGGATAAGGGAAAGAATGGGGTCACCCACCCATGTCCATACAGTTGGAATGTCCTCTGGAGATAACAGATTGTGACGGACATCCATGATGGTCTGCGCTATTGGATTGAGTAACATAATTTTGGACACAGCGGGGAAGTACTGCGAAACCATAGAAAGTGGATAAATTACAGGAATCGCATAAAACATTGCTTGTAAAACGACATCCCATATATGGGACACATCTCGAAAATATACATACAACGTGCCGAGAAGCAACGAAATGGCGAGGGCCAGCGCATAAAGCTGCAGTACGTTCAGAGGAACTAGCAGCATATACCATGTGTAATGGGCGTGCGAGAAGAAACCGAAGATGACAACCACAAGCAAGTTTATTCCAAGGGAAATCATAGATCCCATGGTTGTTGCGGCAACGATGATATAGCTCGGGAAATGAACCTTGCGAAGTAAATCGCCACGATTAACTATTGACTGCATTCCCATAGTGGTCGCTTCAGAAAAGAATGACCACAAGCATGTACCGCACAGAAGTGAAATCGCAAATGTAGGAGTACCGTCCGAAAAACGTAGGAATCGGACGAAAACCATGTACATGACGGCAAAAAGCATCAACGGTTTTAAGACAGACCAAAGTACGCCTAGAAAAGATCCTTGATATCTTAGCTGGAAGTCAGTCTTCACTAATTCTTTAAATACCACTATTGAATATCGGTACTTAGCCTTGAAACGCCGAATTAAGTCACTCATAGTCTCTCCACTCTATCAAAAGGGATAGCTGAAACTTTAGGCTGTTTAAAATCTACACCCTATGCACATGCCACATATAACGTTGGATTGCTTTGGGAAGCAAGCTACTGCATGTTTTTAATTTTGCGGTCGTACACAGCCTTTTCAACTAACCGCATATGACGCAGAATTACACAAATTGTTTTTTGCGAAAGAGACAGCTTCCTAATAAGAGATTGAGCCTCGTTCTTGCTACGCTCATAAGTGCTTCTATTTGAGCTTAAATCGGGGGCGGAGGCTGCCTCGTTTAGTGATCCGATCATGGTGTAGTAGCTGCGGGCTGGAAGCACGCCTTGGCTGAGAGCATGCTCGAAATTTGACAGCCCCGCGTTGAGATTGTCCTGGTAAAAACTGTAATTGCGCTTGCTGTGAGTGACGGATCCAGGGGACTGGAGCCAGTAGTACAAAGTACAATCGATGTCCACAACTTTATGCATGCGGGAGTATAACTTGCCGGCTACCATGACATCTTGGGCATACATGCCTTCGGGGAAACGAATGCCGTCCCACAATTCTCGTTTGTATAAGCGGCACCAGTTCGCCTCGTTGAAGTAACGAGCTTCGGTATTTTTTTTGAGTATGTCACCGATGAGACGAAGACTCTTGCAGAAAACAGTTTGATACGACCGAAGTGGGTTTTTGAATGCAGTTACTTTGTTAGGTGCCGTTGCGCCTACTGCTGCAACTGATTTGACCTTATCGAGCTGTGAGATGCCAAACTGTTGCCACCGAGCCTTAGACATGTCAGAGCCGCTGCTTAGGAGAGCATGCAGAAGGAATTCAATGTTATGACAATCCAAAATGTCATCGTTGTCCGCAAAAGCGACATATTCACCGTGTGCGGCATCGAGGCCAGCGTTCTGAGCTTTAGCGATGCCACCATTTTCTTGATGAATGACATGAACACGAGAGTCCAGAGCTGCATAACTGTCGCAAATTTGTGGCGACTTATCCGTAGCGCCATCATCGACGAGGATGATTTCCAAGGTTTGGTATGACTGAGCCAGAATTGAATCGATACAGTATGGCAGATATTTTTCTGCGTTATACACGGGAACAATAATTGAGACCAACGGTCTTATACCGGTCATGAAGTGCATCCTTGACGCATGGGTTAGTCGTACGTTTCTATCGTACAAGGTTATTGGACTTTGGTGAAATCGGTGTTGTTTAGATACCCTTTGCCTGCGGTCATATCATATTGAACCAATTCATAGTCACGAAGTAGTTGTTTTGCGTCCTTACTCAGTGATTTCTTCGAGATCTGATTGCCTGACATGTCCAGATACGTTGTGTCCCCTGAACTGATTCCGCCTGTTTCTGTTGCGATGCGACTTGCTGCGGGAATTTGTTCCAACAATTGTGTAAGTAATGCAAGATAAGGAGATACTTTCGCATTCATATGGTTGGCTGCTAATGACATGAAGTAATTTGGCGACGTGAAGGCTGTATTAGAGGCATCGAGTTTCGTTCCACTTGATGCTGATGCACTGTTTGACCATATAAAGTAGTCGGTTTCATGTAGAGCGACGTGATTTTCAGTATCCTGATCAGCTGTCGAATAGATACTAGGCAGGTGATCGCCATAGAAAATCACAGTAATTGGCTTGTCAATTTGGTTGAGTTCGTCTAAGAACGAAGCGGTTGCCTGATCGGTGAGGTTTAGTCCTTTAGTATAGGTTTCGAGATTTTGATATTCGTCCGCAGACAATCCTGTGGAAGTATCTGCGCCTACAAATTCATTATCGATGTACCAATTGGTGTAAGGCATATGATTTTGCATGGTGGATAATTGCAAAAACTGTGGGTGCTTTTGCTTTTCGATTAAATCAATAATATTTTTGTATGCCTCTTCATCACTGACGTATGGAGAGTAGTCGATTGTGTCTTTGTGCTTGATTGAGGGAGTGCTATCAAGAGTGCGTAGGTGAGAAAAGCCAAATTTCTTGTAGTCAACGTTTCTCAGATACATGCTTTGGTAATACGGATGAACTGCGTCAGAGCCGTCAGCGCCATATCGATTGTTCCAGATTTGGTTGAAGGCATAAGGGTTCTTCTGATTAGGCACAAGCTGTTGGAACGGGATAATGAGGGAATCATCAAAAATAGACAGACTTAAACCCGTCAAAGCTTGATATTCCATATTGGCGGTACCTCCGCCATACCCCGAAGACAACATCAAGCCCGAGGTCGTGGTGTCTTTTATAGCATGAATATTCGGAATCGGATCAGTCGAAAAAGAAATACCAGGAATTCTTGTTGGATCGGAAAAAGTCTCCGAAAGAATCATTACTACAGTACTGTCAGTAAGGTCATTCTGCCTGTTGTTGTTGATTGATATGGCCTGCTGAGAGTATTTTTCCGCAATTTGCGTCATTGTATCGCGATTATAATCTTTTGGTTTTTCTATCACTTTCGTTTTTGCCAAGCTGAGGAATGTAGTGACCGGACCATTGGTCTGGGCGTCAATTTTAGTATCGAATAAGGAAGGAGTATACCCAAGCGATCCCGCGAAAGAGTATGCCCAGGAGCCGGGAACGCTGAGGTTCCAAGAGTAGGAACAGAGCAAAGCAATACTGGATATTGCGGCAACAATGCGGGTAAGAGTGCCAGTAAAGTTTTTAATGCTTGCAAAAGGTCTTTTCCATGAGCAATAGATGAAACTCCGTCTACCATCTATAATGAAGAAAACGATACAGCAGCAAATGAACCAGACTAAAACAGTGGCGGCTCCGTTGACGAATGACTGACTTTCTTTAGGAATGAAAGACAGAAGTTTTCCTGAATCTCCTCCTGTCACAAAAGATAGATCGGCAGGAATGATTGGTTCATTGCGTAGTCCCATCTTAATGTTATCGGCCGTGCCGTAAATAGTGAAAAGAATACCGAACAATAATGTCGCAATCCAAAATCGATTGGTAACAAAGATAAAAACAAGATAGATTATTGCAAGTGCAAACAAGCTGAGCAGAAATTGGTATTTCTGTTCGAGCCACATTTGACTGACGAATTTGGTGACTTGCCCTGCGACGCTGTTCAGAATTTTGGTTGTCTGATCAACTTCATCGCCTTTATCGTACGTTGGTTCGCTATACATTCCCCACTGAAGGAAGATGACCTCGGCAGAAGTCAATAGGGTGAACACGATGGCGTAGAACGCATAGGAGAACCTCATGCGCTTCTTCCACGGGCCATATGCTTTTCTAAAGAATTTGATGATGAGTTGAACGGCTTTGAAATTAATAAAAGTATGCCATGCGTTTTTTACTGCTGTGGCAGCGGTGTGGATGGCGTGACCGGTAACTTTGGTTGCTTTTACAGCCGTGTGCCCTGCGGTGGAAAGCGTTTTTGCCGTAGTATGTGCGGCTCGTTTGCAAACCGAGACGACCTGATTCAAAGGCTGCTCAGCGGGTTGATGGGGCTGGAGCTCAGAAGAATCGATTTGTTCGTTATTGTCTATTACATCTTTACTGACGGATCCACTGGAAACCATCTCCGGTAAACAGGGCAGGGTGCCAGCGCCTGAAATAAAGATGCTTGTGTTGTCGGAGGTGGCGTGAATTGCCGACTTCTGCGTATACAGTTTTGAACTATGGTGACCTGAAAGGGCGGATGGGGCGCAAGCGTTGCTGTCTTCGTCATTCGCAAGAGGGCGATATGTTCCACCCGCAATCGGCTGCTTAGTAAGTTTTACGTATGAAGGTGCACAAGCGTGACGGTCAGGCGAGTAAATGGGCATCGTCGCATCCTTCAAAAAGCAGCCCCTTGTAATTAGGGGCTCTGTACAATTAAACCGGATATATTCTAGTGTTCAGCTGTGGACGAACGGGTGCCTAGCGGATGTCTTAAAGGTAGCTGGAAGGTTAACTGTGCTACGTGGGGTATCTGCCTACAACGTAAGTGGGAAAGGGCAACAAAATGTATGCGAAATCTGAAGGGTCGTAGCGCAGGAATTGGTTGATTTGCAGACTGGGGGAGAGGCTCGATATGTGGATCTTTTTACTCAATTTGCTGCGAGCGACAGTCGACAGACGGATTTGGTGTTCAAGGTGGACGACTATATGCGCGCGCAAGTGTTGGATGCCACCAGCTGATAATGCGCCGAAAGCGTGGCTTGTATGGGGCGACGAGAAGGCGGGCGGCGGATTCGGTGCGTGGCTTGGCGCAGTTAGACCGTTGACGTGAGATGTAACGTGGTTGCCATGACAGACCATGAACGCACTATTCCGACTTCTGGACATATTGCTGCTGAACATGCCGTTCCAACTTGTGCTCGTATGAAGACCATTGCTGTTCCGGATTTTGAAGTGTTGTTTGCCGACTATAAGGGTTCCAAGCCTCAGGAAGACGAATTTGTGAAGTGCGTCGGACGGGAACGCTTATGACAGTTCGCCATGGCGATGTGACGCAGTCTGACAACTGAGATTCGGTAAGCGTCGCTTTTGAAGATGTCACGCTGCAAGCGAGTCGGCTTCACTGGAGGCAGAAGCGGGACCTGACTCATACTTGGCCTAGAGCCCGAATCTTGCCATGTAATCCAGAAGTTCTCTTCTGCCAGGACCTAAATTTTAGGGTGCTCGTTTGAGTTCAATGGGTCTCTGCTTGAAAAGCCAATGATTATGCGGTCTTTACACCAAATCAAGAGTTGCGAAAGGCGCTCTCATACACCAAATCAAGGGTAACTGAGGTGCCGTTCATACACCAAATCAAGGTTTGGAGTGCGAAAAACCTGCTGAATCTGTCATAGATATCGCATCCGCCACGGGGGAAGCCGTGCAACCATTGAACTTTTCGGCTTGCGCGGGTTACGTGAATTAGTGATTCGAGACATCGCCCACGAGCGCTCCATGATGCAACCCTGCCGGTACCCTGAAATCGTGAGTAGTGAGATTTTCAAGCCGCGCAACATCATCGTGACCGGCGGATGTGGGTTTATCGGAGCCAATTTCGTGCGCTACGTGGCACACAACCATCCTGACGTGCGCATAACCGTGCTCGACAAGCTGACGTATGCCGGAAATCCGCAGAATATCGCCGGTCTTCCGCAATCGCAAGTCGAACTCGTGCAAGGCGATATCTGCGATGCTGCACTACTGGAACGTATCGTGCCCGGGCATGACGCGATCGTGCATTTCGCGGCCGAATCGCATAACGACAACTCCATCGCCAATCCTGAACCCTTCATCACAACGAATGTGGAGGGTACGTTCCACCTGCTTGAGGCGGCGCGCAAGCATGACGTGCGATTCCATCACATCAGCACCGACGAAGTGTACGGCGACCTTGCGCTCGACGATCCATGCAAATTCACCGAAAGCACGCCATATAAGCCGTCAAGCCCGTACAGCGCGTCAAAAGCGGCATCCGACCAGCTGGTGCGTGCCTGGGTTCGCACGTACGGGCTTCGCGCCACGATCTCCAACTGTTCCAACAATTACGGGCCGTACCAGCATGTGGAAAAATTCATTCCACGCCAGATCACTTCCATCATGGAGGGCGTGCGTCCGAAACTATATGGCACAGGCGAGAACGTGCGCGACTGGATCCATACGGAAGACCACTCTTCCGCGGTGTGGAAGATTCTTACACGCGGGCGAATCGGCGAAACATACCTGATCGGCGCGGATGGTGAAATGAGCAATATTGCCGTGATGCGTATGATCCTGCGGCTTATGGGATGTGCCGAAGATGCGTTCGACTGGGTGCGTGACCGCCCCGGGCATGATCGGCGTTACGCGATTGACTCCAGCAAGCTGCGTACCGAACTCGGCTGGCGGCCCGTGCACACTGATTTCGAAGCCGGTTTGCAAGCGACCATCGCTTGGTATACGGACAACCGCGCCTGGTGGGAGCCCGCCAAAGCCGCCACCGAAGCCCGCTACCGCGCCCAAGGCCAGTAAAGCGCGTCGGATGGGAACGTTTGTGACGGTGCGTCATGGTGGATGCGGCGCAGCCTGGCAATTGGGTTCGGCAAGTGGCTATTGGAAAATAACGTGCTGCAAGTAGCTGACTTCGTCAGGAAATGCCTCCGGTCGGACTGTCGAATCTGCCATATATAAGCCAGATACGGTGCGAAAGCGCTTGTGCGGGGGTGAAGTCGTCCAAAACGTAACTTTGACCCCGTTAATAAGCTCTTTCGGGTTTTTGTGGAAGGGGTATCGATTTGCGGTATGGGCGGTTATCGGGTTGTGAAAACGTTGCGAAAGTCATCTTTAACGAGGCCAAAGTTGTTTGAAAACGCAACTTGGCCCCGTTGAACGCAGGGGCGGCGGAGCTAGGGGCGGCGCCCTGTCGGCTCGTCTGGCTCGGACGGCTTACTTGGCGGACTCGAGTTTGAGTTCCTGGCTGGCGATCACCGACTTGGCGGCCGCGTCGAGTTCGTTGGTGATGTTGCGCAGGTTGTCGGCGTACGTGCGAATATCGTCTGTCGCCTTGGTGAAGTCGCTGGCATTGCCGTTCGCGGGGCATGTTGGCGCGTTTTCCACGGCTTCGGCCAGCGTGATCGCATCCTTCAGGGTTTCCAGCGTGGTGCCGTCGGCCACGTCGTCCACGGTGAGTTTTGCCGCATCTTCGGCTTCTTTCTGAGCCTCTTCGAAGTTTTGCTGATGCGTGGCGAGCGCCTTCGCGTTCAACGTGCAGGTGTCGCTGGCGGCTTGCGTCATTTCGCGCTTATTGGCGACTGCGATGATGGCAACGGCTGCGAGCGCGATGGCAACCACTGCTATCACGGCGACGATGGCGATGGTCTTGCGCTGTCTCGCATTGTTTTTCTGCGTGGTTGGCTGCATTGCTGGTTCCTTTCTTCTTGTGCGGTTCTCATTTCGGGCAAAACGTTGCGAGTATACAAAAAACACTTCCGAAAAACGATTTACCACTGGAAATAATGTGGATTATTTTGCTATGAAAGGAATTTGTTTGTGGATGGGGGGTGCTGGGCGCGTCAGGAGTGCGTGGCATTTATGCTGGAAGGAGAAACGTTTTAAGGGGTTTGAATGGCGTATCGTGCGACGTTGAAGGATGTGGCCGCTGCTGCGGGGGTGTCTGTGACGACGGTTTCGCTGGTGTTGAATAATCGGCCGGCTCGCGTGTCTGAGGAGAAGCGTAAGGCCATTGCCGACGCGGCGAAGAAGCTGAATTATGTGCCGAATCAGAGCGCGCGTAGCTTGGTGACCAAGCAGTCCCAGCTGGTTGCGCTGATCGTGCCTGATATTGAGAACTTGTTTTTCGCGGCGCTTGCCAAGTGTGTGGAGGATGAGTGCGCCGCGCAGGGGTATTCGCTGATTGTGGCCAATTCCGATGATTCGCGTGCTGCGGAGCATGAGTTGTTGCAGCGTCTTCCTGCCCGTGGGGTGGATGGGGTGATGTTGATCCCGGCGCGTGAGTCGTGTGTTGGGAGTGCTGTTGAGCAGCTGTGTGAGGATGTGGCGCTTGTGTCGTGCCCGGTGGTGCTGATCGACCGTTTGACGCAGTGCGGCTGGTGCGATGCCGTCGGTTTTGACAACTATCTTGGTGGTCGTTTGGCTGCCCAGTATCTGGTGGAAGGTGGTCATACTCGTATTGGCATTGTCACCGGCGATATTGCGGAGTCGAGTGCCGCGGAGCGTCGTCGTGGTTTTGTGGATGCCATCGAGCAGTCGGGGAAGCATTTTGATTCTTCGCTGTGTGTTGAGGGTGATTACCGTTTCGATAGCGGCTATCGTGCCGCGAATCAGATCATCGATGGCGGGGCGACGGCCGTGTTCTGCTGCAACGATGTGATGGCGCTTGGCTTCCGTCAGCGTATGGCGGAGCGTGGGTTGCATGTTACTGAGGATATGCAGGTGATTGGTTACGACAATATTCTCAAACGATTCGGTCTTGGTTGGCGTATGACCACCGTTGAGCAGAGCGTGACTGATTTGGCCGCCGCTTGTTGGGGTATGTTGCGTAAGCGGATTGATGTTGCGGTTCGTGCCAAGTCCGGTACGGAATCAGGGGATGCCCGTCCGTGGCTTTCCGATCCGCAGGTTGAAGTGCTTACGCCGAAACTGGTGCAGGCGGCCTGCGCGTAAACCGCCATTTTTAGATGCTGCAGACTGGTGCAAAACGGGTGGTGCAGATCAATCTCGGTATGTGGTGACGTAAGCATCTCCAATATGCTGTAATCGTTGGGAATACAGGCAACACGCCGTGTATAGGTGAAGAATTTGCGTTCTTGATAAAACGCTTTATCATAAATCTTGTCAACACAACACAATCGAGAATGCGCTCGATGTATAACTGACGACGCACCCGTATGGTGGCGGACCGTCGTCAGGCCGTCAAAGAGGAAAGGCACACACATGAAAAAGATGATTCTTGATCTTGATACCGGCGTTGATGACGCGCTTGCCATTTCGTATGCTCTGGGAAGCCCGGAGATTGAACTGATCGGCATCACCGGCACCTACGGCAACGTGCTCGTCGAGCAGGGTGTGCGCAACGCACTGGCCGTGACCGACCTGCTCGGCCACCCGGAAGTCAAGGTGTATCAGGGTTTGCCGCACTCCAGCACCACCGACCATTTCGAAGTACTGCCGATCTCCGCGTTCATCCACGGCGACAACGGCATCGGCGACGTGGAAATCCCCGATTCCAGCCGTTCCGTCGAAACCGAATCTGCGGTCGACTTCATCATCGACGCAGTGAAGACTTATGGCAAGGATCTCGTCTACGTGCCGACCGGCCCGATGACCAACATCGAAGCCGCACTGAAGAAAGCACCGGAAATCAAGGATGAAATCGGCCAAATCGTGCTTATGGGCGGCGCACTGACCGTACCCGGCAACTGCAACGCCTGCATGGAAGCCAACATTTCGCAGGATCCGGAAGCCGCCGACTACCTGTTCCGTTCCGGGGCGCCGACCACCATGATCGGTCTCGACGTAACCCTGCAGACCCTGCTCACCTACAAGGAAACCCAGCAGTGGCGCGACCTCGGCACCAAGGCCGGCAAGTTCCTGGCCGACATGACCGACTTCTACATCAAGGCTTACGAAACCACGTCCCCGCATCTGGGCGGCTGCGGCCTGCACGATCCGCTCGCCGTTGGCGTGGCAGTGGACCCGACCCTCGTCACCACCCTCGACATCAATATGAAGGTCGACGTGGAAGGCCCGACCCGCGGACGCACCATCGGCGACGAAACCCGCTTGAATGACCCGGCCAAGACCATGAAGGTTGCCGTCGGCGTCGACGTGCCGCGCTTCCTGAACGAATTCATGACCCGCATCTCCGGCCTCGCAGCCAAGGCTGAATAAGCGTAACCGGCCAAGCAATCGCGTATCGCATATCGCGCAATTCGAGAGAATCAAGGATTTTTATTATGTCTAACAACACAACCGCCGTGACCGGCACTGCATCCGCCGATCCGTTCGATGATCCGGTGACCAGCAACAAGATGGCCATCCGCGCCCTGATCCCGCTGCTGATCACCTTCGTGCTCGGCACCCTGTGCCTGCAGGGCTTCAACCTGGTGTTCCAGCAGGTCGGCGCCGACGTCGGCGCACCGAACCAGGCGTCCCTGATCACCGCATTTCCGAGCATCGTGCTCGGCATCGTGTGCTTCATCTACGGTTCCCTGGGCGATTTCGTCTCCCTGCGTAAGCTTGTGACCGTCGGTCTCGTGACGCTGTTCGTCGGCTCCATCTTCGGTTTCGTGGCAAACTACTTCTTCGCCGCAAACCTGTGGACCGTGATCATCGCACGCGTGCTGCAGACCGCAGGCGAACAGGTGGCAGGTTCCGCCTTCCTGGTGGTGGCCACCAAGTACCTGCGTAACGATTTGAAGGTCATCTTCTTCGGTCTATTCACCGCAGCATACCAGCTTTCCGCATCCATCGGCGTGTTCGCAGCCGGCATGCTCAGCTCCATCGCATGGCAGTTCCTGTTCCTGATCCCGTCCGTCACCATCCTGTTCCTGCCGATCCTGCTCAAGACCCTGCCGTCCAAGAGCGGCAACGGGCAGAAGGTTGACGCATTCGGCTTCGTGATCTTCGGCTTCGCCACCGCATTCCTCACCCTGTTCTTCTCGTACATGGCATGGTGGATGCTCGTGGTCTCCCTGCTGCTGTTCGTGGCATTCGCCTTCTACATCAACAAGGCCTCCAACCCGTTCATCACCCCGGCGTTCTTCAAGAACACCCGCTGGCTGCGCGCCATCTGCCTGATCCTCGTGTTCTACTTCGTGAACTACGCACTGAGCCCGATCTTCAACGCCATCGGCACCAACATCTACGGCATGACCACCACCCAGGTCTCCCTGCACATTGTGTGGGCCTTCGTGGTCGCCGCCGTGGTGGGCACCTGCTCCGGTATGATCATCCGCAAGATCGGAATCAAGGCCGGTATCGTGACCGCAGGCACCCTCATGTTCCTCGGCTGGACCGGTGCGGCATTCTGCGTGAACTCCGGTTTCGTGGTGCTGACCCTGTGCGCATGTGTGTTCTACGCAGGCTGCGGCCTCATGTACTCCCCGGTGGTCTCCACCGTGCTGGGCACCATTGAAAAGGACGAATCCGGCCGTGGCGTCGGCATGAACGATCTGGCCATGAACGTTTCCCCGTCCATCGGCATCGCCATCATCGGCAGCCTGCTCGGCTCCAACGCCCTCGCAGGCGGCTCCATCACCGGCGCAACCGGCACTGCCGCCAACTATGCCAACCTGCTGCTGGTCGCCGCCGGTACCGCACTGCTTGGCCTGATCGTGTTCTTCGTCTTCAAGAAGAAGATCTACGAAGGCAACCATGCGCTGGAAACCGAGGAATCGGCAAAGTAATCGCACATTACATCCTCAATATAATAAAAATGGGGATTTGCGATAATTGCGATTACTGAACAACACTATTTCGCAAATCTCCATTTTCATAAATCTTCTTTTGATGTAAGGAAGGTAAAGATGAGCGCGACTGAAGTTCTCTCCGCATTGGACCGTATCCACGGCACAGTGTCCGTAATCGGCTCGATGAACGCGGACTACACCGTCACCGCACAGCGTCTGCCAGGGCCGGGGGAGACCATCACCGGCGGTCCGCTGCAGCTGCTGCCGGGCGGAAAATCCGGCAACCAGGCGGCCGCCGCAGCGCGCATCGGCGCAACCGTGCAGATGTTCGGCGCGGTCGGCTCCGATTCCAACGCCGACTTCCTACTCGGCGCTCTGGGCGAGGCGGGCGTGAACACCACGCATGTTCGCCGCGTGCTCGGACCATCCGGCACAACCGTGATTACCGTGGACGCAACCGGCGAAAACACCATCGTGTACTCGCCGGGATCGAACGCGCAGGTCACCGTGGATTATGTGGAATCCGTGCGCGATGCGCTGGCACGGTCTTCCGTACTTGGCCTGTGCTTGGAAAGCCCGATCGAAACGGTGACGGCCGCCGCGCGCATGTGCCATGAAGCGGGCGTGAAAGTGCTGCTCAACGATTCGCCGTTCACCCCGTCGCTGCCGGCCGAACTGGTGGAAGCATCCGATATTCTGCTCGTCAACGAGCATGAGATGGTGCAGCTGCTCGGCATTGACGAGCCGGAAAACGACGATTGGGACGGTTTCGATTGGAATCATGCGCTGGAAGCAATGCGTGGATTCGGTTTCGAACAGGCGATCGTGACGCTCGGCGGCGATGGTTCCGTGGTATTGGATTCCACTTCGGCAACGCCGATCCAGCGCATTGCCCCCGTGCATGTGAACGCGGTGGACACCACCGGCTGCGGCGACTCCTTCATGGGCACGGTGCTGGCCGGTCTTGCCTCGGGCATGGCGCTTTCCGAAGCGGCCGAGCTTGCCTCGTATGTTTCGGCATACGCCGCCACAGGGTATGGTGCGCAGGCCTCCTACGGCAATGCCGCGCAAATCCGCGAAGCATTCGCCAAATAACGGAAGCGAGGATGTCTATCGGACGCTAGCCAGATTTCTCTTTTCTCTCTTGATACGCGGGGTGCCGCATCCTACCGACGTAGGATGCGGCACCCCGTTTTTGGGAAGATCTGACATTAAAAAACTCGCCGACCGGATGGGGCGAGTTTTTGTTACGTTGAAAAGATTGCGCGAATCAGGCGTAGATATTGCGGGGACGCATGTCTTCGGGCAGACCGTTGAGCAGCGTGGAAACGGATCCGGATTCGAACACGGAACGGATGCCGGCGGCCAACAGCGGAGCCACGGACAGCACGGTCATGTTCGGCAAGCGCTTCTCTTCCGGAACGGGCACGGTGTCGGTGAGCACGATTTCCTTGGCACCGCAATTTCTCAGGCGTTCCACGGCCGGGCCGGACAGCAGGCCATGCGTGGCAACCAGCGTCACGGACTTCGCACCAGCGTTGTTCAGTGTGCGCACGGCCTCGCAGATGGTGCCCGCGGTGTCGATCATGTCGTCGACCACCACGCAGTCGTGACCTTCGACCTCGCCGATAATGCCATGCGCTTCGGCATGGTTCGGGCGGGTGGTGTCACGGGTCTTGTGAATGAACGCGAGCGGCAGATTGCCCAGCTTCGCGGCCCACTGTTCGGAAACCTTGATGCGGCCGGCATCCGGAGACACGATGGTGGTGTTCTCAAGCGGCATGTTGTTGCGCACGTAGTCAAGCAGCACCGGAGTGGCGGTGAGATGGTCGACCGGTCCATCGAAGAAACCCTGCTCCTGGGCGGCATGCAGATCGACCGTCATAATACGGTCGGCGCCGGCTGCGCGGAACAGGTCGAAAATCAGTCGGGCGGTGATGGGCTCGCGGCCCTGATGCTTCTTATCCTGGCGCGAATAGCCAAGGAACGGCGCGACCACGGTAATGGAACGGGCGGAAGCGCGCTTCATGGCGTCAACCATGATGAGCTGCTCCATAATCCACTTGTTGATCGGCTCGGTGTGCGCCTGCATCACGAACGCATCGGCGCCACGCACCGGCTCGGTGTAACGCACATACATCTCGCCGTTGGCGAAATCGTAAGCCGTGGTCTCAAGTACGTCGATTCCCAGGTATTTCGCGGTTTCATGGGCCTGCTCAGGGTACGCACGACCCGTCACCAAAGCCAATTTCTTATCCGGGGTGCCTTCGAGAATCGCCGACATGCTTCGCCTTCCACAAATCTAGAGTCGCGTAAATACGGTACCAACCGTACAAAAATAGCCGTATTCAATATAACAATGCGGGTGCCCATGACGCGCCTGCACCACAGAACGTGCGCAATTGCCGCTCGTCCAGCAGAAGGGCTATGCTGAACAGGTTGTCTGAACTGTATCTTTATACCTTTCATATATAGATGCGTGAAGGCAGTACGCATACACACTCCTGCCATGGAAGGTCCATGGCCGATAGTCCGAAGGAGGTGGGTGATGTCTGCGCATAAGTACGAACTGATGTTCATTGCCGATCCTGAGCTGGATGAGCGCGGTCTGAAGAAGCTGACCGAGCAGTATCTGGAAACTGTCACCAAGGAAGGCGGTGCTGTCGAGAACATCGACATCTGGGGCCGTCGCAAGCTTGCCTACGAGATCGCCGGTAAGACCGAAGGCAATTACGTTGTGGTCAACTACTCCGCTGAGCCGGCCACCAGCGACGAACTCGATCGTCTGCTGAACCTGAACGAATCCGTCATCCGTACGAAGATTCTTCGCAAGTAAGTAATTCCAAGCTTTTCAAGCTGCAAAACAATAAGCTGCAAAGTAAGTAGGTAACGATGGCAGGCGAAACGATTATCACTGTGGTGGGTAACCTCACGGCTGATCCCGAAATCCGTACGGTTGGCAACGGCTCGTCCGTGGCCAGCTTCACGATTGCCTCCACTCCGCGCACCTGGAACCGTAATACGGGCCAGTTTGAAGATGGTCAGGCTTTGTTCATGCGCTGCTCCGCGTGGCGCGACATGGCCGAACATTGCGCGCAGAGCCTGAGCAAGGGCATGCGTGTGATCGCGCAAGGCCGTTTGCAGCAGCGTTCCTACCAGGCGAACGATGGTTCCCAGCGCACGGTCGTCGAGCTTCAGGTCGATGAGATCGGCCCGTCCCTGCGCTATGCGACCGCCCAGGTCACCCGAACCTCCAGTGCCAACGGTGGTAATTTTGCCGGCAATCGTGGCGGCAACAATTTCGCTGGCGGCAATGGCGGATTCAACAATGGTGGCTTCGCCGGCAATGCCGGTGGCTATCAGGGCGGTGCCGGATATTCCGGTGGCGCTGGCTATCAGGGTGGGGCTGCCGCTCCAGCCAATGCCGCGCCCGCCGTGCAGCCTGCTCCGGCATCGGATCCGTGGGGCAATTCGGATAATTCCGGTTCCTCATCGTTCGGTTCCTTTGGCTCCTCCGAATTTGGCGGAAGCAGCGACGAACCGGAATTCTGATCCGACCCGGATCGCAGCTTAAAAGAAAAGCAATTTCCAGATTGTAAGGAGAACATCAAGATGTCACGCAAGAGGCCGCAGCCGCCGGTCAAGCCGTTTAAGAAGAAGCCGAATCCACTGAAGGCCGCTAAGGTCACCGAGATCGATTACAAGGACGTTGCCCTGCTGCGCAAGTTCATCTCCGATCGCGGCAAGATTCGTTCCCGTCGTATCACCGGTGTTTCCGTGCAGGAACAGCGCGAGCTCGCCAAGGCTATCAAGAACGCCCGCGAGATGGCTCTGCTGCCGTACGCCACTTCCGGTCGCTGATCTTAGAGAGGTTTGAAAAATGGCTGAAACTAAGGTTATTCTCACCAAGTCCGTCAATCACCTGGGTCACCCGGGCGACGTCGTGTCCGTCAAGGCCGGCTACGCTCGCAACTACCTGATTCCGCAGGGTCTGGGCTTCGCATGGTCCAAGAACGCTGCCGCCCAGATCGAGGCCATGAAGCGCGCTCGTCTGGCCAAGGCCGTTGCCACCCGCGAAGAGGCTGTTGCCGCCAAGGAACTCATCGAGGGTTCCGTCGTCGAAATCGCCGCCAAGGTCTCCGAGTCCGGCAAGCTGTTCGGTGGCATCTCCGCCGACAAGATCGCCATCGCGCTGTCTTCCAAGGCTGCCGTCAACCCGAAGAACATCACCGTGGATCCGATCAAGACCACCGGCGAGTTCGCTGCAACCGTCGCTCTGCACCCGGAAATCTCCGCTTCCTTCACCGTGAAGGTTGTCGCTGAGTGATTCGGCCCCATTCGCTATGGCTGCATTCATTGCGGTTACGGCGAATGACTTCAGACTGAGATACGTCTGAGCTTAAGCATGGAAAATCCCCCTGCACCAGCTGAAAACAGTTGTGCAGGGGGATTTTCATATTTGATCAGTTGTAGCCACCGTCATTAGTTGGTTTGTCGCAACTTGGGCACGTCATGGTCGTTACTTTCCTTCTCTCGTGCGGAAACGGTGCTTGGAAGCAACCTAAGCTCAATCCTTAAGTGGGTGTTGCGTGAAGCATGCTGATTCACTCAAGAAGAGCGATTTACCGTCAGTTTTCATGCATGGCTGTGCAAATGAATTAGCGGGAGCGTTTGGGCAACTGGATTGCAAGGAACTGAATTTGTGAAGAAATTGTGATTTCCTGCCTTGATTGTGCTCTTTAGGTAGGAAATATGATGGTTGAATCGCGTTTTCTGCGATTTTCGTAATCTGTCGAAATCGTTGAAAAATAGCGGTTTTACAACCGCGACACGCCGAAAGTTGCATTCTTCTCGATTCTGAGTATATTTACTTCTCGTGCTCAGCGAGAACAAAACCTCGCAAGACCAACGCCCCTTTAGCTCAGTTGGTTAGAGCAGCTGACTCTTAATCAGCGTGTCCAGGGTTCGAATCCCTGAGGGGGCACAGATAAAGCCTTGGAGCTTCGGTTCCAAGGCTTTTTTGTTTTCCGATTTCTGTATGACTGTCCGGCAAGCCGACGGCCTGTCAAGCCTTTTTGTGCTCGACTTCCAGTGCGGGGAGTAGTGTTGGACGCTGTTGTCCGCCGAGAGCGGAATCGACATCAATCTGATTCTTATTGAGAAGAAGCAATAGAGGAAACAGCAGTGGAATACTCGACTTTTGTCAAACTTGCGGCCGAATTCTTCGGTACCGCCATTCTGATGATCTTCGGCAACGGCGCTGTCGCGAACGTTGAACTGAAGAACACCAAGGGCCACCATGCGGGCTGGCTGAACATCGCCATGGGCTATGGCTTCGGCGTGATGTTCCCGGTGCTCATGTTCGGTGGCGTTTCCGGCGCGCACATCAACCCGGCCATGACCATCGCCCAGGCTGTAAACGGCCTGTTCGACTGGAATCTGGTGCTGCCGTACATCATCGCTCAGCTGCTCGGCGCCGCAGTCGGTCAGCTCGTGGTATACATCACCTACTATCCGCACTATAAGGACACCGAAGACGCCGACGCCATCCTTGGCACTTTTTGCACCACCGACGCCCACAACGATCGCGTGAACTACTTCGTCAACGAGTTTTTCGGCACCCTCGTGCTCGTGGTCGGCGCACTGTGCTGCCTGTCCCTGCCGTGGGGTGAGGAAGACCATGCTGCCGCATCCATCGTGGTTGGTTTCATCGTGTGGGGTCTCGTGACCTCCATGGGTGGTCCGACCGGTCCTGGCCTGAACCCGGCCCGCGATCTCATGCCGCGACTGCTGCACGCCATCCTGCCGATTCCATCCAAGGGCTCCTCCCGCTGGGACGAGGCTTGGATTCCGGTCGTCGCCCCGATTCTGGGCGCTATTGTGGGTGCGTTCGTGTTCAAGTTGTTCGCCTGATCGCATTCAATCATTCGTGACTTGTTTGCCTGACCGTCGCATAAGTTGCGTTTGATATATGAGAACTGTTGCATAAAGCCTGTTTTCCTCGGAAAATTTCCGGTACGGGGGAAGCGGGCTTTTTGCATGCCTACTGTTGGCTGGTAGTGTTGCCGCGGAAGAGATATGCTGCCACCTGCGTGACGGCAGGGTTATAAGGAGGCCGGATTGAAGCGAATTCGTACCATTCTGCGTGCGCTCGATCCGAAAGCGGCCGCCACCATGAGCCGCCGGGAACGGACGGAAGCGTTCCGCATCCGCAGAAGCGTCGTGGCTTGGATTCTTGCATTATGCGTCATCGTGTCATGTACGTCGTGCAGCGTGCATGCCGTGCTGGTCAACGCGGTACTGAACGGACATGCGAAAACGGCGCAGATCGGCAATTCCGGAACACATTCAGAAAAAACGGATCAATCCGCGAAATCCGAAAAGAAATCGCAACAATCAGAGAAGAAAACCCAGGAATCGTCGGAAACGAAAGACGCAAAGGCCTCAGCGGAGGAAACGGCGGAACCGCAGGAAGACGCCGTCACCAAAGCGCTTCGCGAGCAGTCGGCCGCGCTGATGGACGATCAGAAAAGCGAAATACTTGCGAAAGCGCAGCAAACGGCGCAAAACAGCGGATATGGCATGGTGCAATATCATTACTGTGTGGTCACCAATGGTGAAGTCGGATCAGTCGAAGATTTTTCGAATGCCGTGTTTCGTATTCTGAACAGCGAACATGGATGGGCGCGCAGGCGCGATTTTCGAACCTTCTACGGACGGCAATTGCGATTTCAATATCGTGCTCGCCCAAGCGTCGACCTTGCCGACGTTCTCGTCGGTATGTTCGGAGCAATACAGCTGCCGTGTGGGCAACAATGTGATTATCAACGATGATCGTTGGAATTCCGGCACGGACGTGTGGATGTCGGGAGGCGGCGACTTGGCGCGATATCGCACGATGGTGATCAATCATGAGGTCGGGCACCGGTTGGGGCATATCGACAATGAGATGACGTGCGCGGGGGCTGGCCAAGCGGCACCGCTTATGCAGGAGCGGTCCATATTTTTGGATGGCTGTGCGATCAACGAATATCCGCTTGATTCGGAATTATGGATTGGCTGAACGCGATTGCGGAATAGAGCTGCAGAATAAAACTGCAGAATAGGGCCTACAGTCCGAAATATGCGTTGAACTCGCCTTGATCGAGCGTGCGGTCTGACGTGTTGGTGCGAACGGCATCCCAACTGAATACGCCAAGCGCTTCGTCGGCGCTCATAGGCTGCGGTTTGGTGTGTTTCAGGTCTCCCTGCAATCCGAGCAGCCATGCGCAATAGCCGATGATCTGTTGCGCGGTGGCGCCGTGTGCCGTGAGTATGCCGAGATCGAGCGAGCGCTCGCGTTTGGCAAGGCGTTGGCCGGCTGCGTTGTCGATGAGGGGCAGATGCGCGTATGAGATGGTCACATCGTCAGGTTTATTGGAACCGTCGGCAGGATGGAAGGGCTGTGTCGGTTCGGAAGGCTTGAATCCCGCGTTGATAAGGGCTTTGCGAATGTAGATTTGCAAAGCGTTGGAGCGAAGCAGATCACGGCCGCGCACAATGTCGGTGATGCCCATGTCGAGGTCGTCCACGGTGACGGCCAGCTGGTAGGAGTAGATGCCGTCCGAGCGGCGCACGATGGTGTCGCCGATGTCGTGGGCGAGGTGGTATTGCTGGGTGCCGAATACTTCGTCGTGGAAGGTGATGGTGGTGTCGGCGGTGGCGATGCGCATCGAGTGGCGGTCGTTGTTGGCGAGGCGTTGTTTCGCACGCTGCGGTTCGCTGGCGATGAGGCGTCGGCATGTTCCTGGGTACACGGTGAAACGATCGCCTTCCTGTGGTGCAGAGGCGGCGCGGATGTCGGCGCGCGAGCAGAAGCAGGGGTAGATGAGCGGTGTTGCCTCAGAGGTGGTTGCTTCGTTGCCTGCTGTAGTGCTGCAGGGCTTGGAATCGTTGAAACCAGTACTGATAATATCGCTGATTTCGTCAAAGCTTAGCTTGCTGAGAAGCTCAAGCGCTTCCTGGTATAGGGCGTGTCGCGACGACTGGAATACCGGTTCGTCATCCCAACCGAGACCAAGCCATTCGAGATCGCGCATCATGGTTTCGGCGGCGCCGGGAACCACTCGTGGCTTGTCGATGTCTTCGATGCGCAGCCGTATGGAATCACCCGATTTGCGGGCGGAAAGCCATGCTCCGAGCATGGCATAAACGTTGCCGATGTGCATGCGTCCTGATGGGGTTGGTGCGAATCGGCCGGTCATGGCTGCTCCTTTGGTGGGTTGACTGTGGCAGTACGCAACTGTACCCGTTGGGGTTTAGCTAGGTTTAGCGTAGGGCGATTCAGGTGGCGTGAGCCCCCATAGCCTTACGTTAAAGTGGTAGTATATGCCGTTCGGGTACGTTCGTTTGTGATGGTAATCTACGAGCACGAGAATGGTATTCCGTTTTGTCGGATGAATGGGGTCGATATGACGAAAAGGCAGTTTAGTAACACGGAGGTCGAGTATCTTCGTGCGTTGCCGGCGGTTGAGTCGGTTACGGAAAATCGGATCACGTATTCGCGTGATTTTCAGATCAGTTGCATGCGCCGATATTTGGATGGCGAGCGGCCGAGCACGATTTTCACGTCGGCTGGGTTGAGCCCTGCGATTATCGGGCGCAAGCGTGTGGAACGTAATATCGCACGTTGGAAAGTGGATCTGGATATTATGGCGGCCGCAAGAAGCAATTCCACGACGGGTGCCTTGTCTTCCGACACCAGGGAACGATTGGTGACTGTGCAGTTGGGGCAGATTCGATCGCTGACGTGTCAGGTGCTTGCGTTGAAGGAACGCGTTGATGCTTTGGAACGCAAATTAGACGAATCGCAAGGCTGAATTTGAGTTCGCTGAGAAAATTTTTTTTGAAGAAAAAGTTTTTTTCGGCGCGTGTTTAGTAAATCTTGCATATAGTTGCTGTCGGACGGAGTCTTTGAAGTTCCCCCTTCTACTGCCGTCTGTTTTATTAGCCCGTACGGATATCGGTCGCTTTATCGCTTCACTTCAGACCGTCGTACGGGCTTCTTCTTACTCTGGTAGAGGTAGTTGGGATTGAACGCAAGAGGCTGAACATGACTGCATATATGGACCATAAGAATCTTGCCAATGAGGTGATCGACGGTGTGCGTGCCGTGCAGATCGCCGATGGCGTGCACCGTGTACTGGACCGCATCGCATCGGCGGAGCAGCATGCCGGGCGTGACGCAGGTTCCGTACGCCTGCTTGCCGCCACGAAAACGCGCGACGTGGGTGAGATCATGGCTGCGATCGACGCTGGCGTGCGTATGATCGGCGAGAATCGTCCGCAGGAAGTGATGGCGAAGGCCGAAGGATTGATGGCACGTTGCGGGGAGCGCGGATTCACGTTGGGCGTTGCCGACGATGCCGGCGCTTCCACTATTGCGGGTGAGCATATTCCGTTCCATCTGATCGGCCAGCTGCAAAGCAATAAGATCGGCAAAGTGCTGCCGGTCGTCAACACCATCGAATCGGTTGATTCCCTTGACTTGGCGGAGAAAATCTCGCGCAGGGCCGTGGCGCGCGGCATCACCGTGGGCGTGCTGCTGGAAGTCAACGAATCGGGTGAGGCGTCGAAATCCGGCTGCGATCCCTCGCATGCCATCCGCATCGCGCAAAAAATCGGTACATTGGACGGACTTGAATTGCAGGGGCTGATGACCATCGGCGCGCATGTCGACGACGAAACCGCCATCCGCAAGGGATTCGAGCACCTGCGCAAAACCCGCGACCATATTCTCGAATCCGGCGAGCCGGGCACGCAATCCTGCCGCGAACTGTCGATGGGCATGACCGGCGACATGGAACTTGCGGTTGCGGAAGGATCCACCATCGTGCGCGTCGGCACCGCGATTTTCGGCGAGCGTGCTTTTATCTGACGTTTTCTTCCTGTGACGGGCCTTCGCATGATGTGATGGCCCGTTTTTTTTTTTTCGATGTTTTTGATTGCCGGGCGCCGCATGTCGATGATATGAACGATTCGACGATTGTTGCGGGTAGACTGGCAAGCATGAGAATCGCACGTTTTTCGCATAATGATGTACCGCAATACGCTTTCGTGCAGACCGACGAAAGCGACGGCAAGGACTATCTCGTAGCGCTTGAGGGGCATCCTCTGGCCGGTGCCGGCGTGAAGCCGACCGGCGAGCGTTTTCCGGTGGACGGCGACGGCATTCGCCTGCTTTCCCCGGTGATTCCGTCGAAGGTGTATGGCCTGGCCAAGAATTACGAGGCGCACGCGCAGTTCATGCATGAAGCAGGCCATTCCGACATCAAGCATGCTCCGGAAGACATGGTGATCTTCTCCAAGCCGAGCACGTCGGTGATTGGTCCGGATGATCCGATCGTGATCCCGTCATATTCGAACGACATGAATTTCGAGCCAGAAGTGGCCGTGGTGATGGGCCGCATCGCCAAGAACGTGCCGGTCGAACAGGCCATGGACTATGTGCTCGGCTTCACCTGCGTGAATGACGTGACATTGCGCGACTTGCAGGGGTTCGACCCGATGTGGACGCGCGCGAAGGGCTTCGACACCTCCTGCCCGCTCGGCCCATGGATCGTGACCCGTGACGACTTGGATTGGAAGGACGCGAAGATCTCCTTCACGCTGAATGGCGAGGACGTCGAGCTGGCTTCCGGCACCACGGCGAACCTGATTCACGGCATTCCCGAGCAGATCGCCGCGATTTCCAGCTTTACGACGCTGCTGCCGGGCGATGTGATTCTGACGGGCACGCCGAACGCTTCCGGCCATCTTGATCCGGGCGACGAGGCGATCGTGCACGTCGAAGGCATCGGCAGCCTGCGCAACGTGGTGGTGCGCGGCTGATTGCCGATTGCTGATTGACATATTGAAGATATGAAGGCCGTCACCTTTCGTGGGTGACGGCCTTTGTGCTGCGTTGTTCGCGATTTCCCGTTTAGTGAACAAAAGTTGAGTGTTGCAGGCTCAACTTTTGGGAATAGAATGGTGGTGAAGTCGGTTGAGCATATCAGACAACGACATATGCGTCGACGCGAACGTGCGAAAAACGGACGATCGGCGCGAACCATGGAGGATGATATGGAACAGAAGTTCACCACAATGGCGCAGGAAGCCATTTCCGACGCCGTACAGAACGCGTCGGCAGCAGGCAACGCGCAAGTCGAAACCCTGCACCTGCTTGACGCGCTGCTGCGCCAGGAAAACGGCGTGATCCGCGGTCTGATCGAAGCCGCGGGCGGCAACGCGCAAAACATCAGCGCCGCCGTGCACCAAGCGCAGGACGCGCTGCCAAGCGCCAGCGGATCGACCACCGCGCAACCGCAAGTCAGCAGGCAACTATCCGCAGTACTTGCGCAAGCCGGCAAGGAAATGCAGCAGATGGGCGACGAATACGTATCCACCGAACATCTGCTCATCGCCATCGCGGCGGCAAAGCCGAATCAGAGCGCGCAAATCATGGAACAATACGGCGTGACCGCCGACGCGCTACGCAAAGCCGTGCCCACGATCCGAGGAGGCGCGAAAGTGACCAGTCCCGACGCCGAAGGCTCCTACAAAGCCCTCGAAAAGTATTCGACCGACCTGACGGCAGCCGCGAAAGAAGGCAAGCTCGACCCCGTGATCGGCCGCGATCAGGAAATCCGCCGAGTCATCCAGATCCTGAGCCGCCGCACCAAGAACAATCCGGTGCTGATCGGCGAGCCTGGCGTGGGCAAAACCGCCGTGGTGGAAGGCCTCGCGCAGCGTATCGTCGCCGGCGATGTGCCGACCACCCTGCAAAACAAGAAGCTCATCTCGCTTGATCTGGGCTCCATGGTGGCAGGTTCGAAATACCGTGGCGAGTTCGAGGAACGCCTGAAGAGCGTGCTGCAGGAAATCAAGAACGCAGACGGGCAGATCATCACGTTCATCGATGAGATCCATACCATCGTCGGCGCGGGCGCGGCCGAAGGATCCATGGACGCAGGCAACATGCTCAAACCCATGCTCGCGCGAGGCGAACTGCGCCTGATCGGTGCCACCACACTCGACGAATACCGTGAGAACATCGAAAAGGATCCGGCATTGGAACGCCGTTTCCAGCAGGTGTTCGTAGGAGAGCCGAGCGTGGAAGACACCATCGCCATCCTGCGTGGCATCGCACCGAAATACGAAGCCCACCACAAGGTGACCATCGGAGACGATGCGCTCGTGGCCGCGGCGACGCTGTCGAACCGGTATATTTCCGGCCGTCAGCTGCCGGACAAAGCCATCGATCTGGTTGACGAGGCCGCATCGCACCTGCGCATGGAACTCGACTCCTCGCCTGAGGAAATCGACGAACTGCAGCGTCAGGTCGACCGTCTCAAGATGGAAAAATCGTACCTGCTTGGCAATCCGAAAGACGATGCCGCCGCGCAGAAAGCGGAAAACGAGCTTGATGAAAGCGCCAAGGAACGTCTCGACGACCTCAACAAGGAAATCGCCGACAAAAGCGAGAAACTCAACGGTCTGAAAGCACGCTGGGACGCCGAAAAGAACGGGCACAACCGCATCGGCGACCTGCGCAAGAAGCTCGACGAACTACGCACCCAAGCCGAACGGTATGAACGCGAAGGCGATCTGGCGAAATCCTCCGCCATCAACTATGGCGAAATTCCGGCCATCCAGAAGGAGATCGCGCAAGCCGAACAAAACGAGGCGGCGGCCAAGAACAGTGCGGCAGGCGGTGCTGACGGTGGCTTGGGTGGCGATATTCCGATGGTGCCGGACCGCGTTGACGCCGACTCCGTGGCCGAAATCGTGTCCGACTGGACGGGCATTCCCGTCGGACGCCTCATGCAAGGCGAAAACGAGAAGCTGCTGACCATGGAAGACTATCTCGGCAAACGTGTGATCGGCCAGAAGGAAGCCATTCAAGCGGTTTCCGATGCGGTACGTCGTTCGCGTGCGGGCATTTCCGACCCGAACCGCCCAACCGGCTCGTTCCTGTTCCTCGGCCCGACCGGCGTGGGCAAGACCGAGCTCGCCAAGGCGCTCGCCGACTTCCTGTTCGACGATGAAAAGGCCATGGTGCGCATTGACATGAGCGAGTACATGGAGAAGGCCTCCGTGTCTCGTCTGATCGGTGCTGCGCCAGGCTACATCGGCTATGAGGAGGGTGGCCAGCTGACTGAGGCCGTGCGTCGCCGCCCATATTCGGTGGTGCTGTTCGATGAGGTTGAAAAGGCCAATCCTGAAGTATTCGACGTGCTGTTGCAGGTGCTCGACGACGGCCGTTTGACCGACGGGCAGGGCAGGACCGTGGACTTCAAGAACACGATTCTGATCATGACCTCCAACCTTGGCTCGCAGTTCCTGGTGAACACCGAACTGGATGACGAAGCCAAGAAGAAGGCCGTGATGGACGCCGTGCATATGCAGTTCAAGCCGGAATTCATCAACCGCTTGGATGAACTGGTTATGTTCCACCCGCTTACGCGCGAAGAGCTCGGCGGCATCGTGGACATTCAGGTGGCGCAGGTTTCGGCCCGCTTGGCGGATCGCCGCATCAAGCTGGATGTTACCGATTCGGCGCGCGATTGGCTCGCTAACACCGGTTACGACCCGGCGTATGGCGCTCGCCCGCTGCGTCGTTTGGTACAAACCGAAGTCGGCGACCAGTTGGCGCGCATGCTGCTGGCCGGCGAAGTGCACGACGGCGACACCGTGCTTGTGGATCAGACCGGCGGCGACCATTTGGAGCTCTCCTCGTGGGCGCCGGGGCAGATTGACGACGATTTTTCGGCAGAGGCTAAGTGACGGTCGGAGTCATTCGGCTGATCGGTTTGGCCTGACTGACTGTTGATTGGCCGAGTCACGAAAACGGTCTAACCGTTGACGGTGGGCGGACTGCGCACATGCGGGTCCGCCCATTTTTCGTGCGATTGCGCGATTTTCTTTTGCGAAAACCGTTTTACCGTGACGGTTGGCGGTCGTATGCCTGCAAAACCAAGCCTGCGACCGTCAAAACCGTCGCACCGATCAACACGGCAATCGCAAGCTTCGGCTGAAGCCCGAAAATCAGCCACAAAGCGAACGTCCACACCGCGATGACCATCGTCACGGTCGCGGTAATCTGCGTTACCCGCGTGCGAATCTCACATGTGATGCTGGCCTGGATAAGCGTATCCATGCTTTGCTGTGTTTCTTGCGTTTCTTGCGATTGTATTTCTTGCTTTTCTTGCGATTGTGCGGTCGGAATATCGCCTTCCGATGCTTTCTTTGCCATGGGGCGTTGCGCGATCAGCGAAATTGCAAGCGATAGCACGGCGACCATGCTTGCGAAAGCGAAATACTGATTGCGTGACCCCGCGGGGAAAATCCACGACACCACGCACGCTAGCAGACTGTAGACGTACACAATGGTCATGGCGAGCGACAGCAGCGAATCCGCGTTGGGCGTGTGGCTTTTCAGGGCGGCGGTGCCACGATTGTGCATCGGCGCGGCGCAGTAGAACATGACCGGCGTGGCGATGATGGCGTGCAGCCATGGATTGGTCAGCCAGTGGGGAAGTGTGATGCCGCCGAATGTCAGCATGGTTACGGTGAATGTGGGAGCGGTCAGTATGGTTGCGATGGCGAGACTCTTGGCGATGTCGCTTCGGTGTGTTGCGCCGGCTGCCTCGTCTGGATTTTCGGTGTGATTTTCGGTGTGATTCTTGGCGGGCTTGTCATCGGTGATGCGTTGGTGGGAGGGGGCTATGTCATCGTTTTCGCTTAGGAATAGCCTGAGGATGGCCCAAGTGGCCACGGCCGCCGCAACAATCGCCGCCACCGTCATAAACAAATCGAATCCCATGTGTTTCCGAACCCCCGGATTGCCTCTTGAATGCCTCTCGAATATTCAGCGTGCTCGCGTTGCCGCATGTTCGTGAGCATGCTTTCGGCTCCAAGCATAATGCAGCTGGGCATGGATGTCTTGCGAACTTTGATCTTCCAAGATGTCTTGGTCATGCTGTTATATAGAACATATGTTCGATAATCCTGTGTTTGTGGTGATTCTTCTGGTGGTTGTGGCCGTGCTTGGAGCCGCGGCCGGCTTTTTCGCGGGCCGTTCCAAAGGGCAGGAAATGGCCCGTGATGCGAAAACCGCTGATCTTAACGAGGCGAAAGCGCAGATCGAAGCTGATCGGCAGGAAATCAGCGAATTGTCCACGGCGGTGACCCAATACCGCACGCAGGCGGAAGGGTTGGCCCAGCAGTTGACCTATCTCAAATCGCAGCTCGCGCAGGCCCAGCGGGCCGAACAGGAACGTGTGGAGCGGGAGCGTGAGCGTGCCGCGGCCGAAGCGGAACGCAAGCAGGCCGAAAACGAGCGAAAACTGCAGGAGCAGAGCAAGGTATTGTCCGCGCTCGCGCCCGTGCAAAAGAATCTTGACGCCCTGCAGCAGAAGGTTTCGCAGATCGAAGAGGGTCGCAAGCGGGAAATGGGTGCGCTTGGCGAGCAGCTCAAGGGGCTTGGCGAGCAGCAGGCTCGTCTTGACCGCGAAACCAACGCCCTGTCGTCCGCGTTGCGCAACAACAAGGTGCGCGGCGCGTGGGGTGAGGCGCAGCTGAGGAACATCGTGGAATCCGCGGGGCTTCTGGAGCATGTGGATTTTGACACCCAGGTGGTCGTCACCGACGTGGATGGGCGTACGCAGCGTCCGGATATGATCATCCATATGCCGGGCGGCAAAACCATTCCGATCGATGCCAAGGCTCCGTATGCCGACTACCAGAAGGCGTGCGAGATTCCCGATACCGCCACGCCCGAGGAGCTGACGCGAAAGTCGGAGCTGCTGCATGCGCATGCCAAGGCAGTGCGTGAACATGTGAAGACCTTGGGCGACAAGGCCTATTGGAACGCGTTCGCCGATGCCCCCGATTTTGTGATCGCCTTCATCCCCAACGAATCCCTGCTGCAGGCGGCTTTGGAAACTGACCCGACGCTGATGGATGACGCGTTTGCACGCAAGGTGGCTTTGACCTCGCCGATTACCCTATGGGCGGTGCTGAAATCCGTGGCATACGCGTGGCAGCAGCAAAGCCTGACCGATGACGCGAAAATGCTGTTCGACCTGTCCCGCGAATTGTATGAACGGTTCGCGGTGTTGGGCGATCGCGCCACCAAGCTGGGGTCCGCCATCACCAAAACGGTCGGTGCCTACAATGCGTTCGCCTCGTCACTGGAATCGCGCGTGCTGGTCACCGCACGCAAGCTGCAGCGCGTCGACCAGAGCAGAATCATCGAACCCGTAAACATGATCGCGCCAGAAAAGGCCGACATCCGCGAACTCACCGCCCCTGAAACCAACGAGCAGTAGGTGCTGCGAAAAGGGTGTATTATGGGTGCTTTGGAGCAAGTGCTGCAGCGGGTGTTGTAATGCTATTTGGCTTTGTATGGGGGTCTATAAATCCTTGATGAGGCTCTTTTAAGGGGATTGTCCGGCTTCCGCCGTCTTTGTTGCAAAGGGGCTGCTGGCTGGAATTGTTATTGAATTGTTACTGGCTGGGATTGTGGTGAAAGTCACCATAGCTTTGAATAGAACATAGACCGTTAACGTTCACAGTGTTGTAGGGCGCGTCGCGGTTCGTGGTTGGACATGGACGGTCCGGCCATGCGGCCACAAGCAAAAGAAAAACAATAAATACGGACCAGCGCCGCCGACTCAGAACGAACAACGGTGATGCAGTAATGAAGCATAAGCAGAGCGCTAGCTATCACTCTATGTCGTAACCGTGTGCGGCGGTGGTAAATCAAGGAGAGTGCATGAAACGACATAGCCAACGATTACGCGATATTCTCAGACGTGGGCTTGCCATCGCGGTCACGGTACCGATGATGGTTTCGTTCGCGCCGGTCGCATTCGCTGAAGACGGCGCCGGAACCGGTAACGGTTCGGCAACCCCCTCTGCTTCAAGCGGTCTGAACCTGCTTGCCAGCTATGATTTTTCCGACGGAACTGCGACTGACACATCCGGCAACGGGTACAACCTGACCATGAACGGCGGTGCGAAGGTCGAAGCGTTCGGCGACAGGAACAATAACCAGGCGTTGTCTCTGCGAGGCAATGGCCAGTATGCTTCGTTCCCGGATGAGCTGTTCGCCAAGGCGGGCAACTCGTTCACCATGGAATTCGCTGCCAAATCACGTCATGCTGATGACGGCAACTATTTCAGCTTCTCTGTGGGTGGAAGCCAGCAGAAATACCTGTTCTGGTACCTGAGCACCAAGTCCACGAAGTTCGTCATTTCCGATAACAAGTGGAACAATGAGCAAGGATTTAAGACTTCGCTGTCTAACAATGACAATATCTGGCACAACTACAAGCTGATCGTCGACGGCGAAACCCTCACCATGCTTCGTGACGGCGAACTTGTCGGATACAAGGCAAACACCGGCATCACCATGGCCGATCTGGGCAGCACCGCCGCAACCATCGGCAAATCCCTGTATAGCGGCGACGCTTATTGGAGTGGCGCGATCGATGACATCAAGATCTATCAAGGTGCGGACGTCACGTTGCCAAGCAGCGTGACGATCGTTGGCGATGGCGTGCTTGACGGTGCACTGACCATGGTTGAAAACAGCGCTACGAAGCTAACGGCCACGGTTTCTCCTGAAAACGCCATCAGCACCGATGTGACATGGGAGTCGTCGAAGACTTCCGTCGCCACCGTCGGCAGCGACGGCACCGTCACGGCTGTCGGAGAAGGAACCACCACAATCACGGCGACTACGAAGGCCGGCGGCGTTTCCGCAAGCGTTGACGTCACCGTCAAGCCGTTGGATCCGGCGACCGTGGTCCAATTCGATCTGGATTCCGCGATTTCTGCCGTCAACGAGGCAACCACCGAGAATCTGCCGCTGATTTCCACCGGCTCGAAGTACGGATCCACCATCACTTGGACGTCTTCCAATGAAAATGTGATCACCGGAACCGATACAAATTACCAGGCGCCGTCGGTCGGATCCGCTGACCCGTATAAGGGTGCAGGCGTTGTGACCCGCCCTGCATACGGTGACGGCGATGCCGCGCCGGTAGAGCTGACCGCCACCGCGGCCAACGCTGACGGCAGTGTCACCAAAACCGCCAAAGTGTCGGTGATAGTCAAGGAAAAGACTCGCGAAGTGCCTGACGAAGCCTATGCCGCAGTCACCTTCCTGTCGGATTCCGACAAGACGAATGGTAAGACGGGCGAAGCGCTGTACATGTCTGCCACGGAAGGCAACAACTTCTTCTCCTTCAAGGAAATCAACAATTCCAATCCGGTCATCGAATCTTACGCCGATACCAAGGGCCTGCGCGATCCTTACGTGCTCAAGTCGCATGACGGGGACAAGTACTACATGATTGCCACCGATCTGAAGGTTTCCGCACAAGGATGGGGCCAGAACCAGCAGTATGGTTCGCTCAAGGTTGAAGTGTGGGAGTCCAAGGACATGGTCAACTGGACTCGCACCAACGCGGCCGACGGCGATACCGGCATTAAAATCAATGTCGACAATGCGGGCATGACGTGGGCTCCGGAAGCCTACTGGGATGATTCGCTCGGTGCTTACGTGGTGTTCTTCTCGTCACGTATGTACACCGACGACACCCGTTCCACCGCGGTGACCAGCACCAATACCGGCTACGCGTACAACGTGCTGCTGTACTGCATCACCCGCGACTTCAAGACCTTCACCGAACCGGTGATGTGGCAGGATACCAACTATTCCCGTATCGACTCCACGGTCATCAAGGTTGGCGACTACTACTACCGCTTCACCAAGAACGAGGAAAGCGGCGCTGCCGGAAGCTACATCACCAACGGCAAGTCCACGTTCCTTGAGCGTTCGAAGGTGCTGACGGCCACCACCGAGGAGGCATCTCCCGATACCGATCCGGAAACCGGCTGGCAGCTGCTTGACCAGCGCATCTTGCCGTTCGAAGGTCCGGAGGCTATCAAGCTCAACGCCGGAGACAAGTATCAGAATGAAGCAGGGGATGCCATGGTCATCATGGCTGATTCCGGTGGATACCAGCCGTACATGACCAGCGAATCCGCTCTGCTGAGCTGCGATTGGAACAACCGACTGTCGCAGACCGATGGATGGCATACTCAGAAGGATCAGAACGCGGGTGTGAGCGGCTACGTGTATGCCAATGGCATGCCGACCCCGACCCGCCACGGTGCGTTCGTCAATGTGCCTGCTGCCATCGCCGAGAACATGCATCGTTGGACGACCGCCAACCCCACCACTCCGGATGCGACTGACTCCACGACCAAGCTGGAGCGCGGTAGAGACACGCTGACTGCCACTGTCACCGCCAAGGACGGCGGCAATGTGGCCGGATCGGTTGTCTTCACCGCTGGCGACTGGACCGAAACCGTCAAGCTCAATGCTGATGGCGTCGCCACAGTCACCGCTCCAGAAGGCACGCTGGGCAAAGTTTCCAAGATCACGGCGGCCTACGGTGGGTACACCGATAACTTGGTCAACGTGTCTGACGATGCAATCGAGCAGACTCCGGATCCTGATCCGACTCCGGACCCGACTCCTGATCCTGATCCGACTCCGGCTCCGACCACTAAGCCCGGTACTACCACCACCAAGAAGACTGCGAAGAAGGCTGCGGTTGTGGTGAATACCGGTGCCAATGTCAAGGGCATAGCGCTGGTCGCCGCAATCCTGGCCATCGGTGGTGCGTTGTCTGTTCTGCGTCGCTGGAAGGCAGCTCGCTGACTTCACATGAACGCTTCGCCTATTCCGTTTCCACGTATTCCATCCATCCCGCGTGAAAACAAGACGAAGCTCCGTAAGAGAAACCGTCCGGTTCTATTTACCTCCTTTCCGGACGGTTTCTCATCCTCCTTGTTATGCATGAATCGCATGCACTAATGCTGAATTCTTCAAGGAATATTTATGAATACGAGAAAACATCTCACCGTCAAACGGTTGACCGGCGCTATCGTCGCCGCCGCAACCATGACTGCCGTTCTGCTCGTTGCGCCAAGTACGATGGCATCGGAGCCATCGGCGCTTGACAAATACAAGAACGAAAGCAGCCTGCTTGTAGATCTGAATTTCAACGATCTTACGGCAGGACAAACCGGAACCTACCAATCGGGAAATATCGTCGCTTCGATTAATGGCCAGACGGCCACGGGAACCGGCGAAGACGGCACCACTGCAGCCAACCTGTCCAGCGGATTCTGGATGAGCCTGACATCCGCGGATGGTAGTGCGGTGCTTCAAGGCAAGCATGCCATTACCATCAGCTACGATTCGAAGCCCGCATCAAGCGGCAACAGCGGCTGGACGCTGTACGCGGCCCGCGATGCGGCGAAACCAACCTATGGTTATGAGCATTACATCGGCTTTCTTGACAAAACCGACAAGATCACATTCGAACGCTACAACAACACCACGGGCGGTCGCACGGGAGCCAATGTCAGCGGTGCTTCCAGTGTCGGCTGGAAGCACGTGGATGTAGTCGTATCCGACGAATCCACCACAATGTACGTCAACGGCACACTTGTGAACAGCGTGGAGGCCAAAGAAAGCCATGATCTGACAGAAATCCTCGGCAAAGACGGTGGTATTCTGCAACTCGGCAAAGCGAATTGGGGCGCGGAATACTTTACCGGTCTGATCGACAATTTCAAGATTTACGACAGTTCCCTAGCTGCGGCGACCGATGCGTTCAACGCCATCAGCGTTGCGCAAGAGGCAACCGAAAACTTCTCCGTCATTACGGAAAGCAACGGTATGCCGATCGTTTGGTCGAGCGATAACAACGCGATCCGGTTCACGGAAGATGGAACCGCGCAAGTTACTCGCCCCGCAGTCGGTGAAGCCGATGCTGTGGCAACTTTGACTGCCAAGCTCAACGGCTCGGACGATCAGTTGCGGACGTTTAAGGTTACGGTTCCGCACATCATATCGGACGATGAGAAGATCCAAAGCGATCTTGATGCCGTGAATATCTTGGACGCCGACGATATTCGTAGCAATTTCGTGGTGCCGACGGTCGGTGACAATGGCTCCGCCATTACATGGTCCGTCAAGAACGATGGCGGTGCGAACGCTTCTATCGCCGAAGGATATAACGAGAACAATGCCAAAGTATCGGTGAATCGGCCGGCTGCCGGCAAAGATTCCGTCAACGTGACATTGGAAGCGACGGCGACGAACAACGGTGCCACCGCAAACCGGGAATTCCCGATCACCGTTTCGCCGATGCCTTCCGACCAAAGCAAAGATGAGGCATACATTTGGGCGTTCTTCACCGGCGAAGGCGTGGGAGGCGAGAAGATAAGCCTCGCCGCTTCCAAGGGCAACAACGCGCTCGACTGGAATACGCTCAATGAAGGCACTCCGCTGTTCACCTCCACCGAAGGCGAACAGGGATTGCGCGATCCATTCATCATGCGCTCGCATGACGGCGACACCTTCTACATGCTTGCCACCGATCTGAAGATCTCCGGCAGGAAGGGCAGCTTCTCGGCGGCACAGTACAACGGTTCGCTGTATATCGAGGTTTGGGAATCCAATGATCTGGTGAACTGGACGAACCAGCGTCATATCAAGGTCAGCGACGACAGCGCGGGCAACACGTGGGCTCCGGAAGCCTACTGGGATGATGAGTTGGGCGAATATGTGGTCTACTGGGCCTCGAATCTGTACGACAATGACGATTCGAGCACTCGTACCTCGCCAAGTTACAACCGCATGATGTATGTGACGACGCCTGATTTCATCACGTTCTCCAAACCGAAGACGTGGATTGACGTGGATCGGAGAGGCCAAGCTGGAGCGGGTTCCATTGATGTGACGGTGCAGAAGGAAGGCGACACCTACTACCGCATCTACAAGGATGAAAAGTCGATGACCTTGCGCCAGGAGAAGTCCAACACCCTGACCGATTCCATTGGAAAAGCCGGCGTCAAAGACTACAGCACGGCATTGTCCGGCAGCTCGTGGAGCGAAGTCGGCACCGCGATCGGCAACGACAAATCCAACGGATACGGTGGCACCTTCTCCGCAGGCGAAGGCCCCTCGCTGTTCAAAGCCAACGAAGGCGATGTGAACGGATACCAATACTATCTGTTCGCCGACCAGCCCAGCTATCACGGAGGTCCGAACCATTACGTGCCCATGGCGACCACCGACATTTCCGACGCTTCGAAGTGGACGGTAATCGGCGACAAGATGCCCGAGGAGAACTTCCCCGTCAATTCCGATGGTGGCAAGCCCCGTCACGGCACCGTGGTTCCGGTCACCCGCGCCCAGTATCAGACCGTGCTTGAAGCCTATGCGCCGAGCATCGCGGTCAAGTCGGTGGCATCGGTTGACGTGTCCACTAACGCCGGGACCGCTCCGACGATGCCGGAAACCGTGCATCTGACAATGGCTGACGGCTCCGAACAGGATGCTGACGTGCAATGGGATGACATCGACGCGGACCAGTACGCCAAGGCTGGCACCTTCACCGTCAAGGGAACCGCCCAAGACGACTCCCGCATGCCCGTGGAGGCAACCGTGACGGTATCCAAGCCGGATGACGGCAAGGATGATCCCAAAGATGACGATGCTGCCAAGAAAGCCGGATATCTGTGGCTGTACTTCAACGCATCCGACTATGAAAAAATCAATTACGGATACAGCAAAAACGGCCTGAAATGGCAGGCGCTGAACAATGGTGAGGCAATCATGTCTTCCACGCAAGGCACCAAAGGCATCCGCGATCCGCATCTGATTCGCTTGGAAGAGCCGGATGCGGACGGCAACAAGTATGTGATGCTCGGCACCGATCTGCACGCCGAAGGAAGCGCTTCGGGCGGTTCTTGGAATCAGATCAACGCCAGCACCTATCTTGTGGTCGCCAAATCCAAGGATCTCGTCATCTGGACCGATCCTGAACTGGTACCAACCGGTTTGGAAGGCAAAGTCGGCAACGCTTGGGCTCCCGAAGCGATCTGGGACGCCGAAGCGGGCAAATATCTGGTGTATTGGTCAAGCCGCGACCTGTCAACAGGCGGAGACAATCCCACTACTGGCAATACCGCGCTGAAAGTGTACAAAGCATACACTTCGGACTTCACCACGTTTGAGAATCCTCAAATCTGGATCGATCAAAGCTCGGCCGACCTGCATAACATCATCGACACCACAATCGTGCAAGGCGATGACGGATCCTACTATCGTTTCTCCACATCGGATTGGTACACGGTGATCGACACCGCGGATTCTCTGGAAGCGCAGAAGTGGACCCGACTAGTTGAACGCGACTCCGAAGTCAATGCCGACGGCACGTCGAAAATTACTGGAGACAAAGTCGTCAAGACCTCGGAATCAGGATTGAGCACCCGCATCGAAGGTTTGACCGTGTACCAAGGCACTGATGGGGCGTGGATTGTGATGGGCGACAACGGAGGCTACGCCGGCTGGACCATCGCAAAACTGTCGTCCCTGAAGAAGTCGGGCACATTCTCAAAGGCCTCAGCCAATTTCGGACAGCGATTCCGCCATGGCACCGTCGTCCGTCTAAACGTCGACGAGGAAACCGCCGTGCTCGCAGCTTACGGCGAACATACCGCGCCCAACACTCCTCTGGCACAGCAGAAGAATCCGATCGCGCAATTCACCTTTGACGATGAGGAAACCGGTTACACCAGCGATCTGGCAGTTGCCGGAATCCACGGAACGGCCAAGCTTGAAGATGGCAACAACGGCACCAAAGCCGCTCGACTGGGCAGCGGTTCCTGGCTGAGCGTCACGCAAACCAATGGCGCCGCACTGCTGTTGGACGCCACCGAGTTCACCGTCTCCTACGATGCTAAGCCCGACTCCAACGGCAATACCGGCTGGACCTTCTACGCGGCTCCGTCCACGGCTGCCCCGACGTACAACCAATCCGAACACTACATCGGAGTGCTTGATAAGGTCGGCAGCGTTGTTGTCGAACGATACAACACCGACGGCAATCGAGATGGTCGAGGCAACGCATCGGCCACCACAAGCGGCGACGGATGGCACAACGTGACCGTCACGGTAAACGCGAAGACGACACGTGTCTACATCGATGGCGTGCTTGCCGGCGAAAGCACGGACGTTTCCGGGCTGGGCGTCAAGGAAATCCTTGGCGAAACCGGAGGAATCCTGCAAATCGGCAAAGCCAACTGGGGATCCGGCGAATACTATTCCGGTCTGATGGACAATCTGACCATCTGGAATCGAACGCTGAACGCCAACGAAATCGCACAACGGAACAACGCGCCCGCGCTCGCATCCATCACTGTGGGCACTGTGCCGACCTCGTCGCAAGCAGATGCATTGCGTGGCACCGATAAGCACAGCAACGTGCGTACCAGCATGGATTGCGACGCGAAAACCATCACCTCCGTAGTGAACAATCGTGCCGAGATCAACGCCGTTCCGGTAACGTTCGCGCTGACTTACGACGATGCGAGTGTCACGGTCGATGGCAAGTCGTTTGCCAGCGGTGACAAGCTTGACATGTCCAAGAAGCATACGCTTGTAATCGAATGTTCGGACGGCAACGGTGGTATCGTTAGCGAAAAATGGACGCTCGAAAAGGCGGTTCAGTCAAATAATCCGGTTTTGCCGGGGCAATATGCCGATCCGGATATCGATTATTTCGACGGAAAATTCTGGATTTTCCCGACGACTGATGGCTTCTCGGGATGGAGTGGGAATTACTTCCATGCTTTCAGCTCGACCGACCTGGTCAACTGGACCGACGAAGGAGTGATCCTCGACGTGGATAAGAATCACGAGCCGACCACGAATGGCGACGAGAATACGGCAATTTCGCCTTGGTCTGTCGGATCCGCATGGGCGCCGACCATCGAGAAAAAGAATGGCAAGTATTACTTCTACTACTGCGCCAAGCTTGAGAGCGGTGAATCGGCGATTGGCGTGGCGGTAGCGGATTCGCCTGCCGGCCCATACAAGGCGGCCAAAGACCCCATCGTTACGCGTTCGATGGAGGGTGTGACTGTGGGGCAGGCCATCGATCCGTCGATTTTTACCGATGATGACGGCACGTCGTATATCCTGTACGGCAACGGTTCGGCGGCCATCGCCCAATTGAGCGATGACATGATGAGCGTGGTGCCGGGAACGGTCAAACGGATCAACGGTCTGAACAACTTCCGGGAATCCGTTGTGGTGTCCAAGCGCGATGGCGTCTATCACTGGACGTGGTCATGCGACGATGCCGGATCGGCGAATTACCACGTCGAATACGGCACTTCGCCGTCGCTGTTCAAGGAAGATGGCTCCGTGACTGATATCGACAACCATGGCGTGCTCCTGCAAAAGGACGCGTCGAAGAATTTGCAGGGTACGGCCCATCAGTCCGAAGTGCACGTGGTGGACGCGAATGGCGAAGAGCGCTGGTTCATGGCGTATCACCGTCACTACACTCCGCTTGGCGTGTTTACTTCCGGGCTTGGCTTTCACCGCGAAACCGCGATCGACGAGATCACCTTCGACGAAAACGGGCTGATGCAAACCATCAATCCTACCGATGAAGGCGTGTCGATCACGATGGCGAAGACCGATGCGTTGTCTTCCGCTGTTGCGGATGCTGCGGCGGTGGTCAACAACGGATATGACAGTGGGAAGTGGGATGCGTTCGTTGAGGCTCGTGACGCTGCGAAACTGGCGCTGTCTAAGGCTTTGGATGAGGGGCTATCGCAGGCGGACGTCGATGAGGCGTCTGAAGCGTTGACAGCGGCGCAGGCTTCGCTGAAGAGCGATTCGGACAAGCCCGGAGATTCGGACAAACCTGGGGATTCGGATAATTCTGGTGGTAATTCCGGTAATTCTGCTGGCAATGGTAAGAACAATACTGCTTCCAAGACCGGCAACAAGGTTGCCAATACCGGTTCGGCTGTCAGTGGCGTAATCGCCGTGATGGTGTTGCTGGTGGGAGCGGGTGTGGTATTGCGCCGGTGCGTCAGCGGGGCTGGAAGCGAGACCAGATGAGAGTCCGGAAGCGAACCTGGAAGCGGAGTTTGAAACAGATCTGAAGTGGATTCTCGCGCTTAAGTGAGTAATCTGCTGCTCTCGCCGGTTTCTTGGGTTCGGTTCAGGCCGGTTTCATCTTTATGGTGAGACCGGCCTGACTTTTGAAATGTTGATTTTCTGTTGACCATCTGTTGATGGGAGATATTGGACGTTGCTTGTTGACACCAACACTGTCACTCTTTTGACGAGTAGAAACGGTAGGCTGGGACTATGACCGAAGAGAAGACTTTCCGTAAGACCAAGCCGGTTGCTGAATCCACTGCCGCAACCGCTGGCGATACTGTGAACGCAGCCGTTGATTTCGCCATGCTTGAACCGCGTGATCAGCTCAAGTCGCTGCTGCAGGCCGAGATGGCCGATAAGCCGTTCTCGGAACTTTCCTCAGTGTTGTTCGACCATCGTGGAGCGTCGATTGTTGGGCATATTTTGTTGGATACGTTGGAAGAGGCCGGCTATTCCGTTGATGATTTCGATGCGGTTGGTGCGCTGACTGCGGCTGCGGTTCCGCTGGTTTCCGCTATGATCCAGGCGGCCGCTTCTCGAGGTGAAAACCTTAACGGTTTTGTGATGGATTTTGTGTATCCGTCCATCAAGGGGCCTTCGATTGCCGGTAAACGTGTGGTGTTGCTGGATTCCTGGCTGTCTGAAAAGTCATATGTGCAGACGTCCTCTTTGGTCACCTTGCGTAACGGCAATGAGTTGAGCCTTGACTTCTCCGTGGTGAAGAACGAAGGCGCCGAAGTGCTTGCTGTCGCTTCGTTGATTGGTGGCGTCGATATGGCCGACCCGTCGATCAAAGTCGTCAATCCGGTGGATGGGTCCGAAGCTGAACTGCCGTTTGTGGAGGTCTTCAAGGAGTCGGAGCTTCACTGACCAGCGCGACTTTCCGGTTGTACCGGCGGTTTTTTTAATGATGTCATCCGCCGTGTTTCATGGAATGTTTCACGGGTATTGTTCTGTTGAAATCATGCTGACGTTCATGCTGACATGAGTAAAGGAAAAATAAAGTCGGCAGTACGGATGCGGTTGACGGCAGGCGATCTCCAAAATCGCGGTGGGCAATGCTGCGATTGCCGATGTTGATCGTGGGCGAATGGTGGAAGATATAACAGAAGTTACCTGTCGACGAAATATCGGACGACGAATGTGAGGAAAATCGTGCATCAGCCTAATCCTATTGATATTGCGGCGAAAGCGTCCGGAGAGCCGGCTTTTCGTGAGGTGGGCGTAGGTCCGTGGGGCCAAACGCATCCTGGCGAACCTCGTCCGGATGATCCGCAATCACCGAATTATGATCGTCGATTCGATACTGTGCTGCTTGATGAGGGCGACCGTCGTAACGTGCTTGACCGGTACCGCTACTGGACGGTTTCGGCCATTAAAGATGATCTTGACGATCATGGTCGGCATGATTTCGAAGTTGCCGTGGAAAACTGGACGCACGATTTCAATATCGGATCCATGGTGCGCACTGCCAACGCATTCCAAGCGAAACGTGTACATATCGTCGGACCGCACAAGTGGAATCGCAAGGGCGCGCTGATGACGGAACTGTACCAGCACGTCGAAAACCACCCGTCCATAGCCGAGCTTGTCGAATGCTGGAAGCTGCGCATTGCCGGAGAAATCGCCGCAGTCCAATCGCAAGCGGCCGCAATCGCATTCCGCATGCGCGAAAATGCAAAAAAAGCGAACTGTGCCTGCATGAGCGAGGCGGCTTCGTTAGCTGAGATCCGTGTTGCTGGGTGCGCTCCATCTGGTATTTCAATGGACGTTTCAGCTACGAGTGGTATTGAACATGGAAACGAGTCCACTTGTATGGCGCAGTTGGCGGCGATTAATCAGCGTATCGCCGAGTTGAAGGCCGCGCGGGTGATTGCGCTCGATATCATTCCCGGCGCGGTGCCGATGGAAACCTACCATTTCCCGAAGCGATGCCTCATGCTGTTCGGCGCGGAAGGTCCGGGGTTGTCTGAAAAGGCGCTTGAGTTGGCCGACGATGTGGTTTACATCTCCCAGTTCGGTTCGGTGCGTTCCATTAACGCCGGAGCCGCGGCCGCCGTTTCCATGCACGCATGGATCTCCCAGCACGCCGCTCCCCAGCTCTAACCTCCATCTCCTATCGTCCAAAATCCTCCAGTGACTGGAAGAATCGGGACGATTGGAGTTCTGTCAGCGGGATGATTGTTCCAGTGGGCGGAGGTTTTGGGTCTCCTGTGGGGCGTCTGGCGGGGTGAGTCCTTCAGTGACTGGAGAGGTTGGGACTTTAGTACGGTGTTCTGCGGGAAGATTCCTCCACTTACTGGAGCAATCTTCCCGCTAACAAGCCTGTCAGAGTCCTGATTCTTCCAGTCGCTGGAGGAATCTTCCCTCTGAAAGCCTCACCAGAGACCCAAAACCTCCACCCACTGGAGCAATCTTTCCGCTGAGTGCCCTGCTAGAGTCTAGATTTCTCCACCCTCTGGAGAAATCTTCCCGGTGGCGAGCTTCTCAACGTTCCGATTCCTCCACTTACTGGAGGAATCTTCCCGCAGATGATTACCCTATGAAACGCAAGGAACCCCAGCACGCCGCAGTTTCGCAATCAGCGGTTTTTGCTGGACTGCATCGTCAAAAGTTAATCTGACAATTTCCGTAACTCCTGCGCGAAAAAGCGCTTGCTCGCGTTCTCGCTCGGCCTGAACGGTCTCCTGGATGCTCCTACGATCAGTCATTTTCGGATCAACGTATTTTGCTGTGCCGTCAAGTTCTCCGACAATAATACGTCCATCGGTTGTGCGCCATAAAAAATCGACCCTAAATTGTTTTCCCGTAAGCGAGTCGGCGAAGGAGACTTGCAATTGAGGAACCGCAAAACCGTTTTCAATCATGACTGCCCGAGCAAAAGATTCACCGCCATTTTCACTTCCTGCGTCGGTATATCTCAACAATTTGAAGATGCGCGAGCAATCGAGTGTCGTGCGTGCGCATTCCTGCAAGATCTGCTTTTCTTCGATTCCGTCTGCTGCTGCATCATCGAAAATCGGCAGGGAATAGATGAACTCTAACGTCCGTCCACAGTCCAATAAGGTACGAGGGGGATTAGTGACATGGATTCCGTTTGCGAGTACCGCATTTTCTCTGGGATATGGGCTGTAGATGATATTGAGTTTGTCGTGCGGCCGGTATGATCCGTGATTGGGCAATGTTATGGTCAGTCCTTGCCGGTGCAGGAATCGCGGGTGGTCGAATCCGTGGGCTGCGGCGGCTGTTATTCCTGCGAAAACCCAGTTGGGGTGGAGCCTGCTGAGGGTTCGGGCCGCGTGCAACGATTGTTCGGGCTCGTTCAGCTGATTCCAATATTCGGCACGGGCGAATAGCCCTGGGTATGGGCGCGCCAAATCTCCCGCGCGGTATCTGCGATATAGTCCCTTCTGGATGAGAGGGTCACTGCTGTGTGCGCATCGTTGCGCATTTTCTGTTTGATCGAGCAGCGCATCGATTTGAGGATATGCTTTCATGATTTGACGCTACCTTGTTGTGGCTCTGCTATGGAAGTGCGATCGGCAAATGTGGATAGAGGATGCTGTTTCGGGCGTGTCTGTGGATAACTTACGGGTTTTGTGGATAACTGGGTGGTTGTTTTGCAGATAAGTGCTTGTATCCGCTTGTTTTGTGTGAATTTTTGTTGTTTTCTTCTATTGGTTGGATATTTTTAAGTATTGGGATGCCGTTCAGAGTCCAGATTCCTCCATTGGGTGGAGGTATTGGGACTGTGGATGGCTGGCTTGCGGGAGAATTCTTCCATTGGGTGGAGGAATAGGGGCTCTGACGAAGCGCTAGTGGGAGAATTCATCCAGTGGCTGGAGGTTTTTAGACGGTTGTATTGCTTTTAGTGTCCGTTTTGTTCCAATGACTGGGGGATTTTGGCCTCTAGTGGGGCCTTCCGCGGGAGGATCCTTCCATCTTCTGGAGGAATCCGGACTCCAGCAGAGCGTTCAGCGGGAAGATTCTTCCAGCGAGTGGACGAATCGGGACGATGAGAGGCTGGTTTGGGCCCGGATTGTTCCAGTGAGTGGAGGTTTTGGGACTGTGGATGGAGGTTTTGGGACTGTGGATGGCTTGTTGGCGGGAAGAATCCTCCAGTGTCTGGAGGGATTTGCCCGGTGAAACAGCGTTTGGCGTCCTTTTGTTCCAGTGGGTGGGGGATTTGGGACTCTGACAGAGCTGGGGTGTTGATGCGGCGGGCTGCCGGGCGGCATGCAGTGTGGGGCTGCCGGGGGAATTGGGACTTTGGTGGGGTGGTAGGGCGGGAGCGTGGTGGGGCTGCCGGGCGAGGCGAAATGGGCGGGCGCTCGTCACACAGACGCGTTAATGTTAGGGACATGCCTACTTTCACCAAAGAAGAAATCGTGCATCTGGGCGATTTGGCCCGAATTGCACTTACTGACGAGGAGATCACCCGTCTGCAGGGCGATCTGAACGTCATCGCAGAATCCATCAACAAGGTCCAGGAAGTCGCTACCGACGATGTGGAACCAACCGCGAACCCGATTCCGCTGGAAGCCTACCTGCGCCCGGATGTGCCGGAAACCCCGCTGACTCAGGAAGAGGCGACCGCAGGCGCTCCGGTTTCCGAGGCCGGCATGTTTGTTGCACCGCGCATTCTGGGGGAGGAGTGACATGAGCGAACTCGTCAAGCTTTCCGCCGCCGAGATGGCGGCTAAGATCAAGGCCAAGGAAGTTTCCAGCCGTGAACTGGTTGAAGCGCATCTCGAAGTCATCGAGGCCGCCGAGCCGAGCATCAAGGCTTTCCTGAAGGTGTCCGGCGATCAGGCTCTCGAACAGGCCGACGCCTTCGATGCCAAGTCCGATGAGGAAAAGGCACAGCTGCCGGAACTTGCCGGCGTGCCGATCGCCATCAAAGACATGATCGTCACCAAGGGCATCGAAACCACCGCAGCCTCCAAGATCCTCGAAGGCTGGGTGCCTCCGTACGACGCTACCGTCATCGAGAAGCTCAAGGCTGCAGGCATGCCGCTGCTGGGCAAGACCAACCTCGATGAGTTCGCTCAGGGTTCGTCCACCGAGCATTCCGCCTACCAGACCACACACAATCCGTGGGATACCGAACGTGTTCCGGGCGGTTCCGGCGGTGGTTCCGCAGCTGCAGTGGCAGCGTTCGAGGCCCCGCTCGCCCTGGGTACCGACACCGGTGGCTCCATCCGTCAGCCGGGCTCGCTGACCGGTACCGTCGGTGTCAAGCCGACCTACGGCGGTGTCTCTCGTTTCGGTGCGATCGCCATGGCTTCCTCGCTCGACCAGATCGGCCCATGCTCCCGTACTGTGCTCGACGCGGCCCTGCTGCAGGAAGTGATCGGAGGCCACGACAAGCGTGATTCCACGTCCATTCCGGAAGGTCCTCGCCCGATGGTGGCGGCCGCCCGCGAAGGCATGAAGCGTGATCTGAAGGGCCTCAAGGTCGGTCTGATCAAGGAGCTCGGCGGCGAAGGCTTCCAGCCGGGCGTTATGGCACGCTTCAACGAAGGTGTCAAGAAGCTTGAGGAGATGGGCGCTGAAGTCACTGAAGTGTCTCTGCCGCACCTGCCGTACTCCCTTGGCGCGTACTACATCATCATGCCGTCCGAGGTCAGCTCCAACCTGGCTCGTTACGATGGCATGCGTTACGGTCTGCGCGTCATGCCGCCGGCGGGCGTTCCGCAGACCGCCGCCAACATGATGGCCTACACTCGTGAAGCCGGTTTCGGCGACGAGGTCAAGCGTCGTATCATCCTTGGCACGTATGCCCTGTCCGCCGGTTATTACGATGCATGGTACGGTTCCGCACAGAAGGTGCGCACCCTGATCATCGACGATTTCAAGAAGGCTTTCGAGAAGGTCGACGTGCTTGTTGGCCCGACCAGCCCGGTCACCGCATTCAAGTTCGGTGAGAAGACCGAGGATCCGATGGCCATGTATGCCATCGATATCACCACCATTCCGGCCAACCTTGCAGGCGTTCCGGCCATGAGCATTCCTGCTGGTCTGAGCGACGACGGCTTGCCGGTTGGCTTCCAGTTCCTCGCTCCGCAGCAGCGTGACGAGGCCATGTACAAGCCTGCCGCGGCACTTGAGGCGGCTCTCGAGGAAGACTGGAACGGTCCGATCTGGCAGTCCCTGAAGACCCCGTGGCTCGACGGCTTGAACAAGTAGGAAGCATCGGAGGAAAGAAAACAAAATGGCTGAAAAGTTGATGAAGTACGCCGATGCCGTCAAGAAGTTCGATCCGGTCATCGGTCTGGAAACCCATGTTGAGCTGAGCACCACCACGAAGCTGTTCTGCCCGGCCGAAGTCTCGTTCGGTGGCGATCCGAACAGCCAGCTCACCCCGGTGAGCCTTGGTCTGCCGGGTTCTCTGCCGGTGGTCAACAAGACCGCCGTCGATTACGCCATCAAGCTGGGTCTTGCCCTGCATTGCGAAATTGCCGAGTGGAGCCAGTTCGCGCGTAAGAACTACTTCTACCCGGACATGCCGCGCGATTACCAGATCTCGCAGTATGACAAGCCGACCAACGGCAACGGCTATCTTGATGTGGAACTTGAAGACGGCACCGTGTTCCGTGTGCCGATCGAACGCGCCCACATCGAAGACGACGCAGGCAAGAACACCCACGTCGGTGGCGCTGACGGCCGTATCGAAGGTGCTGACCACTCCCTGGTCGACTACAACCGTGCAGGCGTTCCTCTGATCGAAATCGTGACCAAGCCGATCGTTGGCGCAGGCGATCGTGCTCCGGAAATCGCCGGTGCCTACATGCGCGCTATCCGCGACATCGTGCGTGCGCTTAATATTTCCCACGCTCGCATGGAGCAGGGCAACATGCGTGCCGACGTGAACGTGTCGCTGCGCAACAGCCCGTCCGATCCGTTCGGCACCCGTTCCGAAACCAAGAACGTGAACTCGTTCCGCGGTATTGAAAAGACCATTCAGTATGAGATTCGCCGTCAGGCGGCCATTCTGAGCGAAGGCGGCGAGATTCTGCAGGAAACCCGCCACTGGGATGAGGCTTCGCAGACCACCGCAGGCGGCCGCGTGAAGTCCGATGCCGACGATTACCGCTACTTCCCGGATCCGGATCTGGTGATGCTGCACATCACCAAGGAGCACATCGAAGAGATGAAGGCTCAGATGCCGGAAATGCCGCGCGAGCGCCGCAACCGCCTGAAGGGCGAGTGGGGCTTCAACGATTTGGAGATGCGTGACGTGCTCAACGCCGACGCTCTGGATCTGCTTGAGGAGACCGTCAAGGCTGGTGCCACCGCCGCAGGTGCCAAGAAGTGGTGGCTGGGCGAGCTGAGCCGTGAAGCCAACAACAAGGGCGTGAGCCTCGAAGAGCTGCCGATCACTCCGGCCGATGTTGCTGAGGTTGAGAAGCTGATCGCCGATGGCAAGCTCAACGACAAGCTGGCCAAGCAGACCGTCGCCGGTGTGCTTGCTGGCGAAGGCACTCCGGACGAGGTCGTCAAGAAGCATGGCTTCCAGGTCGTGTCTGATGACGGCGCTCTCGAAAAGGCCGTGGATGAGGCTCTCGCAGCCAATCCTGACATCGTTGAAAAGCTCAAGAGCGGCAATATGAAGCCGATGGGTGCCATCATTGGTGCCGTCATGCGCGCCACTCGCGGTCAGGCTGACGCAAAGGCCGTCACCAAGATCGTGATGAGCAAGATCAAGTAACGTTTACAACGATTGCTGACGATTACAGCCGATTGTTGAATCGCAGGAAAACGCACGTTCCAAAAAGCTTGGGACGTGCGTTTTCTTTTCGTTATTCCGGAAAAGGGATTTCAAAGAAAGAGAATGCATAATCGCGAAGCGCATTTTCTTACGATTGCCGACATGTCCTTCAACATCAGGTTATGCTGGTAGAGGAATATGTACAGCGATTGCCGCCGCGCGGATTCACAGCTGACATACAGTCGGGTACAATACCCTCGGTATGGGTGCGGCGACGGTCGTGCCTGCAATGATGTAGGGGACAGGAATAATGCCAGAACAAGTTGAGGCTGCGACACAGGAGCAGTTGGACCAGCAGTCGCGTGAATTGCCGGATCTCATCGTCATTCCGTCTATCAAGGGCGAGATGGTGCATCTGCGTCCGTCCGTGATCGAAGATCTTGAACGTATGGACGCCATTGGGGCGTACATCGGCGCTTCCGGAATCACCGGCAAGGATCGGGTTGCCGAGCGTGGCGCGGTGCATGCGTGGGTGCGTCGTTCCGTGGCATGGTCCCAAGGCGAAACGCCGACCGAATCCGGTGTGGGGGATCCGGAGTCGCGTCGCACGATCGCATGGTCCATCATCACCGAAGCCGACCATGATGGCGATGGCGAGATCGATGCCGCGAATTCCGACAATGTGATTGGCATGATTTTCCTGATCGATATTGACGGTTGGGCTCGTTCCGCGCGCATTCAGGTGGTGCTTGGCAAGGATTACCGCGGCCGTGGCTATTCGCGTGACATCATGCCGCGCGTGATGACGTACGGACTTGCGCCGGAACCGGCAGGCCTTGGCATGCATCGCATTTGGGTTGCCGTGCCCGAGCAGAACACGCGTTCCGTGTCCGTGTACCAGTCGTTGGGATTCGTGCCATCCGGTCGTTCGCGCGACGCCTTGTGGAACGCTTCGCAGAACCGTTACCAGGATCTGATCGTTATGGACACGCTGGTTGACGAGTTCGACCCGATCCGTTCGCTTGACGCGTTCGGCATGCATGTGATCGAAGATAATCCGGGCGTCAAGGAAGCGTTGAGCGCGCGCGAGCATTCCATTGCCATCCGACTGAATGAGAAGAATGCTTCGAAGCATGATGCGGAAGGTACGGATGTCAACGATGCCGCGGCAGCTGCGCAATCCGTGCAGAAAGCTTCTTCCGATGGTGCTGGTGACGTGGCCGAGGCTGTGCGGAAGGACGCGGAAGGCGCGGAACCTGCGCGACAAAGCGAGCATGATGATCGCAAGTCCGTTACTGGCGATGCCGATGCCGAAAACAGCTGGCCGTACACGGCGGGCGAGCGTAAGACGTCGAAGGAAGCTTGGTGGCGCACGCTTGGTCGTGGTCGCAAGCGCGATACGGAAGGTAAGTGATGAGCGCCGAGGATCTCGATAATTACGAAACCGACGCGGAACTGGCTCTGTATAAGGAGTATCGCGACGTAATCAAGCTGTTTACGTATGTTGTTGAAACGGAACGTCGCTTTTATTTGGCGAATAAAGTCGATTTCAATGTGCGTTCCGCAGGCCAGGACGTGTATTTCGACGTGCGCCTGACTGATGCTTGGGTGTGGGACGTCTATCGTTCCAGTCGTTTCGTCAAGAACGTGCGTATCGTCACGTTCAAGGATGTCAATGTTGAGGAAGTGCAGAAAACCGATATTGACATTCCTGATTCCATCTAGCTGCGCAGTTGCCGGTCACGCGGTTGCCAGTTGTGCGGTTGCTGGTCGCGTAGTTGGATTGCGTAATGTGGTTGCGCGCTTTGGCCGCGCAGTCGGGTCGTGCATCGGCCGGTTTGATGATTGCGTTTTGCATGATGCGATAGCCGTATATCCGGCTGACTTGGCTTGATTTTGTAAGCATTCGCACAAGTTGCGGTGTTCGTTTCCCTACCCTCGGGTAGACTATCAGGGATTTTTGTTTTCATAAGGAGACCTCAAAGTGACGCAAAAGCAATCCGTGGTGATTATCGGCGGTGGCCCTGCAGGCCTGACTGCCGCTTGGGAGCTCGTCAAGGACGGTGGCTCCGAGAACTACGACGTGACTGTGTTGGAAGCGACCCGCGAATTCGGCGGCATCTCCCGCACCGTCAAGCATGATGGCAACCGTATGGATATTGGCGGCCATCGTTTCTTCTCGAAGGACGAACGCATCATGGATTGGTGGAAGGGGGTCCTGCCGCTGCAGGGCGCGCCAAGCTATGATGACAAGAAGCTCGGTCGCGAGCACGATATGGAACCGGGCGGACCGGATCCGGAAGTCGAAGACAAGGTGATGCTTAAGCGTCATCGCGTGTCTCGTATTTACTGGAACCGCCACTTCTTTGACTACCCGATTTCCCTGAGCGCCAACACGTTGAAGGCCATGGGTCCGAAGCTTACGCTTGTTGCCGGCTTCAGCTACCTGAAGTCCATGGTGCACAAGCTGCCGGAAGACAATCTGGAGAACTTCTACATCAATCGTTTCGGCCGCAAGCTGTATTCCATGTTCTTCGAGGGGTACACCGAGAAGCTGTGGGGTCGCCATCCGTCCCAGATTTCCGCTGATTGGGGTGCGCAGCGCGTCAAGGGCCTGAGCATTATGGGCGTGCTGAAGAACGCGTTCCAGAAGCTCCTGCCGAAGAAGCGCAGCAATGCTGAGGTTGAAACCTCGCTGATTGAGGAATTCTGGTATCCGAAGTATGGTCCGGGCCAGCTGTGGGAAACCGTCGAGGCCAACTGCGAGGCCGCGGGCGTGAAGGTCATCACCGACGCGAACGTGGTGGAGATTCGCCAGGCCGACGGCAAGATCGCATCCGTGGTATATGAGGATTCCGAAGGCAACCGCACCGAAATGGCCGCGGACGACTTCATCTCCTCCATGCCCGTCAAGGATCTCATCAACGCCGTGGACGCTTCCAGCCAGCCCGCGCCGAAGGACATGACCGAAATCGCCAACGGCCTGCCGTACCGCGACTTCGTGACCGTTGGTCTGCTCGTCAAGCACCTACGCCTGTCGAACACCACCGACATTCCCACCCTCGGCAACCCGCCGATCGTGCCTGATTGCTGGATTTACGTGCAGGATCCGGGCTACAAGGTCGGCCGTTTGCAGATCTTCAACAACTGGAGCCCGTACCTGGTCAAGGACGTTGACAACACCGTGTGGATCGGTCTTGAATACTTCTGCGAAGAAGGCGATTCCTTCTGGAACATGTCTGACGAGGAAGCGAAGAAGTTCGCCATCCAGGAGCTTACGCGCATGCAGATCATCAACGGTCCGCAAGACGTGATCGACTCCCATCGTGAGCGCGTGAAGAAGGCGTATCCAGCATATTTCGACACCTACGATCGCATGCCTGAGCTCGTGGAATACCTCGATTCCTTCGGCAATCTGTATTGCGTCGGCCGCAACGGCCAGCATCGTTACAACAACATGGATCATTCCATGGCCACCGCAATCGAGGCCGTCGGCAATATCAAGAACGGCAAGACGTCCAAGAAGAACGTATGGTCCGTCAATACCGACAAGAGCTATCACGAGGAAAAGTAGGTTCCGGCAAGACCTGCACCTGTTGCTGTAAAGCATGTGGTAAAGCGAAAGACCCGTCATGTGATCGCATGGCGGGTCTTTCGCATTGTGATTTGCGATTTGTCATTGACTTGAATGCTTGATTGGCATGAATACGTTGGCACGCCTACGTTGCGTTGGTCTGGATGACGTTGTATGGTTAGGGAAGTTCGAAAACCGTGATATTTCGCGGCGGACTTTCAGTGGCGGAAATTTCCGTATCTCTTTTTACAGCTGTTGCAGGCGTGTGCTTGCGAAAGCTAGGGGAAAGGCAAAAACCAGTGGCAACCAGCCCGAATCTTGAAGACATGAAACTGCCTGAGCTCAAGGAGCTCGCCAAGCAGATGGGCCTTCGTGGCACCTCCACCATGCGTAAGCCGGAACTTATCGCGACGCTTCAGGCCGCTCGTTCCGGCGGTGAAGCGCCTGCCGGTGTGACCGTGCGAGCTCCGAAGTCCGCTGCACCGGCCGCTCCGGTGGCTCCTGCTGAAGCCCAAACCGCAGACGCTGAGGTCGCGGCGAACACGGCTGAGGAATCCGGCAAGTCCAACGAGGCTGCCGAAAGCAAAGCCAACGAGGCTGAGCAGTCCGAAAAGCAGACGGCCAAAACCGTTAGGAAGACCCTTGCCGGACGTGCTGATAGCGCTGAGCGTGCGGAGCGCTCCGAACAGACGGAACGTGCCGAGCGCACCGAGCGTGCTGACCGTCGCAAGCAGGCTGAGGCTCCGACGAGCGAGGAGGCGGCCGATGTCATGGCCGCGGTGAACGCCCTGGACAGCATCGATGAGGCTCCGAAGCGCCGTCGCCGCCGTGATGCGGACGCTGCCACCGATCTGCTGGCCGAACTGGGATTGGACGATGCTTCGCCGAAGCAGGATGATCGTCGTCGCCATCGTAAGGATGATGCGTCCGACGTTGAGCCGCGCCGTCGCCGTCGTGCGGTGGAAGGGCCGAAGGATGAGGACGTTGTGCGCGATCTTGATGACATTCTCGCCACGTTGCCTTCGCAGGGCAGTGATGATGACGAACGTCGTGACGAGGCTGAAGACGGTGATTTCGCGCGTCGTGGTCGCGGTCGCGTCAGCGATAGGGGTGACCGCGTGGATCGTCGTGGCCGTCGCCTGCGTGGCCGTGACCGCGATTATGACGAGCGTGACGAGCGTCGTGGCCGTACCGGCGACCGTAACAATGATCGCAACGAGCGTAACGATCGCGTCGAGCGCAACGAGCGCACGGATCGCAATGTTGAACGCGAACAGCGTCACGAGGAGCCGAAAGAGGATCTCGTGCCTGTCGCGGGCATCGTCGACGTGCTCGATTCCTACGCTTTCGTGCGTACCTCCGGCTATTTGCCGGGTCCGAACGACGTGTACGTTTCCATGGGCCAGGTCAAGAAGTATGGGCTGCGCAAGGGTGATGCCGTGCACGGTTCCATCCGTACCCCGCGTGAGGGCGACCGCCGCAACCAGCGTCAGAAGTTCGTGCCGCTGCAGTCCATCGACTCCATCAACGGCATGACCGTGGAGGCCGCACAGAACCGTCCGCAGTTCAACAAGCTCACTCCGCTGTATCCGCAGGAGCGTCTGAAGCAGGAAACCGCGCCGAACAAGCTCACCGGCCGCCTCATCGACATCGTGGCGCCGATCGGCAAGGGCCAGCGTGGCCTGATCGTGTCTCCGCCGAAGGCCGGCAAGACCATCACCCTGCAGAACATCGCCAACGCGATCGCCACCAACAATCCGGAAGTCCACCTGATGGTCGTGCTCGTGGACGAACGTCCGGAAGAGGTCACCGATATGGAACGTACGGTGCAGGGCGAGGTCATTTCCTCCACCTTCGACCGTCCGGCCTCCGACCACACCACCGTCGCCGAACTCGCCATCGAACGCGCGAAGCGTCTCGTGGAGCTTGGCCAGGACGTGGTGGTGCTGCTTGATTCCATGACCCGTCTGGCCCGTGCCTACAACATCGCCGCTCCGGCTTCCGGCCGTATTCTTTCCGGTGGTGTGGATGCCCAGGCGCTGTACCCACCGAAGAAGTTCTTCGGTGCCGCTCGTAACATCGAAAACGGCGGCTCTCTGACCATCATCTCCTCCGCACTGGTGGAAACCGGCTCCAAGATGGACGAGGTGATTTTCGAGGAGTTCAAGGGCACCGGCAACATGGAGCTGCGCCTGAGCCGCGAACTGGCAGACAAGCGCCTGTTCCCGGCCATCGACGTGAACGCTTCCGGCACCCGTCGCGAGGAACTCATCACCGATCCGCAGGAGCTGCCGATCATCTACCGTCTGCGTCGTCTGCTTGGCGGTCTGGAGCCTGAGCAGGCTTACCAGACGCTTGTGCCGCGTCTGAAGAAGACCGCGACCAACCGTGATTTCATGGCGTCGCTGATCCAGCAGAGCGGCAATACCGCGAATAACGGCAACAGCTAATCGCAGGTAATCGCAATCTGCGGTTACGCATCCAAGGGTCGTATGACAATCGCCATGCGGCCCTTTTGTTTCGTTCGGCTGTCTTTCTGTTCGGCTGTCTTTCTGTTCGGCTGTTTTTCCGTTTTGCAGTTTTCAACTACTTTCGAATGCGTTTCGATTGTTTTTCGAAAGTTCCGCACGATTCGGCAATGTGGATGATCACGTTGTGGACATACGGTATGTAAAAATCGACGCACGAAAAAAATACGAAATCGAAAGTAAAAAGACGAAAATAGTATTGCTATATAGGGGGTATATGAAAAAAATAGGAGAAAAATGATTGAAAATCGAAATTCGTTGGAAATGTTACGAAAATGCAGTTGACGGATTGTGTGTTGGGGTGGGTATGGTAATGGACGGAAACGTGAGCTGCATAGGGGAGTCGGTCCTACCGGACTGATGCAGAATGCTTGTTGGAAAGGGGCATCTATGACAGGCAATGGCAACGAACCCGACACCACGCATGCGAGCGTGGGCCAATTCGACGATATCGACGAAACCATTCTCAGCATGCTGGAGAAAGACGGCCGCGCTACGCTGTCTCAGCTTTCGGACGCTACGGGACTGTCGATTTCCGCGGTGCAATCGCGCGTGCAGAAACTGGAACGTCGTAATGTGATTCTCGGCTACAAGGCCGTTATCGACGATGAAAAGCGTGGCCTCGCCGTACGTGCCTACATTGCGGTCACGCCGATCGATTATTCCAAGGAAGCCGAGATTCCCGCCAAATTGCAGGATATCGAAGGCATCATGTCGTGCGATTCCGTGGCCGGGTCACCCAGCTACATGCTGACCGTGCGCGCAGCCTCGCCAAGCAAGCTTGAGGATCTGCTGAACGTCATCCACCAAACGGTGCCGGTGAGCACGGAAACCACGATTGTGCTGCAACGGTACTTCTCCAAGTGACATGCGCGCGGTAGTCTTGTACGCATGAGCGATAGCGAACATGACTGGCTTCGGCCAGAAGAAGAGCATGAAACCGAAACCGTCATCGATGCGGGCACCGCGCAAAGCAATCCCGAGGTCGCCGATGCCGTGGCGAAAATCGCTGCATTGCGCCAGTCGATCGACAATGTCGACACGGCCATCGTTTCCCTACTGGCGGAACGCTTCAAATACACGTCCCAAGTGGGTGTGCTGAAAGCCCGCGCGGGTTTCGCGCCGGCCGATTACAAGCGTGAGGATTACCAGATCGAACGGTTGCACCGCATTGCTGTCGATGCCGGGTTGGATCCCGACATCGCCGAAATGTATCGCGAATTCGTGGTGACCGAAGCCAAGCGCAGGCATAAGCGCATCGCCGAGAACGGCGTCGATCCGGGTGTACTCGACGTATTCGCCTGACCTGTCTGTTTTCCGCGAAATCGTTTCTTGCCGGGGCATGCCGCGCGCTACATTGATTGCTTTGGAACGTTGTTTTGATTGCGATTGAGAGGCTCGGCATGCGTCGTTCTGTTGCGTTTCGTGCATCTTGTGCCCATCATGCCGATAGCACGCGTGGTGAGCGTGATATGCGTGTGGCGAGTGTCCATCTGCGGCACATGCTGGCTGCGTCCATTGCGGTAACGCTGGTTTCGGCGGCTCCCGTATGCGCGGTCGGGGTTTCGAATGTGGTTGATGCGGTGCGTCGGAACGGCGAGTACGTCTCGGCGGTGGCCTCGCACGATGTGATGAGCGCATATGAGTCCGTTGATGAGCCGGGCCGCTTGTATTTGACGAGTGACGCCGCTTCTGCAACTGATACGGACATGAATGCAGATGAGGGCGCGACGTCTTCGCAGCGCGTGCCGCAAGAGCGTGTGGAACTGCCGTGGGATATAACGGCGACCTTTACTTTGGACGGTCCGACCGTCAGCGCATCCAAGATTTCCGGTGCATCGGGCGTGGTCGGCATCCGCATCGATCTGAAATCGGAACGACCGGAGGAAACGGCTGATCTGACGCCGATCGTCGCGTTCACCATTCCCAACCGCGTCGGCAATGACGCGACCTCAGACGAAGGCGTGCTTGTGTCTGCCGGCAATTCGTCGACATTGGTCGCTGCGGTAGGCAAGCCGGGTGAGGATCTTACGATTCATACGTATGTGACTGCGAAAAACTTCACCATGAGTTCGCTGTCTGTCGCCGCTGTTGCCTGCGATTCCGGAAGAACTGGCTGCTATGGCAATCTCACCAGTTTGACCGATCGCGCATCCACATTGGTGGATGGTTTGACGAATGTCGGATCGCAACGCAACCATGAGCTCATCGCGCAGCTCGAACAACTGCGCGATCATGAAAAGGAGCTTGCCGAAACGACCATCGCCCAGCGTGAGCAGGAACATGAGCAGGCGTTCAACGGGTATATCGACGCGTACGTCGGCTCGTATACGACGCATCTTTCCGGATCGATTGGCGATACTACGCAACTTACTGCCATTCTCGGCACCGCGGCCGAATTGAACGGCGATACTGCGGTGGCGCAGTCCGTGGTCGATCTGGCCAACGCGGTCAACGATGTGAGCGCCGCATACCGACATACGGGTGCCGCCGACGCGGTGAACGAGGTGATTCGCACCATCGAACAGCGTGGCACATCCGGTTTGGTGGCGGAACTCAACAAGCGTGCGGGCGAGGAGCAGCAGCGTGGCGCCAAGGATTACAGTGCCGGCCAGTCGCAGCTTTCTTCGGCGATGATTCCGTATTCCATGGATTTCACCGACGCGTACACCGCTCGGCTTAAGGAATTGGGGGCTTCCGCAGGTTCGGCGCAAAACTTGGAATCTCAGGCGATTGCGGATGTGCGCAACAGCATTGACGGCAATGAGAAGTTGAAGTCGGCTTCAAGCAAGGTTGGCGATGCGATGCAGGCGTTGGCGGATGCGAGCGAGCACACGGGTCAGGCCAGTGCGTTCCACCAGATCGTGCTTCGTTTTGCGGATCAGCTTGATGCAGGTGATGATTCGACCAGTTCCGACGATACTGTCGATGGTTCGGAAGTTACGTTGAAGGGGTCTATGGGACTTGCCTCGGCTTCGGAGACGTCGCTTGCGGGCCGTGCCGAGCGGGCGCGTATCAAGGCCCAACGCAAAGAGGAACGCGCGCAGGCGGATGCGGCCAATCAGCAGAACGCTTCCGACGGTACTGCGGCCAGCTTGGTGGACGACAAGAACGCCATCAGCATGGATGATGTGATGAGCTACGCGGGCGGCCTGCGATCGTCATTTGGCGCGGCTGCCGATACCACGTCGAAGAACGTTGCGAAAGTCGGGGGAGTGGAATCAAAGAAATCCAGCGATGGCGATTCGGTAGATTCCGCATCTGAAAATACTGGAACAACAGGAAAAACCGCATCTTCCGAAATGTTGATGACAAGTGCGTTGCCGATTGCAGCATACGGCATTGCTGGTTCCGGAAATCGCACGTTGATTGTGCCTGATAATAGCGATTTGATTGACGAGACCGTTGAAATTGCGGCCGCTGCCGAAATATTGCAGCAGGCTTTGCAGAAGCTGTATCCGGATATGCCTGTGCAATCGCAGCCTGCTAAGGCCGCGCAATCTCAATATCTGCTTGCAGTTCCCGTTTTATAAAAATGTATAAACATAGGATCCAGATACACAAAGAGGGGGCCTTCCAATCGTGGAAGATCCCCTCTTAGGCTTTTTTAGCCGGCTGAGCCGTTAAGCAGACAGTCCTGTGGACTGTCTGTAGGTGAAGTGAACGGCTTTGCCACGAAGGCTGCCGGTTTCACCTACAGTTGCCATTAGTTCTTCGGCTTTTTAGCCGGCGGCTCTCCAAGTTCGCTGTCGGCCACAATCACGTCGATGGCGGCTTCGGCATCAGCCTTGGCCTCCTTGACGGCTTCCTTGGCTGCTTCGGCGGTTTCCTTGACGGCCTTCAGTGCGGCGGCCGCTCCCATGAAGGAGATGCGTCCGACCACGCGACCGGCCTCGGCGATATCGCCCAATGCGCTTTCGATGGATTCGCGCGCTTCATCGGAAACGCCCAGCTGCACGGAAAGGATCGGGGTCTTCATCGAAACCTTGGCCTTCGACTTGATGCCACGCAGCGCGGCCAGAGCTTCACCGGCATGGGTGAGCAGCTCCGGGGAGACGGCTGCTGCGGCCGCATCGTACGTTTCAGCCTTCGGCCATGCGGCGTGGTGCACGGAGCCTTCGCCCTCATGCATCCAGCTCCACACTTCTTCGGTGGCGTACGGCAGGTACGGTGCCAGCAGGCGTGCGAAGGCATCCAAGCCCAGTCCCAGCGTGGTGCGGGCGGACTTCACGGCCTTCTCGCTCGGCACATGGCCGGTGGAGTCTGCGGTGCCGTATGCACGGTTCTTGACCAGCTCGATGTAATCGTCGCAGAACTGCCAGAAGTAGTTTTCGATGACTTCCAAAGCCTTGGAATGCTCGTAGTTGTTGAGGCTTTCGGTGGCTTCGCGCACTACGAGGGCCATCTTGGCCATGGCTGCGCGGTCCAGCGGCTCGGTCACGTCGGCAGGGTTCCAGCTTGCGGTTGCCGGAGCGCCCACATGGTGGTTCTCATCCTCACGGCCGATGGCCAGTGCGAACTTGGTGGCGTTGAGCAGCTTGATGGCCAAACGGCGGCCGATCTTCATCTGGCCTTCGTCGTAGGTGGCATCCAGGCCCAAACGTGCCGCAGCGGCCCAATAACGCACCGCGTCGGCGCCGAACTGCTTGATCGGCTTGTCTGGCACAACTACGTTGCCCTTGGACTTCGACATCTTCTTGTGATCCGGATCAAGAATCCATCCAGACAGGGTGGCATTGGCCCACGGCAGACACTTGTTCTCGAGATGCGCGCGATCCACGGTGGAGAACAGCCAGGTGCGGATGATGTCCTGACCCTGCGGACGCAGATCCATCGGGAAGGTGGCGTTGAAAATCGCCTGGTTCTCTTCGCCTGGCTCTTCCCAGCGGGTCACGATCTGCGGGGTGAGCGACGAGGTCGCCCACGTATCCATGATGTCAGGTTCGGCGGTGAAGCCACCGGGCACGTCGCGCTGGTCCTCGCTGTAGCCTTCCGGCACATCGTCGGTCGGATCGATCGGCAAGCGGTCCTCGCTCGGCACGATCGGATGATCGTAATCGGCGGTGCCATCTTCCTTCACCGGATACCACAGCGGGAACGGCACGCCGAAGAAGCGCTGACGGGAGATCAGCCAATCGCCATTCAGGCCGTTCACCCAGTTTTCGTAACGCACGCGCATGAAATCAGGATGGAAGTTCAGTTCGCGACCGCGTTCGATCAGTTCGGCGTTCAGCTTCTGATCGGTGCCGCCGTTCTTGAGGTACCACTGGCGGGAAGTGACGATTTCGAGCGGCTTGTCACCCTTCTCGTAGAAGTTCGTCATACGCTTGGTCGGAGTCGGTTCGCCGTCAAGATCGCCGGATTCGCGCAGCGCGTCGACGATGATTTTGCGTGCGGAGAATGTCGTCTTGCCGGCGGTTTCCTGGAAGACGCGCTTGCCTTCCTCGTCTTCGATCCAGTCCGGGGTGTCCATCACGATGCGTCCGTTGCGCTGGATGATGGAACGCAGCGGCAGGTTCAGATCACGCCACCACTCAACGTCGGTCACGTCACCGAACGTACAGCACATGGCGATACCTGCGCCCTTGTCCATTTCCGCGGCCTTGTGCGCCAGAATCGGCACCTTCACGTGGAACAGCGGGGAGTAGACGTACTGGCCGAAATACGGCTTGTAACGCTCGTCATCCGGGTGCGCGATCAGTGCGCCGCAGGCTGCCAGCAGTTCCGGACGGGTGGTTTCGATGTAGATCGGAGTGCCGTCTTCGAAGCGGAACGCCACCTTGTGGTAGAAGCCCGGATATTCGCGGGATTCCAGCTCGGCCTGGGCCACTGCGGTCTGGAAGGTCACATCCCACAGGCCCGGAGCGTCTTTCTGATACGCTTCGCCGCGGGCCAGATTGCGCAGGAACGCCTTCTGGGCCACGCGCTGCGGGTGCTCGCCGATGGTGTGGTAGGTCTGCGTCCAGTCGATGGACAGGCCGAGGGAACGCCACAGCGCCTCGAACTGCTTCTCATCCTGGGCGGTGAGCTTCTCGCACAGTTCGATGAAGTTCTTACGGGAGATCGGAACCTGATCCTTGGCGTCGATCTTCTTGCCATCGGTGCCTTCGAACGGCGGCACGAAATCAGGATCGTACTTGAGGGAGGTGTCCACACGCACGCCGTAATAGTTCTGCACACGGCGTTCGGTTGGCAGGCCGTTGTCGTCCCAGCCCATCGGGTAGAACACGTCGTAGCCGTTCATGCGCTTGAATCGCGCGATCACATCGGTATGCGTGTACGAGAACACGTGGCCCACGTGCAGGTGGCCGGAAACGGTGGGCGGCGGGGTGTCGATGGAATACACGGCCTTGCGGTCGCGGGTGCCCTGGAACTTGTAGACTTCGCTTTCGTCCCAGACTTCGCGCCACTTGTCTTCGAGACCGTCCACGCCGACCTTGTCGGGCAGCGGCGTGAGGTTCGCGTTGATGGTAGTATCTTGGCTTTCAGTCATAAACGCTAGTCTAGAAAGCGAATGTGACAACTTACGGAACTGCAGCCGAATGCCGAAATCGCAAGAAAATCAGCGCAACACACGGATTGTCCGCAGTGTTCGGCGATTGATTGACAATCGCGGGAAAATCACTGCAACTTCACTCTGCTCAACGGCAGCAGACGGTCGGTCAGATTTTTCGGATATCCCTGCAATTGGTCGCTTACCGCCATGAAATTCTTGCGCGTGTACAGCCAGTCGCTTGCCGCGTTTTCGCTGACGGCGCGTGCATACGTGCGCATGCGTGCCTGATAATCGTCATCATTGGTGGCCGCCATCGCGTCCGCATATGCCTGCTGCACATCGCCGTTCTCATAATGGAACACGCTCTGGCCGTCGGTGAATACGCTCGCATCGTTTTCGCCGCTCATGGTGGTGAGCGCGATATTGTAGGTGCCCGCGTTCATGCGTTCCGTGACTTGCGCCGCGGAATCGAGCACTTCCAGATTGACGCCGATATTGAGCTGTTCGATCGCCGATTTCACGGTGTTGCCGATCTGCTCATATTCCTTGGGCACCAGCAGATCGATATCGGCGATATAGTATGCGCCGAAATAGCTGCGCATCTGCTGGCCCTGCTCAAGATTGTAGGGGAACAGTTCGCTCAGATCCTCATACCCGTCTTCCAGCGGGCTTATCGGGCCTCCGAGCGGCGAATAGGCGTCCGGAGCGTCTTTGGCGATGGTCTGCGCGTCGATGGCGTATCTCGTCATTTTGCGGATCTGCTCGTCGGAGAACGGGCTTTCGGTGCCGTTATTGAAGGCGAGCATCACTTTGTCGAAGCTGATGCCGCTGTCGGAGTTGATGCCGCTTTGCTGGTTGAGCTCATCGGCGGCAGACGCGCTCAACGGCAATGCCATGCTGATTTTCTTGGCTTCCATGGCGCTGACCAGCGAATCTTCGGAAGCGTAGTAATACAGCGTTATTTGCGATGCGGCGGCTTTGGTGCCCCAATACGAGTCGTTGCGCTGCAGCACGATCTGTGTTTTCGACGAGGCTTCCACGGTGAACGGTCCCGATCCCACGGCTTTCTTGCCGTAATTCGCCGTGCTTTCCTCATCGTAAACAATGCCGGCACGCCCGCTCAACGCGCGCAGAAGGCACGGATTCGGCTGATTGAGGGTGATGACCACCGTTTTTTCGTCGGGATTGGTGATTTCCTTGAGACTACCAAGTTGGTCGGATCCCACGTAATTGTTGTTGATGACGTTTTGCAGCGACCAGACCACGTCGGACGAGTCGAGCTTGTGTCCGTTGGCGAAGGTCATGTTGCTGTTGAGCGTGAACGTGTAGGTCAGTCCGTCGTCGGAAATCTGCCATGATTTCGCGATTGACGGCTGCAGTTTGTTGGTTTCGCTGCGTGACACCAGGGTTTCGTACACGTTTTCGAGCAGCGCCTGCTCCAGCGCGGTGCCCTGTTCGGTGCGGATGTCGAGCGATTCCGGCGCGCTGCCCTGAATGCCGATGGCCACGGAGGAGTCGGAAACGAGCGTGGTGAAGGAGGTAATCGGATTTTTGCGGTTCGTCAGCGACCAGCCCAGCCAGGTCATGACGCTGAGCATGATGGCGACGCCGAAAAAGATCAGCCATCGCGTGATTTCGGCTTTCAGCTTGGCTTCCCGCCCGTTTTCTTCTTCCATGGTGTCTTCCATGGTGCTGAGTCTAGTTGGCACAGGCTACAGCGGGCATGCGCGTTACGCTGCGAATGCGCTCGGACAGGTGTCGTTAAGGGGGCAGTTGAGGCAGTCGGGCTTGCGCGCATGGCATATGGCACGACCATGCAATATCAGCCTGTGAGACAGGTCCGTCCACTCTTCGGGCGGGAAGCAGGCGGTGATCTCTCGTTCGATGGCTTTGGGGTCGGGGGAGCCGCTCGCCCAGTCCGAACGCCAGCGCAGCCGCCCGGTCACACGGATCACATGCGTGTCGACAGGGAATCCCGGCACGCCAAAAGCATTGCCAAGCACCACGTTCGCGGTTTTGCGCCCGACCCCGGGCAGACTTGTCAAAGCATCCATGGTTTGCGGCACCTCGCCGTCGAACCGTTCGCACAATGCGTAAGAAAGTCCGATGATGTTCTTTGCCTTCGTATGATGAAATCCGATGGAATGAATGATGCTTTCCACGTGTTCGGGATTGGCGCTCGCAAGTGCGGCCGGTCCCGGATATTCGCCGAATAATTCCGGTGTGACCATATTCACGCGTTTGTCGGTGGTTTGCGCGCTTAGCACGGTCGCCACCAGCAGCTCAAACGGGTTTGAAAAATTCAGCGCGCATTTCGGATGCGGAATCTCCTCGCACAATACGGCGTATTCCTGATGCATGCGTGACAGTCGCGCTTGTTTCGATTCCCGGGGCATGGCACCAGTCTACCGTCGCATGAATATGCAATCGCGCGTACGAAAGTGAGATAGCCGACAGTCAGATCGCAAGTATCGTGGCAATCGCAAGCATCGCAAATCGCAGGCAATGCTTGCAATGCGAATAGTGCGACAATCAGTTTTCGCTCGAAGCGTTGTGGGCTGCGGCGTCCTTGGCCGCCGCCTCGCCTTCCTCTTCTTCCGGAGGATCAAAACGATAGCCGACATTGCGCACGGTACCGATCACATGCTCGTATTCGCCGCCCAGCTTGGCGCGAAGACGACGGATATGCACGTCGACGGTGCGGGTGCCGCCGTAATAGTCGTAGCCCCACACTTCCTGCAGCAGCTGCGCGCGGGTGAACACGCGTCCCGGATGCTGCACGAGGTACTTGAGAAGCTCGAACTCCTTGTATGCCAAGTCGATCGGATGCCCATGCAGACTTGCCGTATAGCCGTTGGTGTCCACCACCAGGTCTCCGGAGTGGATCATGCCGTCTTCGTTCTGCACGCCCGATTCTCCGGAACCGGAAACCGCATTGACCGGCGAGTTGCCGCGCTCGGATACCAAGCGAAGACGCCCCTCAACTTCGGCCGGGGAAGCGGACGCCACCACCACGTCGGCGATGCCCCACTGCGAATTGACCACGGTGAAGCCACCCTCGGTGAGGACGAGCACGATCGGCGTGGACAGTCCGGATGCATGAATCAGGCGGCACAATGTTTTCGCCGTGGCCAGATCATCTCGCGCATCCAGAAAAAGAATGGTGTTTTCCGGCATTTTCACCAGACTTGCCGCGTCCATTGGTAGCACGCGTACGCGGTGGGAAAGCAGCGCCAGAGAAGGAAGCACGGTAGCTGGGTCGCTAGCGAACGTCATAAGCGTCAGATCCGTCACGTTAGCTCCCTTTGTCTCTTGTACTGGTTTTGTATCGTTGCCGCGATTGTACTCTTGTTGTGTGTTGTCGGCGTTTCATTAATTTTATCTGAACTATGTGGACACTTGCGGCTACATTTAATGGTATCGCATACGTAATGACCACATTATGGAAAATCATGAAAAGGGGACGAAATGACCGCCTCTGAAAAAGTTGCCGTCAAGTCGGCTCAGAAAGCCTCGTTCGGCAAGGTGTTTGCCGTCCAAATCGCCGCATATGTGGTGCTGGTTGTGCTTGCTCTGATTCCCGGCATTTCCTATGGGAATGCGGAAGAGCCCGCAATCGTGTCGTTCACGGTTGTGGCTTCCGTGGCGATGATTGCGCTGCTTGCCGTGTTCAACCCGTTCCGCGATGGTGTTGCGGGGCATGCGATTTCCGTGATTGCGGGCTTGCTTTCCGTGGTGTGTGCCACGACGATGATGCTCGGACGTGCGATTTTCCCTGCCGGTTTGGGTGACGAAGACACGTTTTGGATGCAGGAAGGCTGGATCGCCGGCGTCGGCGGTCTGCTGATCCTGCTGATTGTGGTTTCGTTCGGGCGTCAGATGGCGCGTGAGAACCGTACGCATCTGATTCGTTCGCTGTCGCACAATGTTGTGGAAGGCGTTGCCATGATTGGCAGCGCGGGCTGGTGCTTCCTATCGACGCTGCTGCCGATTCGTTCCGGCGAAAACGCGGCTTCCACCGATTATGGCTCGACGACGGCGTGGGCTGTTGCGGTGATTGTGGCGTTGCTGCTGATTATCGCGCTTGACGCGTGTTCGTATTGGTGGAATCGTGATGCCGATCCCGATCCGCAATCCAAGAATCCGTGGATCGGCATTGCGCTGCTGCCGGTTATGATTTCCGGAATTGTGGTCGGTATCGCATCGTACGCGACCGTCATGTTCTAATAGTGTGATTCCTGCAATCGCGAGAAAACGCGAAAGCGCAGGAAAATAATCGCAAGTATTTGCGGTAAGCGGTAATGTAAAAGCCCATAATCATGTGCGATTACGGGCTTTTACTGTAAGTTTGTATATTTATTTGTATATCTGATTTGCGATTATTATGCGAGGAATCCGAGATGTTCCAGCAATACTTTCACGCCGATCAGAATAAGCACGACGCCACCTGCGATCTGTGCGGGCTTCTGCCAGCGCGAGCCGAACGCGCGACCGATATACAGACCGGCTGCGGAGAACAGGCCGGTGGTGATGCCGATGATGATCACTGAAATCCAAATGTTCAACGACATGAATGCGAAACTGACGCCGACGGCGAATGCGTCGATGCTGCAGGCCACGGCGAGCGGAAGCATGTGCTTCCAATCGAAATCAGCGGTTTCCTTGGCGTTCTCTTCATCCTCTTCGAATGCTTCACGCACCATGTTGCCGCCGATGAGGGCGAGCAGGCCGAAAATGATCCAATGGTCGACGGCGGTCACGTATTTGCTGAACGTGGAGGCGGCGAAATAGCCGAGCAGTGGGAAAAGCGCCTGAAATCCGCCGAACCAGAGGGCGGTTTTGAACGCGTCGAGGCCGCGTAGTTTTTTGACGGTGAGACCTTTGCCGATGGAAACGGCGAATGTGTCCATCGATACGGAAACGGCAATAAGTAATGTTTGAATCAACATAGCTGGTATATAGGTTCATCCCGCCGGTTTCCCACGGGATGGGCCTCGACGGAGTCTCACGTCCGCCTACGCCTAGGGGTACCGACATAGAACTGCCGCGCCAGCCAGCGGGCTTTGAATTCTGCGAATACTGTTCGCATGCCGTGAATTACGTGTTCCACTATAGCGGCCCCGGCGAATATGCGCGTGCAGTATGAGTGTATCCCGTCTGCGGGCTGTTTCTTCCACTCGCTGGAGAAATCTGGACACTTGGAGGGTATGGTTTTGTCCGTTTTCCTCCAATCGGTGGAGGAATCTGCCCGCTGAGAAGTTGATTTGCGGGCATTTTCTTCCAGTGACTGGGGGAATTTGTCCGCTGGAAGCCGTGTTAGTGGGGTGATTGTTCCAGTGAGTGGAGGTTTTTGCCCGCTGAGGGGCTGGTTTGCGGGAGGATTCTTCCAGTGACTGGCGGAATCTGGACGTTGGAAGGTATGCAAAAGCCCGTTGACGTGTGCGAGTGCGTACGTCAACGGGCTTTCCTTGGATTGCTACCTAAAGCTATCTAGAAAGGCGTGGAAATCACTTCTCGGATTCTTCGAGGCGCTTGCGGGCGGCCACGATTTCTTCCTCGGCCTTGGCGGCACCGGTCCAGTAATCGCCCGGCAGCACTTCCTTGCCCGGCTCCAGAGCCTTGTACTGCTCGAAGAAGTGCTTGATTTCAGCCTTGTGGTACTCGGAAACGTCTTCGACATCCTTGATGTCGTCGAAACGTACGTCAGCCGGCACGCACAGCACCTTGTCATCTCCGCCAGCCTCGTCGACCATGTGGTACAGGCCAACGGCGCGGCATTCCACCACGCAGCCCGGGAACACGGAGTTCGGGATCATGACGAGTGCGTCGAGCGGATCGCCATCCTCGCCCAGAGTGCCGTCGATGTAGCCATAGTCATCCGGGTAACCCATGGAAGTGAACAGGGTGCGGTCCAGGAACACGCGGCCGGTCTCGTGGTCCACTTCGTACTTGTTCTTGGAGCCGCGCGGAATTTCCACCACGACGTTGAAGGTTTCTGCCATGTCATTTCTCCTTGAGATTGGGCAGTTTGCATTATCAGTAACCACAATACCGCTTTCCACCGAAGTGGAACCGGTATTGTGGTATGAATCGAAACGAATTTCTAGTCGAGCTGACCGAGATTAATCAGATCGATTGAGACTCAATCAGTCTTCGACTACGGTGAGCACGTGTGCCACGTCGGCCCAAGGGGCGAGCGAAACGTAGTTGTCGTAACCCCATTCGAAGTCGCGGCCGGTCAGCTCATCATGCACCTTGAGCGGCTTGTCGGTGGCGAAACCGAAGTCGCCAAGCTCGATGTGCACAATGGACTGGTGCGCGTTGTGTCCGTCGAGGTTCACGATCACGATCATCGTATCTGCCTTGCCGGTACCGGTCAGTTCGGCCGGAGTCTGACGCAGGAATGCGATCACGCCCGCGTCGTCGCTCGGCAGAATGTGCAGGTTGTGGTAGCTGCGGCAAGCCGGGTGAGTGTCACGGATCTTGTTGAGCGAGGTCAGCAGTTCGGCGATGCCGTACTTTTCGGTGCTGTCCCAATCGCGCACCTTGACTTCGTACTTCTCGTTGTCGATCTGCTCTTCGAAGCCCGGACGCTGCTTGTTTTCGATCAGCTCGTAGCCGTTGTAAATACCCCAGCTCGGGCTGCCCATAGCGGCGAGCACCGCACGCACCGCATGGCCGGCAATGCCGTTGTCGCGCACGTAGGCGGTGAGAATATCCGGAGTGGTGGGCCAGAACGTGTTGTGCTGGTAGAAGCCGCCATTGCCGTTGGTCTCTTCGAGGTACTCTTCGAGCTCTTCCTTGGTGTTACGCCACGGGAAGTAGCAGTGCGACTGCGTGAAGCCCACATAGCTCAGCGCGCGCATCATGCCCGGGCGGGTGAACGCCTCGGCAAGGAACAGCACTTCCGGATGCTTCTTCGTAACGGCGGCAATCACATCCTGCCAGAAACGCACCGGCTTGGTGTGAGGATTGTCAACGCGGAAGATCGTCACACCCGCCTTGACCCACAGATCCATAATGCGTTCGACTTCCTTTTCGATGCCTTCCATGTCGGCATTGAAGTCGATCGGGTAAATGTCCTGATACTTCTTCGGTGGATTCTCTGCGAATGCGATGGTGCCGTCCGGCTTGGTGCGGAACCAGTTCGGATGCGCCTTGACCCACGGATGGTCAGGCGAGCACTGCAAAGCGAAATCAAGCGCGATTTCCAAGCCCAGCTCGTGGGCGCGCTCGCAGAATGCCTTGAAATCGTCCATGGTGCCAAGCTGCGGGTCAACGGTGTCGTGGCCACCCAGTTCGGAGCCGATGCCGAACGGGGAGCCCGGATCGTTCGGGCCGGCTACCAGGGAATTGTTGCGTCCCTTGCGGTTGGTCACGCCAATTGGGAAGATCGGCGGCAAATACACAATGTTGAAGCCTTCGGCTGCGGCGCGTTCCAAGCCGGCGATCGACGTCTTGAGGTTGCCGGGAACGATCTTGCCGTCTTCACCGTAGTAGGCTCCTTCGGAACGTGGGAAGAACTGATACCAGGAGGCGAAGCTGGACTTCGGGCGTTCCACACGGAAACGCTGCGGATTCGATTCGGACAGGCCGTCGCGCAACGGGTTGGTTTCGTGCAGCTGCTCGATGTCGCTGCTCTGGACTGCGGCGAGACGCTCTTCGGCGCTCAGCGACTTGTTTTCCATGGTCTTGGCGGCGTCGCGCAGCACCTTCTTGTCGGCTGCGGAAAGCTTGGAATCCTTCGCGTCAGCCCAACGTGCGAGCAGCTGTGCGCCGGATTCCAGCGCATTCTCCACGTCGTCATTCACTTCAACCTTGATGGCGGCGTCGTGCAGCCAAGACTGGTAGGTGTCTTCCCAGCCTTCGACCACGATCTGCCATTCGCCCAGCTGACGCTTGACGGCGGCATAATCGGCATCCCACGGCTTCAGATCGCTGTGTTCGCCGATCTTGACCATGGCTTCCCAGCGGTCGAGGCCCGGATTGGTGCAGGTCATGGCGAAACGTTCAACCTCGCGGCCGCGTGCGTTACGCACGGACACGGTCGCTCCTGCCTTGGTGCGGCCTTCGATGAACACTTGGGCGGTGACGTTGAATGCTTCGCCGAGCTCCACGCGTGCCGGGAACAGGCCGTTCTCAACGTTCGGGGTGATGTCGAGCACGTTCACGCGGCCGAACTGTTCGGGGCTGGTGCGTTCGATGACGGGGGCTGGGGCTTCGCCGACCGTTTGCGGTGCGGCGGCCTTCGCTTTGGTGGTGCGCTTGCGAGCGGTGGATGCCGTGGACTTTTTGGCTGCGGTGGTGCGCTTGCTAGGCGTCTGAGACGTTGCCGATGCCGTTTTGGCGGCCGCGCTTTTGGCGGTCGTCTTCTTGACGGCTGGTTGCTTGGTTGCGGTGGTGCGCGGTTCCGCGCTCTTATCTTCTTCTGCCATACCGCCGATTATAGAGGAGAAAAGGTGGATTTGGGTGAACTATCTTCCGACCAGCGATTTCCACCCTTTGTGGATAACTTGTTTACCTACGATTGGTAAAACGTTTTTTGTGGATAAGTTACGTTTGCTGACAAGCGAAGTTGTCCACAAAAACGGCAAAAAGAACGTCCTCCGACCACAACCCTTGAAAAAGGCCATGTGGCAATCGCAAGTATGCAAGCCTGTTGAATTACGACAACAACGATGTGCATATCGAAAGGACGATGCGATGAATGCGATGAAACGACATACGCTTGCGATTCTGGCCGCGGTATTGGCGGCCTGCATCATAATCGTGGGAATGACCTGCCCGGCCGCGCTGGCCGCCGAACAGCTGCTGCGCGCGAACGGCAAGCATTACAACTATTTTCTCGATGGAAAACCGTATGTGATCGGGGTGAACGCGGAATCGAGATCGGGCAAATTCTATTATTGCCGGCAAATCGAAAGCATGACCGACTATAAGGTCACCGAAACCACCACCGTGGAAAATACGGAAGCGGCGCGGCGCCTCGCATGGCTGCTGTCCGAATATCAACATGACGGGGAACCGGTGCTCACGTATGCGGCGATCGGCGTGCTGGTGCACCGCAACTATGACGACCAAAAGGTGTGGGTCAGGCATGAGCAATACCTCTTCTCGGTGATGGACGGGCTGGAAAGCAAGGTCAACGAGCTTTGGGAGGAGGCCGCGAACAAGCTGCCGGTTTCTTCGAGGGTGACGCGTGATGATCGACAGGGATTGCGGTCCGGAAGCCTGTTCGTGCAGTTGCTGGATTCGAGTGGACAGCCGATCGAGGGCGTATTCACGGCGACGATCGAAGGTCCGGCCGTGTTCGACGAGGACGACGAGCCCACGGCAGTCGGCTGGGCCGAACTGGAGGGAACCACCGTGTATTGGCATGCAACGGGTGCCGGCGAGGTCAATATCAAGGTCGGATACCAGTCCGTGGGATTGGATGAGGCCGTCACCGCGCAGAAAATGATGGTGCTGAACGATGTGGTGGAACGTGAGGATAGCCTGCTGACGTTCAATGTCGACAACCTTTATGCCCCCGAGCAGGAAATGCCGCAGACAGGAAGTCCGATGGGGCTGGTGTTGGGTTTGGCGGCTGCCGTGATGTGCTGCGGGGCGTTCATGCTGTATGCGGTACGGCGACGATGATATGCGGCGATGATGTCGTCTCGCGGAGGTGATGCTTCTCGATGAGAGTTGCGATATTTCAGCTGCAATATATTCCGCATGCGCGTGAGAATACGGCTATATCATGCTGAAAACGTTGAAATTAAGCCGCAGACGAACATATTTTTCTGCTGACGAACTCCCATTTTCACGTATCTACAATCATGGCGTCGTCGATACGAATGGAGGTTGCGATGACAGAAGAACATGCAGATGAAACGATGGTCGCGAGCATGCGTGCGGATGCCGAACGGCAGGGAGCCGATGATCGGAAGGTCACCGATGCGCCGCATTATCTGGCGCGGGTGCTGATGGCCAACGGCATACGAAACATGTATGGCGTGGTCGGCATTCCCGTCACCGATTTCGCGCGCATCGCGCAGGGCATGGGTATGCGATTCGTGGGCATGCGCCATGAGGAGGACGCTGTGAACGCGGCCGCGGCCGACGGATTCATCACCGGTCGGCCGGCTGTCACGTTGACGGTATCCGCTCCGGGATTCCTCAACGGTCTACCGGCACTGCTGGAAGCCACGGTGAACGGCTATCCGGTCATCATGATCGGCGGCTCCTCAACCCGCCATGTGGTCGACCTTGAGGAAGGCGAATACGAAGGCCTCGACCAGATGAACTACGCCAAGCAGTTCTGCAAGGCTTCGCTGCGCATCGACCGCATCGAAGATATTCCGCTCGCGGTGGCCCGTGCCATGCATATCGCCTCTTCAGGACGCCCAGGCGCGGTGTACATCGATTTCCCCGATGACACCGTGGCACAGACCCTGAGCCAAAGCGAAGCCGACCGCCTGATGTGGACGGCAACCGACCCGGCCCCCGCCATGGTGCCGGCACGCGAATCCATCGACGCGGCGCTCGCATTGCTGCAGCAGGCCGAACGTCCGCTCATGGTGATCGGCAAAGGCGCCGCAATCGCCCGCGCCGAAGAGGAAATCCGCGAATTCGTCAAGAAAACGGATATTCCATTCCAGCCAATGTCCATGGCCAAAGGCGTAGTGCCCGATACCGACCCACACAGCACGGCAAGCTGCCGTTCCACCGCGCTACGCAACGCCGACGTGGTATTGCTGGTCGGCGCGCGACTCAACTGGATGCTGTCGTTCGGCCGGGGCAAAACGTGGAACGAACATGTGAAATTCATCCAAATCGACATCAATCCGGAAGAAATCGAAAACACGCGCAGTATCGACGTACCAATCGTGGGGGATATTCGTTCCGCCATGACGCTGCTCAACGGATCTCTGGAAGAATACCCGTTCAAAGCTGACGAAACCTGGCTGAACATGCTGAAGGAAGCCAGCGCGAAAAACGTGGCGAAATTTGAAACCCGCGAACAATCCGATCAGCTGCCCATGAGCCATTTCAACGCCTTGGGAGCCATCAAAAAGGTGTACAGCAAACACCATGAAGATCTCATTCTCACCAATGAGGGAGCCAATTCGCTCGATGATTGCCGCAACATCATCGACATGCTCGAACCGCGCCATCGTTTGGACTGCGGCACGTGGGGTGTGATGGGCTGCGGCACCGGCTATGCGATTGGCGCGGCGCTTTCCACTGGCAAGAAAGTGCTGTACATCGGCGGCGATTCCGCATTCGGCTTCGATGGTATGGAAGTGGAGGTGGCCTGCCGCTACCAGCTGCCCATCACCTTCGTGGTGCTCAACAACGGCGGTATCTACCGCGGCGACTTCGAAAACCTTGGAGCGGACGGTGATCCGTCGCCGCTGACGCTTACCTACAACGCGCATTACGAGAAGGTCCTCGAAGCGTTCGGGGGTAAAGGTTACTATGCCACCACTCCGGAAGAAGTCGAACGCATGGTCGGCGAGGCGGTCGAATCAGGCAAGCCAAGCTTCGTGCATGTGCAGATCGCGCAGTATGCGGGCAAGGAATCCGGCAATATCGGAGCGTTGAATCCGAAGCCGGTGGTCGGAGCCCTCGTTGATTCCGAAGTCACCATGTACGACTACGCGACCGGCGCTCGCATGTAGCGCATCGGCTGTCGGTATGACATGTGGGCGTGCGAACGGTGGAATGCGTGCGCCCACTTTTTCTGCCTGAAAACCAATGATCCGATCAACGTATCTGCAATATCCGCAATATCAGCAATCAAACAATATTGCAGAAGATTGCAGATAGAAAAATATAAAGAAAGAACGACAGTGATAAACATACTTGTTGACGACATCGTGCCAATTATTGTCATTATGGCATTAGGGTATATTTGTGGAAAATTCAGTTATTTTGATGACGATCAGCGGCAGGGACTTAATAAACTTGTGTTGAATATCGCGCTTCCTGCGGCGTTATTTGTGTCCATCATCAAATCGACCCGTGCAATGCTTGCGAAAGACGCAACATTGACCGCCATCAGTTTCATCGGCGTCATCGTCATGTTTATGGTGAGCTATTATCTGTGCCGGTTGCTGTTCCACCGCAGCATTCAGGAGGCGGCCGTCTGTGCTCTGATCGCAGGATCTCCGACGATTGGTTTCCTTGGATTCGCTGTGCTTGATCCGATTTACGGCAACACCGTCAGCACGAATCTCGTCATAGCCATTATTTCCATCGTGGTCAACGTGGTGACCATTCCGATCGGCATGTATCTGATCAACCTCGGCCAGGCTAAAGACCGAGCGAAGTTTAGCGTGCAGGCCGAAAACGCGGTCAATGCAAAGGCCAATGCAAAAGGCGATATCACGCTTGACCCGGCGCGAGATGCCGCAACCGACAAAACCGCCGAACTTATGGTGCATGGCACGTCGAATACGGGAAAGAACCGCAACGGCAATCTGCAGGCGTTGCTCGACGCACTGAAGCAACCGATCTGCTGGGCGTCGTTATTGGCCATTTTCCTAGTGTTGGTGGGCATTCATGTGCCAAGCCAGGTGGCGCCGACCTTCGATCTGATCGCCAAAGCGAATTCCGGTGTGGCCGTGCTTTCCGCGGGCCTCGCGCTTTCCACGGTGAAATTCTCGCTCGGTTGGGAAACCATCTGGAACACGTTCTTCCGCCTGATTCTGACGCCTGCAGTGTTCCTTGGCGTGGCGCTGTTGTGTGGCATGGGCGGTGACATGAACAAGATTTCGATGCTGGTGATGGCGGTCGCGTTGCCGCCGGCGTTCTCAGGCATCATTATTTCCAGCCGTTACAACATTTATGTAAAAGAAGGCGCCTCGACCACGGCCGTCGCCACGGTGGCATTCGCGGCCACCTGTCTGCTGTGGATCTGGCTCGTCCCCTTCTGCGTGGGCTGATTCAGTATCCTCACTGTAGCTCACGAAGCGCATATAGTAACGGAACGTTGAAATTCCAACGTTCCGTTACTGCATGCGCTTTTTGTGACGGTAAACCGTAAGACGTAAGACATGTGATTGTGTGCGGAAGTGCGGGGCGTGGACTGCAATGGATGTGAGCATAACAAATAAGGGCGAATCTTGTGATCCGCCCTTATTCGTGCGCCAGTGCGCGCTAACGTGCGTTACTTCAAATCAGCCTGCACGCCATCGTTGCCGCCGATCACACCGGAATCGCGCAGCGAAGCGATCTGATCGTCGTCATATCCCAACGCATGCAGAATCTCACGGTTATGCTCGCCCAGCTTCGGCGCACGCTGGTAATCCGGCACGAAATTACTCATCGTAAACGGCATGCCGATCGTCTTGAAATCGCCGCGCGCATCCTGCTGGTCAATGGTCACAATCGTGCCATCCCCATTCAAATCAGGATCGTTTTCCAACTCATACCAATCCAACACCGGGCCGACCGGCACGCCCTTCGCACCCAATTCCTTGGTCAGCGTGTACTTGTCGAACTGCATGGTGTACGCCTCAACACGCTGGTACACCTCGGTTTTATGCTCGTCACGCGCATTGGCGGTATTGAAACGCGGGTCGGTCAGCCAATCCTCGAATCCCATCGCATGGCAGAAATTCTCGAAGCCCTTCTTGGACTGTTGAACCACTATATATACGTAAGCGTTCGGGTCATGCTCCCAGCCTTTCGCGCGGTAGCACCAGCCAAGCACCAAACCACCCTCCGCATTCGCTGCGCGCGGAATGGCTTTGCCTTGCTTGCCCCACTCATAATTCGGGTAGCAGTCATAGTAGGAAAGCTTGCCCAAACGGTCGAGAATCAACTGGTCTCGCAGCTTGACACGGCACAAGTTCAGCACCGCATTCTGCATCGACTGGTACACATAGCAACCCTCACCGGTATGCTCGCGCTGCAACAGCGCCGAAAGAATGGCGATCAGCAGATGCATTCCGCTGTTGGAATCGCCCAATGCGGCGCCGGACTGCGTGGGCACATTGCGCTCGCCGTCATACCAGCCGGTGGTGGAAGCGGCACCGCCCGCGGACTGCGCGACCGGCTCGAACGCCTTGACATGCTCGAACCGGCTGCCCTTGTTGAAGCCCTTCAGCGACGCCATGATCAGACGCGGATTGATCGCATGTACGTCATTCCATCCGAAACCAAGCTTTTCCACGTCTCCCGGGCCGATATTCTCTACGAACACGTCGGCTTTCTTCAGGAGTTCGGCGAGGATTTTCTTGCCTTCCGGATCTCTCATGTTCAGCGTGATGGATTTCTTGTTGGCATTGAGCTGAAGGAAGTACAGGGAGTACGAGCCATCCACGTCGTTCATTTCATTACGTGTCGGATCTCCGCCCTGCACCTTCTCCACCTTGATGACGTCGGCGCCCATCCATGCGAGCATCTGCGTGCACGACGGGCCGGACTGCACCTGCGTCCAGTCAATCACGGTGATGCCTTTCAGCGGCGCGGTGTCCTGCGTTGCCTTTGTTGCCGTATCGTGCGTTGCGCTGTCTTGCATTGTGGTGTCCTGCGTCGCGTTGTGCGCGTTCGCTTGATTCATATAATGCATTGCCTTGTTCTCCTTATATCCGGTGATATGTGGTTGGCGAGGTCAACGTAGCGCGTGCAACCTTGGAGAACGTTGGATTTTCAGCCTTGAGCGGCAATCTTCGCTTTCGGCACATGCGATTGGCGGATCCGGCGCATTTTCTCCATACTTTCGGCACATGCGATTGATGAACTCGGCTGATATACCCGGTTTTTGTCGGGTTTTGTCCAGATTTTGTCCGGAAATTGGTTTTGGTGAGATTTGACGGAAAACAAAAAAGCTAGGAATTGTTGCAATTCCTAGCTTTCATCAGTAGCGGGGCATGGATTTGAACCATGGACCTCTGGGTTATGAGCCCAGCGAGCTACCGAGCTGCTCCACCCCGCGTCGGCTTGTCTTTAAGACAGCTCTATTAACTTTACGATTACTTCCAAATATGTCAAATCGGCGTGTCGCATCAGTCCGGCCATGCAAAACCGCGTTGCAAATAGCGCGTTATTCATTTTTCCTATAACGGTTTCGGCTGATCGTGGGGGCAGGGAAGTGCGCCATATCCGAGCCCGCACCATAATAGAAGCATGCCTATCAAGATCCCCAGCGGCCTTCCGGCCAGAGACATTCTCGACTCCGAGCGTATTTTCGCGCTTGAAAAGCCTGAAGCGGAGCGCCAGCGCGTGCGTCCGCTCAAGCTGGTGATCTTAAATCTCATGCCGAAGAAAATCGAGACGGAAACGCAGCTGCTGCGTTTGATCTCGAAAAGTCCGCTGCAGGTGGAGATCGATTTCATGAAGACCTCCACGCACGAGGGTACGCATGTGAGCGCCGACCATCTGGTGAAGTTCTATGAGACCATTGAGGCGTTCCAAGACAACTATTACGACGGCTTCGTGGTGACGGGTGCCCCTGTTGAGCATCTTGATTTCGAACAGGTCGATTATTGGGATGAGTTCAAGCAGATTCTTGACTGGGCTTCCGCGCATGTGTTCTCCACTATGTATTTGTGCTGGGGTGCGATGGGTGCGCTCAATTATCGCTATAACGTGCGTAAAGAGAATTTGCCAGAGAAGATTTTTGGCGTGTTTCCGCAGTATTTGCAGGATGAATACTGCTTTTTGACGAACGGCTTCGATGAGATTTGCCTGCAGCCGCATTCTCGCCTTGCGGGGGTGGACGAGGGTGATATCGCGCGCAATCCGGAGTTGCAGGTGCTCACGTGGGGTCCGAAGTCCGGTCCTGGGCTGATCGCCACCCGTGATTTTTCGGAAGTGTTCGCGCTTGGCCATTGGGAGTACGGCAAGTACACCTTGGCCGAGGAGTATGAGCGTGATATGAAGAAGGGCATGACGAATGTGCCGTTCCCCGAAAACTATTTCCCGCATGATGATCCGCAGTTGGAGCCGGTGTTCGCGTGGCGCGCCCATGCCAATCTCCTGTGGCGCAATTGGCTGAATTGGGTGTATCAGACCACGCCATACGATTTGAGCGAGGTTCCGCAGCTTCGTGCGCAGAAGCGTCTTGGCACGGATCGTTCGATTCGTCATCAGCCGGGTTCGCCGCGTGTCGACGCGTTTGCGCCGTTCGTGCGTGACGGTTATGGCGTGATTCGCGATTGATTTGTGGATTGATCCGCATATTGATGTGATTGACGTGCGGCCGTGATTGGCGCGTGATTTACGGCTGTTTACTGGTGGGGGCTTGCGTATGCGGCCCCTCTTTCTTTATATGCAGCACTTGTGTTATATGTGATACACTTGATGAAACGTTTTATCAATATGCTGTTTTCGTAAAACAAACTATTGGTTGCGTCGGCTATCCGACGATTCACAAAGCTGTGTCTAGTTAGTACAGCTTGCTGCGAAACGCCGGGAAAACCAAATGGGAGTATGGAAAAGCCCAAGTGTTTGGATGTTGTCTAGACACGGGCTAATAATCCTATCCAGCCATTCGGAGTCGAATGCGTCGCACGGGACTCCGTTCGCGTCGACGCGCACTTCGAAGTACGCTTTGGTTAAGTAACCAGAACGTCACATTCGACTCGGTTGTTGGGTTAAACTAACAGCTGACACAAGAGCAGGAGGCGTGAATGATTGGTGCATTGGGAAAGGGCATGCTGACCATCGCTGATGGTCCCGAAATGCCCAGTGTCGATGACTTCCTTCCCGATCCGTTCGTTTTTCAGGGCACGCCGTTCGCCATCAACCGCATCATCCTCGTTCGCATCCTTGCGACCGTCATCATGTTGCTGGTTCTCGGAATTACGGCAAGCCGTGCAAAGCTCATCCCCAGCCGTTGGCAGGGAGCAGTCGAATGGTTGATCGAATTCGTCCGTGACAACATCGTCTATCAGGTGATGGGCGAGCTGCGCGGCAAGCGTTATGTGCCGATGATCACCACCGTGTTCTGCACGTTGTTGGTCTTCAATCTGTGTGGCATCATCCCAGGCTTCAATATCGCGGCAAGCGCAACCATTACGCTGCCGCTGGTATTCGCCATGTGGTGCTTCTGCCAATACTGGATTGCAGGCATTCGTGAAAAGGGCCTCGGCCACTTCCTGAGGGATGAGATCTTCCCGAAGGGTGTTCCGGCCCCGATCTACATTCTGCTGTCCCCGATTCAGCTGCTTGAGCTGCTGATTATCCGTCCGTTCTCGTTGACGATCCGACTGTTCGCCAACATGGTTTCGGGCCACTTGATTCTTGCGCTGTGCCTTTCGGCCACGCAGTACTTCCTCATTGATGTGGTGAACAAGGTGTTCATGCCATTCGGCGTCGTCACCTTCGCGGCTGGCATGTTCATGTTCCTGTTCGAAGCGCTGGTCGCTTGCCTGCAGGCTTACATCTTCGCCATCCTGACCACCGCATACATCAATATGAGCTATCCGGAGATCGACTGACCGCCGGCTTTTTAATTGTTGCTTCTTGTCAAGCAATAACCAGAAAGGAAACAATCATGGATATCGTTACCCTCGCTGAGGTTGCCGGCAACCTGAACGTCGTTGGCTACGGCCTCGCCGCCATCGGCCCTGGCATCGGTCTGGGCATCCTGATCGGCAAGACCATCGAAGGCACCGCTCGCCAGCCTGAGCTCGGCAGCCGTCTGCAGACCCTCATGTTCCTGGGTCTGGCATTCGTCGAGGTGCTGGCACTGCTCGGCTTCGTGCTCGCCTTCATCAAGTAAGACTTGATTCAAGGTAACACCGAAGACGCAAACGAACATGAAAGGAGGAAGACACTATGGTGACCGCAGCTAGCGAAATGGAATTGTTCCTTCCGAAAAGCTACGACATTTTCTGGTCGTTGGTCATTCTGATCATCGTCGCCGTGTTCTTCTACAAGTTCTTCCTGCCGAAGTTCCAGGCCGTGTTCGATGAGCGCGCTGCCAAGATCGAAGGTGGCATCGCCAAGGCCGAACAGGCCCAGAAAGATGCCGATGAAGCCAAGGCGAAGTATGAGGCTCAGCTGAGCAAAGCTCGCGTCGAGGCATCCAAGATCCGTGACGACGCACGTACGGAGGCATCGCATATCATCGCTGACGCGCGCACTCGTGCCGAAAACGATGCGGCGCAGATCACCGCCACCGCCCAGCGTTCCATCGAATCGCAGCAGCAGCAGGCTCTGGTGAGCCTCAAGGGTGAGGTCGGCGTGCTGGCAACGGCACTGGCCGGCAAGATCCTGGGTAGCAAGCTCGAGAATGACGATGTGCAGTCGTCGATGATCGACCAGATGATCGCCGACTTGGACAGCGACAAGAAGTGATCGAAACCTTCAAGAAAGGGAGGTGACCAATGCGAGGAGAAGCATCGCGTATCGCAGACCGCGTATCGCGTGACTCGCTGGCCCCCAAGCTGCGTGACAGCGGTGAGGACGCATGGCGTATCGGGAACGAACTGTTCACGATCACCAGCGCGCTTGACCACAATATCCAGCTTGAACGTGCCCTCACCGACCCGTCGCGCCCAGTCGAAGACAAGGTTGCGGTAGTCAAGACTCTGATCGGAGACCAGGCCCATCCGCTCGTGATGGAGATCATGTCCGATCTGGTGTCTCGCCGTTGGAGCCGCGTGTCTGATATCGCCAATGCCGTTGAGGATTTCGGCGTTGATGGCATGATGTACTACGCGGATTACACCAATACGACTTTGCAGGTCTCCATCGAGCTCGCAGAGTTGCATTCCGCACTGCTCAACCTTCCGGTCGTGCGTACCAAGCTGTATGACGCAACCGTTTCCAGTGAAGCCCGTGTCAAGCTGCTGTACAGCCTGATTGGAGACGCGGATTTCACCAAGGTGACCAAGCGTCTGGCCGAACACGCGACCTGCAATCTGCGCAATCGCCGCTACTTGCAGACCATTCAGTGGCTGATCAACAAATTCTCCCGCCATATGGGCGAATCGATGGTCACTGTTACCACGGCAACGCCGTTGAGCAAGGAGCAGGTGGAAAAGCTCATCGCCATTTACTCGGCGAAGACCGGTCATCCGGTGCACATCAACTCGGTGGTCGATCCGACCGTCATGGGTGGCATGCGCATCCAGGTGGGCGACGAGGTCACCGACAACACGGTGGTCGCACAGCTGCAGCATCTTCAGCGCACGGTGAAGGCAACCGCCTGACGGTTCGCCGCACGGTGAACAAGCCTGAAACAAGACTTGACTGAATTTATAAACAACAATAAGGAGTGATCATGGCAGAACTTACCATTGATCCCACCACGATACGCAAGGCGCTCGATGAGTTCGTCGAGTCGTACAAGCCGTCGGATACCCCGACTCAGGAAGTCGGTTATGTCGCGACTGCTGGCGACGGCATTGCGCACGTGACGGGACTGCCTGGTTGCATGGCCAATGAGCTGCTGACCTTCGAAGACGGCACGCTTGGCCTGGCGTTCAACCTTGACGCCCGCGAGATCGGCGTGGTTATTCTCGGCGACTTCGCAGGTATCGAGGAAGGCCAGGAAGTGCGTCGTACCGGCGAAGTGCTCTCCGTGCCCGTCGGCGACGGCTACCTTGGCCGCGTCGTGGACCCGCTAGGCAACCCGATTGATGGTCTTGGCGAGATCAAGACCGAAGGCCGTCGTATTCTCGAGGCCCAGGCACCTGACGTTATGCATCGTCATCCGGTTGACGAGCCAATGTCCACCGGTCTGAAGGCCATCGACGCAATGACGCCTATCGGCCGTGGCCAGCGCCAGCTCATCATTGGCGACCGCCAGACCGGTAAGACCGCTATCGCAATCGATACGATCATCAACCAGAAGCGTAATTGGGAATCCGGTGATCCGAAGAAGCAGGTCCGCTGCATCTACGTGGCCATCGGCCAGAAGGGCTCCACCATCGCATCGGTGAAGCAGTCCCTCGAAGAGTCCGGCGCCATGGAGTACACCACTATCGTGGCCTCCCCGGCTTCCGATTCCGCAGGTTTCAAGTACATCGCACCGTACACCGGTTCCGCCATCGGACAGCACTGGATGTACAACGGCAAGCACGTGCTCATCGTCTTCGACGATCTGTCGAAGCAGGCTGAAGCCTACCGTTCGATCTCCCTGCTGCTGCGCCGCCCGCCGGGACGTGAGGCATACCCGGGCGATGTGTTCTACCTGCATTCCCGTCTGCTCGAACGCTGCGCCAAGGTTTCCGATGACCTCGGCGGCGGTTCGATGACCGGCCTGCCGATCGTCGAAACCAAGGCAAACGACGTGTCCGCATACATTCCGACCAACGTGATCTCCATCACCGACGGTCAGATCTTCCTGCAGTCCGACCTGTTCAACGCGAACCAGCGTCCGGCTGTCGACGTCGGCATCTCCGTGTCCCGAGTTGGTGGCGCGGCACAGACCAAGGCGTTGAAGAAGGTCTCCGGCACGCTGAAGATCTCCTTGGCCCAGTACCGTTCCCTGGAATCCTTCGCCATGTTCGCTTCCGATCTGGATGCGGCTTCGAAGGCCCAGCTGAACCGTGGTTCCCACTTGACCGAGCTGCTCAAGCAGCCGCAGTTCTCCCCGTATTCCATGGAACAGGAAGTCGTCTCCGTGTGGGCCGGCACCCATGGCAAGATGGATGATCTGCCGCTGAACGACGTGCTGCCGTTCGAGAAGGCCATGCTGGACTACCTGGACCACAACACCGATATTCTCAAGACCATCCGCGAGACCGAAGATTTCACCGCCGACACCGAGGCTGCCCTCGACAAGGCTGTGGAAGCGTTCCGTGAGACTTTCGTGACCAGCGCGGGCAAGCCGCTGGTCGAGAAGAAGCCTAACATCAAGAACGCCACCCCGGTCGAGCAGGAAAAGATCGTCGCAGGAGAGAAGTGATCCATGGGCTCGCAACTCGCATTGAAATCTAGGATCGCCTCCACCGCGTCGTTGGAGAAAATCTTCAACGCGCAGGAGATGATCGCGTCTTCGCATATCGCCAAGGCACGTGACGTCGCCTTGAACGCGAAGCCGTATACCGATGCGATTTTCGACGCCGTGCAAGCGCTGGTGGCCCACACCCATATCGACCATCCGATCGTGAAGAAGGACGAGGACAACCCTCGCGTGGCTGTCCTCGCCCTCACCTCGGATCGTGGTATGGCGGGTCCGTACACCTCCTCGATCATCCGCGAAACGGAATCGCTGCTGGCCCGCCTCGATGCGGCAGGCAAGCAGCCGGAACTGTATGTGTATGGTCGTCGCGGTGTGACGTACTACAAGTACCGCAATCGTGATGTTGCCGGTACTTGGGAAGGCGATACCGACCAGCCCGGCGTGGAAGTCGCAGAGTCCATCTCGAAGGCACTGATGGACGCCTACATGAAGCCGGCGAGCGAAGGTGGAGTTTCCGAACTCTACATTGTGTTCACCGAATTCGTGAATATGGTCGTTCAGAAGGTGCGCGTGCTGCGTATGCTGCCCGTTGAACTCGTGCTTCCGGAACAGCAGGACTCCGGCCCTGTGCCCGAATCCGATGCCGATGCCGCGACCCCGCTTTATGCGTTCGAGCCGAGCGTCGACGAAGTGCTTGACGCGATTCTGCCGAAGTACATCCAGTCCCGTATTCATGAATGCCTGCTCACCGCGGCGGCATCCGAGACTGCAAGCCGACAGAACGCCATGCATACGGCTACAGACAACGCCCGCAGCCTGATCGACGACCTGACCCGCAAGCTCAACGCTTCGCGACAGGCTTCGATTACCCAGGAACTTACCGAAATCATCGGCAGCGCCGACGCGCTGAATAAGAAGGAAGAGTAGGAACGCATATGGCTGAGAATCAGACCACAGCGGCTCCCGAGACGGCTGCAGAGCCGACCACTGGACGCGTCACGCGTATCCAGGGTTCGGTTATCGACGTCGAATTCCCGGTGGGCCACCTGCCCGACATTTACAACGCACTTACCGTTGAGCTGACCAACACCGCCAACGAAGAGGGCGAAACCACGAAGAAGATCACGCTTGAGGTCGAACAGCACCTTGGCGACTCTACCGTGCGTACCGTGGCGCTGAAGCCGACCGACGGCCTCGTTCGTGGCGCCACCGTGCTCGACACCGGCGGTCCGATCTCCGTTCCTGTTGGCGATGTCACCAAGGGTCACGTGTTCGACGTGTCCGGCAACATCCTCAACAAGAAGGATGACGAAACCATCACGGTCACCGAGCGTTGGCCTATCCACCGCAACCCGCCGGCATTCGATCAGCTGGAATCCAAGACCCAGATGTTCGAAACCGGTATCAAGGTCATCGATTTGCTGACCCCGTACGTGCAGGGCGGCAAGATCGGTCTGTTCGGTGGCGCAGGCGTCGGCAAGACCGTGCTTATTCAGGAAATGATCCAGCGAGTCGCCCAGAACCACGGCGGTGTGTCCGTGTTCGCAGGCGTCGGCGAGCGTACCCGTGAGGGTAACGATCTGATCGGCGAAATGGATGAGGCTGGCGTTCTTGAGAAGACCGCACTGGTCTTCGGCCAGATGGATGAGCAGCCGGGTACCCGTCTGCGCGTGCCGCTGACCGCACTGACCATGGCAGAGTACTTCCGTGACGTGCAAAATCAGGACGTGCTGCTGTTCATCGATAACATCTTCCGTTTCACCCAGGCTGGTTCCGAGGTGTCCACCCTGCTCGGCCGTATGCCGTCCGCAGTGGGCTACCAGCCGAACCTGGCTGACGAAATGGGTGCCCTGCAGGAGCGCATCACTTCGACCCGCGGTCACTCCATCACCTCGCTGCAGGCCATCTACGTGCCGGCCGATGATTACACCGACCCGGCTCCTGCAACGACCTTCGCCCACTTGGATGCAACCACCGAGCTTTCCCGTGACATCGCTTCCAAGGGTATCTATCCGGCAGTGGACCCGCTGAGCTCCACCTCGCGAATCCTTGATCCGCGTTACGTGGGCCAGGCTCACTACGATTGCGCGAACCGCGTCAAGGCGATTCTGCAGCGTAACAAGGAGCTGCAGGACATCATCGCTCTGATCGGTATCGACGAACTCGGCGAAGAAGACAAGACCACCGTGAACCGCGCTCGTAAGATCGAGCAGTTCCTCGGCCAGAACTTCTACGTCGCTGAAAAGTTCACCGGTCGTCCGGGCTCCTACGTGCCGGCCGATGAGACCATCGAAGCGTTCACCCGCATTTGCGACGGCGTGTACGACGACGTTCCGGAGCAGGCATTCTCCGGTATCGGCGGCATCGACGATCTCGAGAAGAAGTGGCACGACATGCAGAAGGAATACGGTGCGTGATGGCCGGATTGACAATGCAGGTGAACATCGTCGCCGCCGACCACCCCGTGTGGCACGGTACGGCGAAGTCCGTCACCATTCCTGCCTCTGAAGGCGGAATGGGCATCCTGCCCAACCACGAGCCTGTATTGACCGTAATCAAGGAAGGAACCATCGTTGTGGTGGATCCGGATGGCAGCCGTCGCTCCTTCGAAGTGACCGACGGTTTCATCTCCTTCGATTCGAACAAGCTCACCGTTGCGGTTGAGCGTGGACGTGACGTCAAGATGGCAGAGTAGCACTCGGTAGCATACTTCTGACGGTCCGTCTGTTGCGATTGCAGCAATTGCATATGATTGCGATTCTGTAGTTGCAGCAGACGGACTGTTTTTTTTTTAAAAAAAGATTAATCAAAACAAAAATAGGATTGTACATATCGTGGGATTCATGGCTTACGACAATCATGGTAGGGTAGTGCCTCGTGCGAATTATTGTTGCTGATTGCTCTGCCGAATATTCCGGGCGTTTGAATGCGTCCTTGCCGCTCGCCAAGCGTGTGTTGCTTATCAAAGCCGATAACAGTCTGCTGATTTTCTCCGAACTTGGTTCGTACAAGCCACTCAACTGGATGGCGGCGCCCTGCACCATCAAAGACATCACTCCGGAACATGCCGACGACGACGTGACTACGGAGGTTCCGCAGAAAGTCATTCGTGCTTCGGCGGATAAATCCAATGACGTGCTCGAAGTGACATTGCAGCATATTTATTCCGACGAAACATACGATTTGGGCGAAGATCCGGGGCTGATCAAAGACGGTGTCGAAGACCATCTGCAGAAGTATCTGGCCGAACAGATCGAACGCATCGGGGAAGGTGCGACATTGGTGCGCCGCGAATACCCGACCGCCATCGGACCGGTCGACATTATGGCCATCGACGGCAGTGGCAAGCATGTTGCCATCGAAATCAAACGTAACGGCGGCATCGATGGCGTGGAGCAGCTCACCCGTTACTGCGAGCTGTTGAACCGAGACCCGCTGTTGGCCCCCGTGCGTGGCATTTTCGCCGCGCAGACCATCACGCCGCAAGCCCGCGTGCTCGCTCAGGACCGCGGCTTCGACTGCCTGATCCTCGACTATGACGAAATGAAAGGTGCCGAAGACGACTCCCTACGACTCTTCTAGCTTATAAAAAACTCCCTGTTGTTATGCAGGGAGTTTTTTATAAGCGAATCGTGATGTAGATCAGTAGGCGGCGAGGATGTCGACTACGAAGACCAACGTGGAGTTCGCTGGAATCTTGCCGGAATCCTTGTCTCCATAGCCAAGGTCCGGCGGCACGACCAGCAGCACCTGCGAGCCGACGGTATGCCCTGCCAAGCCCTGCTTCCAACCGGTGATCACCTCATCAAGCGAGAAGCTCGACGAAGCACCGCGATCCCACGAGGAATCGAACTGTGTGCCGTCAAGCAGCCAGCCGGTATAGTGCGCGATCACGGTCTGCGTATCCTTGACCTCGGCGCCTTCGCCCCTGATCAAATCCTGCGAGATCAACGTGTCGGAACCCTTGTATCCGTTCATATCGATCGACGGCTTGCCATCCTTCGCAAGCGTCACCTTCGGCAGATCGGCAGGAACGTCAAGCACCTTCGTGCCCGTTGCCTTCGTCAGATCCTTCGACTTCGACACGATCGTGAGCACCATCAAATAGGAGGTGCCAGCGGAATTCGAATCGTTCACACCGAACGCAAGCGTGGCGTTAAGCTTCTGATCCTTGAAAATGTTGTAATAATCCTCAGTCATCTGACTGGTGTCGGAAGTGACCACCGTAGAGCAATCGGGGGTGTTTTTCTCCCAGGTGCTCATGAGTTCGGAACCATCCTTGACATTGATGGCGATACCCTGCGTGCATATGCGGTCGCCGTCTTCAATCTGGTCGCCATTGCCTTTCTGCAATACGACGTAGCTGTTGTCTTCCACCGTCATAGGGGTTTTGAAGGAGACAGTCGGCTTCTCACCGGGCTTGCCCGTGGCGGTCACACCGGCGATCTGATTCATCTTCGACGAGGAATCGGAAGAAGACGAAGATGAATCGGAGGAGGAATCAGACTTCGTGTCGGAACTTCCGCATGCCGCGAAACCCAAGCACATGATCGTTGTGCAGGCGGCTGCGACGGCTTTGAAAAGAGTAGATTTGCGCATAGGTTCCACTTTAGTGGCAATCGTTGATTTTCATAGTTTTTTCAGGCTTTTGCAGAGAGGCAATGTAGAATAGTGAATGCTATGACTTTATTGCAGGAAGAACAGGAAAAGCCGCAGTCCAAGGCGGGTCCCACGCGACACGCCAAGATTATGCGCGGCATTGTCACGCCTATTTTCGGCTTGCTTGCCATTGCTTGCATCGTGCTTGGCGTCTTGAACGCGACGATTTGGAAGCCCTCGGCACAGGTCACGGCGTCCGCCTCGGTCACGGGATCACAGTATGTGGTCACCGATCCGAATGTGCTGCAATTGGTTGACGATCGCGTCACCATTTCGGCGAAGTCGCGCGACAAATCCGCGAACGTGTGCATCGCCATCGGTTCCGCCCGCGATATCGCCGGATGGATCGCGGGATCCAAATACACGCGCGTCACCGGACTGTCCGACTGGTCCACCCTGTCCACGCTGAAGGCCACGGCTCAGGGCACCGCCGATAATTCCGAAGGCCAGGTCGCCTTCCAGGATTCCGACATGTGGCGCACCGTCAAATGCAATGCCGGTTCCGTTGATATGCAGTTCAAGGGTGCTAATACGAATAATGCCGAGGATTCCGTTGCGATTATCGATTACGGCGATCGCAAGGGAGGCTCGGTCGCGCTTGATTGGAACCGTCGTTCGATGCTGAATTTCGCCATGCCGTTCTATCTTTCCGGCGGATTGCTGGCGATACTTGCGGTGCTTTCGGCTTCCGTGTTTGCCATGCCTCCGCATAAGCGTCGCAACAAGCGCGCGTTTGCCATGGTTGACGGCATCGGTTCCACGCAGGGTGACGATGACGAGGTTGCCGCATGGGTGAAGAACGCCGAAGCGAGTGCCGCCCGTAGCGAAAAGAGCGGGCCGAAGCGTAAGCGTCGTCGTCATGCTGGGCATCGCGCGAGTGGTTCGGAAAATAGCCAAAATGAAGTTGCGCAGCCTACGATTGTCGATCCCGGCGCGCGCAATCTCGTTGCCGATCAGCAGAACGCTGCCGCTGATGGTGTTGAAGAAAACGACGATTTCGAACAGACTTCCGTGATTTCGCAAGACGAGCTTGCCGCGTATTTCGCACGTCTTGCGCAGGAGGAAAGCAGTGCGGCCGCAGCGGCCTCGGGATCTGTAGAATTCGCGGTATCCGATGAAATCAACGTGCCCAACGAAGTTGACGAAATGGCCGTAACGGCCGAGTCGGTCGGATCCAACGAAACATCCGAAAACGACGAATCCGACAACGACAAGTCCGACGAACCTGACAACGAGGAGGCCAAGTGATGAAGAAGCGTTTCAACGTAATCGCGGCGGCCGTGCTCGCATTGGGAATGGTCGTTGGCATGTGCGGATGCGAGGGGCAGCTGCCGCAGCCGAAAACCACGCAACGTCAAGATGCGCCGAATCTGACCGCCAAGCAAGAGAAAACCATCCGTACGAATATTCTCAAAACGCTTGACCAGTGCAATAACGATCGCAATATCGACGCCCTCGGTTCGATTTTGGAGGGGCCGGAACTTGAGATTCGCACTAGCGAACTTCATGTGGCGCAGGTCACGGGCAATCTTGACCGCAAGACCACGATTCCAACTGATCTTGCGCAGGCCGTGATTTCCACGGACAGTGGATGGCCGCGTTCGGTGTTTTCCATCACTTCCACCACGGATGACCAGCAGTCCAAGCGTCTGCTGGTGTTCCGCCAGGATTCCGCACGTCAGAACTACAAGTTGTGGGGTGTGGCACGACTGTTTTCGGGCGTGAAGATGCCGAGTTTTGAGATTTCCAAAACCGGTAGCGAGCAGGGAACGGAAAAAGACACCGGTCTGGTCATGACTCCGAAGGATGCGGTCGCCGCGTATGCCGACGTGTTGCAGAATGGTGCGTCCAGCCAGTATGCGCAGAAGTTTGCCGACGACGATTTGCGTACGAAGCTTGCCGATCTGACCGAACAGGTGCAGAAGGCCATGGAGTTGAACGAGGGATCGCAGCAGCAGGTGTTCACACCGGTTGACGATGCCATCAGCGTTATGCGTTCCGCGGATGGTGGCGATCTGGTGGTGGCGCAGATCAATTCCGAATGGACGCGTTCAGCTGGCTCCGGCCGTGAGTCGCAGCCTGCTTCCGATGCGGAAAAAGCGCTGTTTGGCGACGGTCAGGCCACCAGCACCATGAAAACCACGTATGTGAATGTGGTCGCGCTGTACGTGCCTCCGGCAAATTCTGACGCGAAGATCACTGCAGTCGGTTCCGAGCGCCAGCCGGTTCGTGTTGAGGCACTGTGATCGTGGCAGTCGCACGAATGCGCGTAAGCTTGGGGCGAACGTTTGCAATGCGTGTTACGCCGGGCGCTTAATGTTGTTGATTGTTGATATTTAGGAGGCAAGCATGGCAGGTCAAAGGCCGTTTAATCCGGGAGTTTCCTTGGCGGGAGCCGTCGATCTTGAAGCGTTGAAGCATCAGGTGAAGGCCGAACCGGGGCAGGCTGGAGGCGCTCCGGCCGCAGGCGGTTATGTGATCGACACCACGGAGAACACGTTCCAGGCCATGGTGCAGACGTCGGCCACGTTCCCGATCCTGTTGCTGCTGTGGGTGCCGACCGATGATCGCCTGTTCGACATGGCACGCCAGCTGGGCGATGCCGTGAACCAGTTGAACGGCCAGATTCAGCTGTCTCGTATCGATATCGCGTCGAATTCGTCGATCGCGCAGGCGTTCCAAGTGCAGGGTGCGCCTGCATTGTTCGCGTTGATCAACGGCCGTCCGATGCCGATTTTGCAGGGCTTGCCGTCCGCTGAGGAAATGCAGCAGATCGTGGATACGGTGATTCCGAATCTGGTCGCAGCCGCGCAGCAGGCCGGTGTGACCGGTTCCGCGCCGTATTCCGGCGATCCGAATTCCGATGCGGCAAACTCGGCTTCCGCTGCCGGCGCCCAGGAGCAGGTGCCTCCGGAGCATCAGGAGGCGTATATGCTGGCACAGCAGGGCGATTACGCTGGCGCCGCAGCCGCGTACGAGAAGGTGCTTGAAGCCGATCCGAACGATGCGCGTGCCGCCCGCGAGCGTGCGAAGGCGTTGCTGTTGGCCCGTTCCGCCAATGCGAACGTGCGTGAGGTGCGTGCCGCCGCTGCCGACAATCCCGATGATGTTGAAGCACAGCTTGCCGTCGCTGACATTGATATGATCGGCGGTCAGATTCAGGATGCGTTCGATCGTTTGCTGGATTTCGTTGCGGCCGGCCATAAGGCCGATATTGAACCGGTGCGCAAGCGTCTGCTGGAATATTTCACGATTCCTGAGCCGACCGACGAGCGTTTGAAGCGCGCCCGCCGTCGCCTCGCCACGCTCATGTACTGACTCGTTTATTGACTTTAGGTACCGTTTAGGTACCGCTCAACCGTAGGCTGCGCAACTACATCGTTCTTTACGGCCTACGGTTGTTTTTTAAAAGACTTATTCCATACGGTTGGTGCCGAAATAGTCGAGGAATTGCGGTCCGTCTGCTTCCAGTTCGTCTTCGAATTCGGATTTCCATCGTGAATATGGATTCGCGGCAAGCCCTTCATTGCTGAACCGCGATTGGTCGGTGATTTCGGTGGTGCAGAATTTCGGGATCACCAGATTGGTGACCGGCCCGATACGTTCCGCTTCCGCAATGATCAGGGGAGCGTTGGTGCCTCCGAACACGTCGATGTTCCAGCCGTCCTCATCGATCCAGTCGGTGAAACGGTTTTTGATGGTCACGTGTCCGCCGCGTTTGATGAGCTCCCCTGCGATGCGCGAATCCAAATCGCGGCTCGCCTCATATCGCGTGCCTCCCACGGACGGCCCTTTCACGGTGACTGATCCAAGCCGGAATTCGTCGCGATACTTTTCGAGCACAGCCAGCGGGTCGAGGTCCGGAGTCATGGCAATGCGGACGGACTTTGTTTTCAATCGCACGCGCAGCGCGTAATTATCCTGATGCACGTAATAACTTTGTATGATCAGCGTCGGACTGTCGTTATCATCCAACTGCGTCGGCAGGGCACGGCAGAAAAAACGGCGCGTGTATTCGAAATCGCCTATACTTCTGCCTGAATCCTCAACCATATTTTCAGTCTAGTGGAAAAGACGCTTCAAATGGTGTTATGTTGCTACAAATTTCGTTGTGGCGCACGCTATCTCTCGTTCCTTCCCCGTTCTATGCCCGTTATTCCCCCTTTAGGGTTGGGTGTGCTGTCGAAAGATCCGCCGTAGTTATGTTTTCGCAATAATGATCCGAGATTCGAAGATCGTTTTTCCGTAAAAAGTGTCGCTTTCATCTCAAGGCAGTGTAAAGTAGTTTGACGCACGGGTTTGTAGCTCAGTGGATAGAGCGTCTGTCTCCGGAACAGAAGGTCGTGGGTTCGATCCCCATCAAGCCCACACAAAGACATGTGAAGGGCCGGTGCAGGGAGCCGGTATTTGGAACATGGGACAATGCGTGTCGATTCCATGGGTACAGTGATTGCTTGAGATTGCGTTGTCGTGGTTTGCCGCGGCCTGAACGCAAGCAACATGCATAACACATTCTTCAAAGGAGAACATTATGAGCGAGAAGATGGAAGCGGTTGCGACTTCTGAAGCCCCGGCGGCGCTGGGTGCATACAGCCAGGCCGTGAAGGCCAACGGTTTCGTGTTCGTCTCCGGCCAGCTGGGCATCGACCCAGTCACCGGCGAACTGGCTGGCGAAACCGCCGGCGAGCAGGCAGCCCAGGCACTGAAGAACATCAAGCACATTCTTGACGCCGCAGGCACCGGCATCGAACACGTCTGCCGCGCCACCATCTACATGAAGAACGTCGAAGACTTCCACGAGATCGACGACGTGTATGCGCAGGCCTTCATCGGCTCCGTGAAGCCGGCCCGCGTCGCGTTCGGCGGCAACAACATTCCGAAGGGCGCTCTCGTTGAGATCGACGCCATCGCTGTGCTCTGATTTCAGTGCGCTGATTGCAAATCTCCAGAAAATCCTTTTCAGGCTCGTATGCGGTTTCTTACGCTGCATGCGAGCCTGTTTTTGTTTATGCAATCTCAGGATTGCCGCTAAAAGTGAACGGCAGGCAACATGATTCCACCGATTTCCGTATAGTAATGCGATTGGGTATTGTGCAAACGCATGCAAACGCAAGAACGCAAGAACGCGCCCATCCAAATATGAAGGAGCAGTCGCGCATGGCCGAATCGCAAGTCAACGCATCCACTGCAGACACTGACGCCGCTGAATCCGCTGAAGCCGAGCAGGGCGGTCTTGAACGCAAGATGGAAACCCGCCATCTGACCATGATTTCGCTGGGTGGTGTGATCGGCACTGGCTTGTTCCTCAGCTCCGGCTACACGATTCACCAAGCCGGCCCTCTTGGCGCGATCATCGCGTATGGCATCGGATCCATGCTTGTGTATTTTGTGATGCTCAGCCTTGGCGAACTGTCGGTGGCCATGCCGTATGCAGGCAGCTTCCACCTGTATGCGAAGCGTTTCATCGGCCCCGGCACCGCGTTCACCATCGCCGTGCTGTACTGGCTGAATTGGGCGGTGGCGCTCGCTTCGGAATTCACTGCAGCCGGTCTGCTGATGCAACGTTGGTTTCCTGATTCGCCCGCGTGGATTTGGTCCGCCGCCTTCATTGCGGTGGTGTTCATGCTCAATATTCTGTCGGTGAGGCTGTATGGCGAATCGGAATTCTGGTTCGCATCCATTAAGGTGTTTGCGATTATCGTGTTCATTGTGATCGGCTTGCTTGCCATGTTTGGTGCGATTCCGATTGCCGGTTACGATCACGCACCGCTGTTTGAGAATTTCTATAATGACGGCTGGTTCCCCAATGGTGTGCTGCCGATTTTTTCGACGCTGCTGACGGTGGTGTTCGCGTTTTCCGGCACTGAGGTTGTTGGCGTTGCGGCGGGGGAGACGAAGGATCCGGCGCAGGCGATTCCGAAGGCCGTGCATACCACGGTGTTGCGTCTTGCGATTTTTTTCATCGGTTCGATTGCGGTGATGTCCGCGCTGATTCCGTGGCATCGGTCAGGCGTCGACACGAGTCCGTTTGTGCTCGTGTTCCAGTCGATCGGCATGCCGTTTGCCGGCGATGTGATGAATTTCGTGGTGTTGACGGCAGTGCTTTCCGCTGCGAATTCCGGCTTGTACGTGTGCTCGCGCATGGTCTGGTCGCTTGCGCAGGAGGGTATGATCCCGCGCGTGCTCGGCAAGACGAATTTCCATGGTGTGCCCGTGTTCGCGGTGCTGTTCAGCATGGCTGGATCGCTGTTGGCGTTGTTGTCTTCCGTGGTTGCCGCTTCGACGGTGTATTTGGCGTTGGTTGCGGTTTCCGGCTTGGCCACACTGGTGGTGTGGGCGTCGGTTTCCGTCTGCCACTTGCGTTTCCGCAAGCAGTGGCTTGATCAAGGGCATTCGGCTGACGATTTGAAGTATCGTGCCCCCGGTTTCCCGTTCGTGCCGATTGCTGCGATTGTGATGTGCATCGGCGCGTTGGTTTTGGTGATTTGCGATTCGTCGCAGCGTTCCACATTGCTGTATATGATTCCGTTCGTTGCGATCTGCTATATCGGCTATTACGCTTCGGTGGCTTGGCGCAGGAAGCATGGCGAACTGCAGGATGATACGCGGGGCGATACGCAAGGCTGATTCTGTCTGCATAATCGGTAGACTTGGAGGAATGAGTCCAGAAGCGCTTAGTGAACTGATTTTCAATATTGCCAACAACCTTGTGAATGAAGGCAAGGCTGGCACCCTGACCACCGATCTCATCCCTCCGCAGACCAAATTCGCCGTCATGCGTCCGAAGGACCGCGCACACGGCGATTGGGCATCGAACGCGGCCATGCAGCTGGCCAAGAAGGCCGGCATGAAGCCTCACGATTTCGCCGAATTGTTCGCCGCGGAACTCGCCAATGCCGATGGCATCAAGTCCGTGGAAGTGGCCGGCCCCGGCTTCATTAACATTGTGCTTGATTCCGCGTCCGCCGCAGCCGTGGTTGACACTGTGCTTAACGAGGGCGCGAACTACGGCAAGAACGACCATCTTTCCGGCAAAACCCTGAATCTTGAATTCGTGTCCGCCAATCCGACCGGTCCGATCCATATCGGCGGCACCCGTTGGGCCGCGGTCGGCGACTCCATGGCCCGCGTGCTTGAGGCGAACGGTGCCAAGGTGGTGCGCGAATACTATTTCAACGATCACGGCGAGCAGATCAACCGTTTCGCCAAGTCGCTGGTCGCGGCAGCCCACGGTGAGGAAACCCCGATCGACGGTTACAAGGGCGCTTATATCGATGAGATCGCACGTCGCGTCATCGATGAGGCAAAAGCCGACGGTATTGCGATTCTCGACCTGCCGCGCGTCGACGGTGGCGTTGACAACGATGGCAATCCGCTGGGTGAGGGCGATTCCGAACAGCGTGAGGAATTCCGCAAGCGTGCAGTGCCGATGATGTTCGACGAAATCCGCAAATCCATGAAGGATTTCCGTGTGAATTTCGACGTGTGGTTCCATGAGAACAGCTTGTATTCCGATGGCGAAGTCGACAAGGCGATCGCCGATCTGCGTGAACGCGGCGACATTTACGAAAAGGATGGCGCAACCTGGTTCGAATCCACCAAGCATGGTGACGACAAGGATCGTGTGATTATCAAGTCCGACGGCAACTACGCGTATTTCGCAGCTGATATTGCTTACTATCGCAACAAGCGTCATCGTGACAACGATCCGGCAGACATCGCCATTTACATGCTGGGTGCCGACCATCACGGCTATATCGGCCGCATGATGGCCATGTGCGCCGCATTCGGCGACGAACCTGGCGAAAACATGCAGATTCTTATCGGCCAGCTCGTCAACGTGCTGAAGGACGGCAAGGCAGTGCGCATGTCGAAGCGCGCCGGCAATGTGGTGACCATCGACGATCTGACCGACGCTATCGGCGTGGATGCCTCCCGTTATTCGTTGGCACGCACCGACTACAATTCCCCGGTCGACATCGACCTGAACCTGCTCGCTTCGCATTCCAACGAGAATCCGGTGTACTACGTGCAGTATGCGCACGCCCGCTCCTGCAATGTGGATCGCAATGCGGCTGCTGCCGGCATCACCTACGAGGGTGCCGACGTGAGCCTGCTCGACACCGCCGCCGACGGCGAAGTGCTTGCCGCGCTCGCCCAGTGGCCGGCCCTGCTGCGCGAAGCCGGAGACCTGCGCGCCCCGCATCGCGTAGCCCATTACTTGGAAGACCTCGCCGCCACCTACCACAAGTGGTACAACGTGGAACGCGTGGTGCCCATGGAGCTCACCGATCCGGAAGCTCGCGGCGAACAGGCTGAAGCCCTGCGCATCGCCAAGGCTCCGGAACCGGCTCGTGCAGCCGCACGTTTGAAGCTCAATGACGCCGTCAAGACGGTTATCGCCGAAGGCCTTGACCTGCTTGGCGTCGCAGCCCCAGACAGGATGTGATCGCCATGGCAGTCACCCCCATCTGGCCGGCCGGCTCCAACGTGAACGAGCAAGGTGAAATCACGTTCCATGGCCGCACTGCCGAAAGCCTGCTGAACGAATTTGGTTCGCCGCTCTACGTCATCGACACCGATGACGTGCGAGCCCGCGCCGCCAAATTCGTCAAATCCGCGGCAAATGCGTTCAACAACACCGTAACCCACGTCAGCTTCGCCGGAAAAGCACTGCTTTCCAAGGAAATCTGCCGTATCGTCACCGAATCCGGCATGCTGATCGACACCTGCACCATGGGCGAGATGCGCATCGCGCTCGCCGCGGGCGTTCCCGGACGGCGACTCGTGCTGCACGGCAACAACAAGTCCGATGCGGAAATCGAACTCGCCATTACCGAAGGCTTCGCCAAAATCGTGGTGGACGAGCCGAACGAGCCGGTCCGCATCGCCGAAATCGCCAAGCGTCTCGGCAAGCGCGCTCGCGTGATGTTGCGTGTTACGTCCGGCATTCATGCGGGCGGCCACGAATTCGTGTCTACCGCGCATGAGGACCAGAAGTTCGGTGTCGCCTTGCTGCCGGTTGGTGCCGATGCAAGCAAGCTGAACGTGCTCGACGATTTGGCTGACGTGACCCCCGCAGGGTCGAACGCACGCCTAGGCGAAAGCGAAGCCACTCCGGGCGAAAGCGCAGAACGCCAACTGCAGTACGACATCAAATACCCGTATGACATGAGCCACGAGAAGGTTTCCGAAGGCGACCGCAAACTCGCCGAAGCCATGACCATGGTGGCTGATGGCCCCGCGCTCGCCGTATTGAAGGAGATCTACCGCCATCAGGACGTGCTCGAACTGGTCGGCGTGCATTCGCATATCGGGTCGAACATTCACGATGCGGACGCCTTTATCCAGGCCGCGAAGCGCATGATGCTGCTGCGCAAGACCTTCTACGCCACCGACGCATACACCCTGCCGGAGGTCGACTTGGGCGGCGGCTATTCCGTGGCCTACACCGATGGCGAGGATTCCATGGATCTCGATACGGAACTTGCCCGCCTTGCCGATGCGGTCACCACCGTGAACCGTGCGCTCGGCATGCCCGCTCCGGTCATCTCGTTCGAGCCGGGCCGTTGGACGGTCGCCCCGACCGGCGTCACCCTGTATCGTGTGGGCACGGTCAAGCCGGTGCAGCTTGCCGGAACCGCGAAAGACAAGGCTGGCAATCCGGTTACGGAACGCGTGTACGTGTCTGTCGACGGCGGCATGAGCGACAATATTCGTCCGGCATTGTATGGATCGGATTACACTGCGAGAATCGCCAATCGTGAGGGTTCCAGCGAAACCAAGCTGTGCCGTGTGGTCGGCATGCACTGCGAATCGGGCGATATCATCGTCAACGAGGTGCGTCTTCCTGCCGATATTCAGCGTGGTGACGTGCTGGCGGTGCCTGTTACGGGTGCATACGGTCGCACGATGGCCAGCAACTACAATCAGGCGCTGATTCCTGCGGTTGTTGCCGTATCCGAGCAAGACGCGCATGTGATGATTCGCCGTCAGACGGTCGATGATCTGCTGGATTGGGATGTGAGCGAATAGCGATTCGTGGCGTTTCGCTCGTGTTTCGTATTGTTCATGGCGATTCGTCTCAAATTACGGATGCAGCGTGGATGCAGTATGGGCGGTTTTCGGGGCAAAGCTCGGAAACCGTCCATTTTCGTATGATTTCGCGGTCTTACGTCATATCGGGACCGTACAATAGGCAGGGTTACACCAATACTTCACATTCAAGGGAGGATGCCTTGGTACAGGAAGATGTTGCGCCGATTCGCGTTGGATTGTTGGGCGCGGGCACGGTCGGCTCTCAGACCGCACGCCTGCTGGTGGAGCAGAAGGATGAGCTCGCCGCACGCATCGGACGACCGATCGAACTGACCGGTGTCGCCTGCCTTGATCCGTCGGAAACCGACCCGTTCCCGTGGATCGACAAGTCCGTGGTGACCACCGACACCATGAGCGTGGCCACCAATGCTGACATTGTGGTCGAACTGATCGGTGGAACCGGCGTGGCCCGCAAGTTCGTGCTTGCGGCCATCGAATCCGGCGCTTCCGTGGTTACCGCCAACAAGGCGCTGTTGGCCAAGTATGGTCCAGAAATCTATGCCGCCGCCGAAGCCAAGGGCGTCGATATCTACTTCGAGGCTTCCGTGGGCGGTGCTATTCCGTTCCTCAAGCCACTGCGTGAATCCCTCGTCGGAGACAAGGTGACGAGCATGCTCGGCATCGTCAACGGCACCACGAACTACATTCTCGACGAAATGACCACCAAGGGTCTTGATTTCGACGACGTGCTGAAGGACGCTCAGGCCAAGGGATACGCCGAAGCGGATCCGACCGGGGACATCGAAGGCTACGATGCGGCCAACAAGGCAGCCATCATGGCCACGCTCGGCTTCCACACCAACGTGACCATCGATGATGTGTCCGTTGAGGGCATCACCAAGATCACCGCCGACGATATTGCTGCCGCAACCGCCGAAAACAAGGTCATCAAGCTGCTGGCCGTGGTGGAGAATGGCGAGGCCGGCGTGTCTGCCCGCGTGTATCCGGCGCTGATTTCCAACGAGCATCCGCTGGCTTCCGTGCATGGTTCCTTTAACGCGGTGTTCGTGAAGGCCGAAGCGGCTGACGATCTGATGTTCTACGGTCGTGGCGCTGGCGGCGCTCCGACCGCTTCCGCAGTGGTCGGCGATGTGGTGACCGAAGCACGTCACATCGCACAGGGCTGCACCGGCCCGACCATTCCGTTGTATAAGGATTTGAAGAAGGCTCCGATCGAGGCTTCCAAGGCCGAGTTCGCGGTGCGTTTCGTGATTCACGACAATCCGGGCGTACTTGCGGCCATTGCGGCCAAGTTCGCCGAACATGGCGTGTCCATCAATGGTGTGAACCAGGATCTCAAGCCCACGCTGAAGGATCCGGGCTACGACGGCGAACTGCAGCAGCTGCGCCTTGTCACGCACATGACCGACGAGCTTACCCTGCGTGAAACCGTGAAAGACGTGTGTGCACTCGACTGCGTGGTTGGCGAGCCTTCCATCCTCCGCGTGCTCAACTAACAGTTATGAGACGGCTGCTCAAATCGTTGCGATTGGGCGGCCGTCTCTTTATTCATATTCCGGCTGCTGTGTTGGGCAATTGCTTGCCGATTGTTTACTCAATCGCCCGATGATTATGGGCTTGAATTTGACTCTTGTACCCTTTCGGGTATACGGTGCTACATTTGTAAAGAAGATGTGACGAAGGACGACGAGATATGACTCCAGTTACTCGTAAAGTGCGTGTGCGTGTTCCGGCTACCAGCGCCAATCTTGGTTCTGGCTTTGATACGGTCGGACTTGCTCTGGACTACCACGACGAACTTGAATTCACGCTGAGCGCCGATCCGGTGAACACTGCGGCTCAGGTGATGATCGAAGGCGAAGGCGCCGATACTCTCCCGCGTGACGAAACCCACTTGGTGGTTTCCACGTTCCGCCGCGCATGCCAGACCTTTGGTCTGGGCCGTGTGGGCTTCATTCTTCAGGCTCACAACAACATTCCTCAGGCACGAGGCATGGGCTCTTCCGCAGAGGCCATTGTGGCGGGCATCGCAGCCGCGGCCGCCTTCGCGCAGGACGACGAACTCAACCGTGATGCCGTGTTTGAGCTTGCTGCGGCCATCGAAGGCCATCCGGACAACGTGGCTCCGGCCGTGTACGGCGGGCTCACCATGTCTTGGGACATGGAAACCCCCGAAGGTGTCGGTTCCGTGCCGATTCCGGGCGGCGAACCGCTGCATAAGGGCTTCCATACCATCAACTATCGCGTTGCCGACGATCTGACCGCCGCCGTGTTCGTGCCGGATTATGAGCTGTCCACCGAAAAGGCACGCCAGGCGCTGCCGGGCCAGCTGGCGTTCAAGGATGCCGTGCACAATGTGTCTCGCGTGAGCCTGCTGCCGGCCGCCATGAATCCTGCGATGCTGGCGACTGGTCAGCGTCAGGACGTCAACGCGTTGCTGTTCGCCGCCACGCAGGATCGTCTGCATCAGCCGTATCGCGCTCCTTTGATGGAACCGTCGTGGACGTTGATCGAAAAGCTGCGTTCCCATGGTTTTGCTTCCATGGTTTCCGGCGCCGGCCCATGCGTGCTCGTGCTGCATCATGGCGACGCTCGCGAACAGCTGGGACAGCTTGCTTCCGAAGAGCTCGCTTCCGGTCATTGGCGTGTGCTGCATTTGGGCGTCGACACCAAGGGTGTGCAGGTGGAACGCGCATGAACAACTCCATTCCGCTGATTCTCGCTTCCAAATCCAAGCCTCGCCGTGACGTGCTTTTCTCGGCGGGCATTTGCCCCACGATTCGCGTATCGAACGTGGACGAGCCGGCGGCGCTCGAACGTGAGGCGGCCGCCATGGGCGTTGCCGTAAGCGATCTGAGCGTGGAACAGCGGGTGATGATTCTCGCTACGGCCAAAGCCGAAGCCGTACATCAGGCGTATCGGAACGTTGCCGCCACCGCTGCGGCGGCGCACGGCGATCGTGTGGTCGGATTTCCGCTGAAAGCCGTTGCCGAATCTTCCGAACATTCGGATAATGCTGAAAATACTGGGGATTCCGCATCTTTAGAACATCATCGTGTTACGTTGCGTGCGGACGAAGTGCAGTCCGCCTCCGATGTGAAGACCCGCGATTTTTCGGGAGTCACCATTCCTACGATCACCGAATCGATTGCTGATTTCGTTGATGGCAAGCCGAGCCTGACCCGTGCGAAAGTCGGTCCGCTGATTCTTGGCTGCGATTCCATGTTCCTGCTTGACGGCGAATGTTACGGCAAGCCGCATAGCGCTGAGGTGGCTCGGGAACGACTGCGTGCCATGCGTGGCGCCACCGGTGAATTGTGGACGGGCCATTGCCTGATCGACTTCGCCACCGGGCGTATCGCGCGAGGCGCGAGCAGGGCAACGCTGCACTTCTGCGAATATTCCGACACCGATATCGAACGGTACATCGCCACCGGAGAACCGTTGGAAGTGGCTGGTTCCTTCACGCTTGAGGGCTTCGGCGGAGCATTCATCGACTCCATCGAAGGCGATCCGCACGGCATTATCGGCCTGAGCCTTCCGCTGGCGCGCCGTTTGGCCGCCGAGCTCGGCGTGGAATGGACTGATCTGTGGAATGTGACGCGAGCCGATCAAGAACCGAACGTCGAACACGATTCGCGAACCGGTGCCGCGAAGCCGCTTCCTCCCAAGGAAAACGTGCATCAGCCGGGTGATGGTTGGATTGATTGCGATTGCGGCCGCAAGCATTGGGGCACGAACGGCGCATCCGGCGTGCTCTTGGCCCGCCGAAGCGAACAGACCGGCGAAGTGACGCACGTTGTCATGCAACATCGCGCGGTGTGGAGCGCGGAAGGTGGCACATGGGGCATTCCAGGAGGTGCCACCGCCGACGGTGAAAGCCCGATCGAGGGCGCGCTGCGCGAATCGTACGAGGAAGCCAACATCACGCCGGAAGATATCGACGTGGTCGGATCATACTGCGAAGACCACGGACCGTGGGCCTACACCACCGTGTTCGCTTTCGAAAAGCCGGGGCACCGCGTGGAGCCGAAGGCCAACGACGACGAAAGCATGGAAATCGAATGGGTGCCGATTGAGGAAGTCCCCAATCGTAAACTGTTGACCGCCATGCGTACCGACTGGCCGAATTTCGCTGCGCGACTCGCTCAAATGGCTGAAAAATAGCGTCTGTTAGCGCTAACCGAAGTTGCGTGTAGAATAGTCGAAAGTACCAACGGTAGTGTGCGGAAGGCGACGGAGCATGGCAGGCAAGCGCAATGCGGCAAACAAACGCCCCTCGATGTTCGAAGTGGCGAAAATGGCTGGTGTCAGCCATCAAACGGTGTCGCGCGTCATCAATCATTCCCCCGACGTGTCTGATGCCACCCGCGAAAAAGTACAGAAAGCCATCGACGCGCTTGGATACCGTCCCAGCAATTCCGCGCGTGCCCTCGCTTCGCATCGCTCCCGCACCATCGGCTTGGTTGCGGGCGGGCAACGCTTTTATGGTCCGATTTCCGCGATTTCCTCGATTGAGGCGATGGCGAGGCAGCATGGACTGTTCATGTCGGTGAGCATGGTGCACGAGGCGCTCTGCTCGCAGACGGAATTCGACGAATTGTGCTCAACGTTCGATGAGATGAACGTGGACGCGTTCATTTTCCTCACGCCGACGGATGTTATGTTTTCCGCCGCCTGCCGTGCGCAGATCACGCAGCCGCGCGTCATCGTCACCTCCACGCACGGCAGCATCAGCGTGCAGGATGGTTTGCGCTTGATGAAACCGGCCGACCGTCGCCGAGTATCCGTAGTGGGAGTGGACCAATGGTCGGCCATGGCCGACGTGATGCATTTGGTGGTCGAGCATGGGCATCGTTCCGTGCTTTATTTCGCAGGTCCGAAGGAATGGCGTGACGCCGCCACGCGTTTGATGGCGTGGAATAAGCTGTGCGCGGCCAATGCGGTGAGTTCCGTCACCGTGCAATGCGAAACCTGGGAATCGACCGAAGCGTATGGCAAGATGAACCATATTCTCGAAAACATCGGTCGTACCGGCGGAAATCTGCCGACGTGCATGGTGTGTGCGAACGACAGCCAGGCGGTTGGTGTGTCTCGTGCGCTGCATGAACATGGCATGCGTATTCCGCAGGATGTGAGCTTGGTCGGTTTCGACGACATGCCCGCCATGGACAACATGTACCCGCCGCTGGCCACGGTTCGCCCGGATTTTGAACAGCTTGGCGTTGCCGCCATGCGTGAGACGCTGTTTTTGCTGGGGGAGGGCGATGAGAATTCGTTCGCCTCGTCGCAGCATGGCGTCGGCCTGATTCCCGCGAAGGTGATCGGCCGCACTTCTTTGGGCACCGCCAGCCGTCGCTGAATATTTCCTGCGATTTTTGTATTTCTTGTGATTCTCGTATCTCTTTTTGCCGCATGTGCTGCGATTGCCGGATTTCGCAATGCCGGTATATCAAGAAAATCGGCTGACGATCTGCCGGTAGTACGTTGACGATTGCGTGACACGTCGAACTTGTATAGTCGCCACTTTCTGTTTAGAATAGTGAGCGTTAACAGTGAGCGCTAACATTCCGTCGACAATGTGGTTGTGAGGCGCTCGGATGCAAGGAGTTTGAAACTATGGCGCAAGAGCAGGGACTTGACGATCGCATCGCGCTGACCGCCGAGAAAATCCGCGCTGGCAAGACGAGTCTGGGCATCGAATTCGGCTCCACCCGAATCAAGGCCGTGCTCATCGACGACACGTACACCACCATCGCAGCCGGCGACTACGGCTGGGCCAGCCACTTGGAAGACGGCCTGTGGAGCTATTCGCAGGAAGAAATCTGGACCGGGCTGCAGACCGCATACGCGGCGCTCGCCGAAGATGTCGAAAACGCTTACGGCGAAAAGCTCACCTGCGTGGGACGCATCGGCTTCTCCGCCATGATGCACGGCTATCTCGCCTTCGGCAAAGATGGCGAACTGCTGGTGCCGTTCCGCACCTGGCAGAACACCAACACTTCCGAAGCACATGAGAAGCTTTCCGAACTGTTCCAGTACAACATTCCGGAACGCTGGTCCATCGCACACCTGTACCAGGCCGTGCTCAACAACGAAGAGCACATCGGCAAGGTCGATTTCTTCACCACCCTCGCCGGCTACGTGCACTGGAAGCTCACCGGCAAGAAGGTGCTCGGCGTTGGCGACGCATCCGGCATGTTCCCGATCGACCCTACCACGCACACCTACGAAACCGAATTCATTGAGAAGTTCAATGCGATTCCGGAAGTCGCAGCCCAGCCGTGGAAGCTTGCCGACCTGCTGCCGGAACCGCTGGTTGCAGGCACTCCTGCGGGCACGCTGACCGAAGAGGGCGCCAAGCTGCTCGATCCGACAGGCACGCTGCAGCCGGGAATCACATTCGCTCCGCCGGAGGGCGATGCTGGCACCGGTATGGTGGCCACCAACTCCGTACGCGTGCGCACCGGCAACGTTTCCGCCGGCACCTCCATCTTCGCCATGGTTGTACTCGAACGCAAGCTGGAACGCCTGCACCCGGAAGTGGACCTCGTCACCACTCCGGCAGGCGATCTCGCAGGCATGAGCCACGCCAACAACTTCACCTCCGACCTCAACGCATGGGTTGGTCTGTTCGGACAGTTCGCAGCTGCAATCGGCACTCCGGTCGACGCCGGCACCCTGTATGGCACGCTGTTCCGCGCCGCCATCGCGGACGATGTTGACTCCAACTGCGGCGGACTCATCAACTACCCGTTCCGCTCCGGCGAATTCCTCGCAGGACTGCCCGAAGGCCGCCCGCTGTTCGCGCGCGGTCCGGAAGCCCGCATGAGCCTCGGCAACTTCATGCGCGCCCAGCTGTTCAGCGCATTCTCCCCGGTGAAGATCGGCATGGATGTGATGACCAAGGACGAAGGCGTTGCCGTTGACTCCCTCGTCGGCCACGGTGGCATCTTCACCACCCCGAAGGTCGCCCAGAAGATTCTCGCAGCCGCATTCGATACGCCGATCAAGGTAATGTCCACCGCTGCCGAAGGCGGCGCATGGGGCATGGCCGTGCTAGCCGACTACCTGTGGCACGCCGACCAGCCGCTCGACGAATTCCTTGACGCTCGTGTGTTCGCCGATGCCGCTTCGACCACGGAAAATCCGGATGAAGGCGATGTCGCAGGATTCGAGGAATTCTTCGATCGCTTCCGCAAGGGACTGCCGATTGAGCATGTTGCAATCGAAAGCATTCCGCTGGAAACCAAGTAAATAAATATTTTAAAAACTTATTTCAATTTGAAAGGAAATGATTATGGCTACTTTGGCTGATTATGGTCCTGAGGTTCGTGCCGAGGTCAAGCAGGTGCGCGAGGTCGTGGCGACCTTGCACGAGCAGCTGATCAAGTGGAACCTGGTGGTGTGGACGGCTGGCAACGTGTCGCAGCGTCTGCATACGGCGGATCTGATGGTGATCAAGCCGTCGGGCCTGCGTTACGAGTACCTGACGCCGTCGAGCATGGTGGTGTGCGATCTGGACGGCAACGTGGTGGACGGTTCGGAGGCTCCTTCCTCCGATACGGCGTCGCATGCGTACATCTACCGTCATATGCCGGACGTGTACGGCGTGGTGCATACGCATTCGACGTATGCGACGGCGTGGGCGGCGACGGGGCAGAACATTCCGTGCGGTCTGACGATGATGGGCGACGAGTTCGGCGGTCCTGTTCCGGTGGGTCCGTTCCGTCTGATCGGTTCCGAGGCGATCGGCGAGGGCGTGGTCGAGACGCTCAGGGAGTATCCGAAGTCTCCTGCGGTGCTGATGCAGAACCATGGTCCGTTCACCATCGGCAAGGACGCGGAGTCGGCGGTGAAGGCCGCGGCGATGACGGAGGAGGTCGCTCATACGATGTGGGCGGCGAGGCAGTTGGGTGAGATCATTCCGATTTCGGATGAGGATATCGCGAAGCTGAACGATCGTTACACCAACGTCTACGGCCAGCACTGAGCTGCAATCCTACGATTCCGTAATCCTACATAATTTCACAATCGTACGAACTCGCGCTACGCAACAGAACAACGCGAAGCGCGAGTTCGCAATCGCAATAAATAATTAAAAACTCCATAAACAACGAAGTAAAGGAACAATCACATGGCAATGGAAAACCCGTTTGAAGGCAAGGAAGTCTGGTTCGGCGTCGGATCCCAGGATCTGTACGGCGAAGAAGCGCTGCGTCAGGTGGCCGAGCAGTCCGGCGAAATCGTCGACGCGCTCAACGCAACCGGCAAGATTCCGGTCAAGGTGGTGCTTAAGCCGACCCTGAAGTCCTCCGACGGCGTCAAGGCCTTCATGGTCGAAGCCTCCGCCAACCCGAACGTCATCGGCGTGATCACCTGGTGCCACACCTTCTCCCCGGCCAAGATGTGGATCCGCGGCCTCGAAGTGCTCACCAAGCCGCTGCTGCAGCTCAACACGCAGCACCACTTCGAAATCCCGTGGGAAACCATCGACATGGACTTCATGAACCTGAACCAGGCCGCACACGGCGACCGTGAGTTCGGTTACATCCTGACCCGTCTGGGCATCAACCGCAAGATCGTGGTCGGCCACTACACCGATCCGGCCGTTGCCGAAGAAATCGGCACCTGGGCACGCGCCTGCGCCGGCTGGGATGCTTCCAACAACATGAAGGTCATGCGTTGGGGCGACAACATGCGCAACGTGGCCGTCACCGAAGGCGACAAGACCGAAGCCGAGCGCGTGTTCGGCGCATCCATCAACACTTGGGCCGTCAACGAGCTCGTCGCAGCCTACGAAGCCGTCAAGGACGATCAGGTCAAGAGCATCATCGAAGACTACAAGGTTAAGTACGACGTTGATCCGGCTCTGCTCGACGCCAAGTACGATTCCCTGTTCATCGCGGCCAAGGAAGAAGCCGCCATGGTCAACATGATGCGCGCCAATGGCTGCACCGCCGGCGTTGACAACTTCGAAGACTTGGGTGCTCTCCCGCAGCTGCCGGGCGTTGGCCCGCAGCGCTTCCCGTCCGAGTACGGCTTCGGCTTCTCCGCCGAAGGCGACTGGAAGACCGCAGTGCTCGTGCGCATCGGCGCAGTGATGGGCTACGGCCTCGAAGGTGGCGCTTCCCTCATGGAAGACTATTCCTACAACTTCACCCCGGGTAACGAGATGATCATGGGCTCCCACATGCTCGAAGTCTCCCCGTCCGTCGGCACCATCGCCAAGCCGAAGCTGGAAATCCACCCGCTCGGCATCGGTGGCAAGGCCGATCCGGTGCGCCTGGTCTTCACTGTCGCCCCGAAGAAGGACGCCGTCGTCGTGTCCATGTCTGACGTGCGCGAACGTTTCCGCCTGACCATGAACCTGGTCGACGTGGTCGAGCCGCTCGGAGAGCTCAAGCAGTTGCCGTGCGCCCGTGGCCTGTGGAAGCCGCAGCCGGACCTCAAGACCTCCGCCGAGTGCTGGCTGCGTTCCGGCGCCTCCCACCACACCTGCATGACCACCTCCGTCGGTCGCGAGGCTTGGGAAGACTTCGCCCGCATCGCCGGTGTCGAACTCGCCACCATCGACGCGAACACCAAGGCCGCAGAATTCGAGCGCGACCTTGAGATCTCCGAAATGTACCACCGCCTCAACAACCGTCACTGACATAACGGAGCGTTAACGGCACGGCAGAAGACTCGACGTACCCTCGTACGCCTTCGCCTTCTGCCGCACCGTTACCGCACGCGTTATGCACTGACGGAACCGTCACTGATTGTCGCTTTACTGACAATGGCTGATGGAATGTCGTTAGCCATTCTGGATTCATCACTAATCTCTGCCATATGAGCGCCGGCGGGTCGGATCGCTTCCGATCACCGGCGCTCGTTTGCATTCCTTGAAAGTTGTACGGACAGAACAAAAGCGTGGGGTGCGAGAGAACGTTTGTATTCTCTCGCACCCCACGCTTTTATGTATTATGCGATTCAGCGCTTGCCGGAGTACAGCTGCTGATCGATCACCTGTGCGAACACGCGGTTCACTGCCGGGCGCACCACCTTCAGCGACGGGGTCAGGCACTTGTTTTCCTGCGTGAACTGGGTATCCAGCACTACGAACTTACGTACGGATTCGGCGCGGGAAACGGTCGCGTTCGCCTTGTCGACGTACTTCTGGATTTCGTCGTGAACGGCGGCGGTCGCAGCCACGCGATCCAACGGCGTATCGGCAGACAGTCCAATGGAAGGCAGCCAAGCCTCCAATCCTTCCGGATCCAACGTGATCAGCGCACCGATGAACGGACGATTGTCGCCGACAACTACCACATGCTCCACAATCGGACATTTCACAATCTCCTGCTCCATCGGAATCGGAGAAACGTTCTTGCCGCCGGCGGTGATGATGATGTCCTTCTTACGGCCGGTGATCGTAATACGTCCCTCGTCGTCAATCGACGCCAAATCACCCGTTTTCAGCCACCCATCCTCGGTGAACGCTTCCGCCGTCTTCTCAGGCAGGTTGTGGTAGCCCCTGAACACGTTCGGGCCCTTCACCTGAAGTTCGCCATCATCGGAAATGCGCACAGACGATCCCGGAGCCGGTTGGCCGACAGTGCCGATCACATTGTCGGTGACGCGGGTCGCGGCGAACGGCGCAGCGGTTTCCGTCATACCGTAACCCTGAATCATCGGCAGGCCGATACCGTTGAAGAAATGCGCCAGAGACACGTCCAGAGGAGCACCACCGCATGCCACGTAGCGGATGCGCGGGCCGAGAGCGCTACGCACGGTACGGTATACGGAAGCCTCATACGAAAGATGCTGCGCGATCTGCTTGGCGGTCGGGCGTTCGCCGGCCTGCTGCATGCGCGACCAATCGCGTGCGGCTTCGGCAGCCTTGAGGAACAGGCGTCCCTTCCAACCCGTGCCGGCCTTGCGGGAGGCCGCGTTATACACCTTCTCGAACACTCGTGGTACGCCCAGCAGATATGTCGGTTCGAAGGAACGCAAATCGGGCAGCAGCGTCTTTGTGTCTGGCAGATAACCAACCACGCCGTCGTCGGAAGCAATCGACGCGTACTGGATGAACCGTGCGAAACAGTGGGCGAGCGGCAGGAAGAGAAGCAGTCGCGGATGATCTTCGAGAACGATCTCATGCAACGCCAGACTGCCTGCGCGCGTGATCGATATGAAATTGCGGTGCGAAAGCTCGGCACCCTTTGGAGCTCCCGTCGAACCGGACGTGTACACGATGGTGGCCAGATCGTCTGCATGCACCGAATCGATGCGCGCTTCCAGCTCCTCGTCGGACACGGTGACGCCCAAGCCTTCCAACGCGCCCATGGCGTTGGAATCGAGCATCAGAATGTGCTTGAGAGACGGGCAGCGGTCGATTACGGAGTCGAGACGGTCGAAGCGCTCGCGATTGTCGGCGATGGCCAGTTTCACATCCGAATCGTTGAGGATACGCTCGGCCTGCGCCGCGGAATCAGTGTCGTAGATCGGCACGTTCACCGCGCCGATGGCGGCCAGTGCGAAGTCGAGCACGCCCCACTCGTAGCGGGTGGTGGAGAAGATGGTGACGGCATCGCCCTTGTTGATGCCGAATGCGATGAGGCCTTTTGCGGCGGCGAGCACGGCATTGTGGAATTCGCCGGTAGTGACCTTCGTCCATTGGCCGGGGGCGATTTTGCGTTCCGCGATCACGGTATCTTCGCCAGTGCGCGCTATGCGTCCAGTAAGCAGGGAATAGATGGATTCGTCGTCGCGCACCTCAACGGATTCGCCCGGGGTGGTGTACTCGGTGAGCATGAAGCGTTCTCTTTCTCGCGGTTTTTGCGTTGTTTCCGCGTATTTCTGCTTGTGATGCGTGCGGGAGCGATACAAACCGTGTGTCCGCGTTTCCTACCCCTTGCGCACCTTGCACATTCTAAGTTACGGGGCCGTAAGTCTGCATTGTGAGAAGCGACAAGAAATATTTCATCAACTTTGTATGAACTGACAAATGGTGCTATTCCGTCAAAAATCAAGTGTTTGGTGTCGCGCTGTATCCGTTCGAAAAAAAGGCTTGACGTAACGGTTGCGGGGGAGCCGCCATGCTTCCCATATATCCCCGAAAGGACCGTAAAACCAGCGAAATGCGAAGAAATGGTGGTGCGAGCGTTTTTTATCGAGTACACTCACGAGTGACGCAATTTACCCCTTGCGTCAGAGGGCTGCCTGCTCAACGGCGAACATCCAGCCTTTCTCTTTTCAACGTTGCTGATTTGAGGTCGATTATGGCAATTCGATTGCGACGGTTCGCTGTATGCAATGCGCCCTTGACGATTGCGAGCTGCCTTGGATAGGCTGAAAACGGTTTGCCACGCACCGGTTTTCCCGTATTGGCCTGTTGCGATTCGTTTGTTGGATGCATGGCGATTGCGCTTTGGGCCGTAGGCGAGCTGGCAACGCGAGTGCGCTCATTGGACGGAAGGTGTTTATGTTTGACAAGAGGCTGTTTTCCCTCGCTCCCGGCGTGGGGCGGTTGGTTGCGGCGAAAGTGCTCTGCCAATGGGTCGGACTGCTGGCCAACGTCGTGTTCGTGGTGACGGTGGTGGTCATGCTTTCGCCGGCGCTTGCCGTGGTGGAATCGGCGTTCGACCCCATGTTCTCCATGGGTGATAGTGGCCTGATTTCCCGCTTGTTCATCGGCTTTGGCTACGGCGGATTCAGTGCGGAAACATACGTCGGATGCGTGCTGGCGATCGTGGTCTGTGCGGTACTGCGTTTTCTGATGATGCGCGCAGCGGCCTATTTCGGCGCGGAAGCGGCTGAGCGTGTCAAACTCGCGTTACGTGAACAGCTTTTTAATAAAATGCTTGCGATCGGACCATCATATTCGCAACATATCAGCACTGCCGACGTGGTGCAATCTGCCGGTGAAGGCATCGAACAAATCCAAAGCTTCTTCGAATTATTCCTACCGCAACTGTTTTATGCGATTCTTGCACCGGTAACATTATTTTTTATAGTTGCGCCGATTAATATGCCGACGGCTGTTACATTGCTTGTATGCGCGCCTTTGATTGTATTGATTGTTGGCATGGTCGCAATGCGCGCAGCCCGAGTATTCAAAAAATATTGGGGAAAATACACCGACATGGGATCTGTGTTTCTTGACAATGTACAAGGTCTTGAAACGCTGAAAACTTTTGACGCGGATGCGCATGCCGCCAAGAAAATGGGCGAGCAAGCGGAACAATTCCGCGTAATGACCATGAATGTCCTGCAAATTCAGCTGCGCTCGCTCACCGCCATGGACGTCGTCGCATACGGGGGTGCCGCGGCCGGCGTGGGCGTATCGATCTGGCAGTATGCGAGTGGTGCCGCATTGCCGCTTGCCGGCGTGCTGCTGATAGTGCTTCTTTCCGCGGATTTCTTCATTCCGCTGCGCCAATTGGGGTCGTTCTTCCATGTTGCGATGAACGGCATGACTTCGACCAAGCGTATTTTCGCATTGCTTGATACGCCGATTCCTGCGCATGGGATGCAGGAAATGCCGGAATTCGGCGCTTCCGATAACGGTGTGGACGTGTGCTTTGATGACGTGTCGTTCCGATATGTGGACGTGAATACGGACGCTGCGGCGGCTGTGAGTGTGACTGCGGATACGGCTGTGACGGCGGATATGGAAACTGGAAAAACTGGACAAATCGGGGGAAAGTCCGGTGTGGTTGGTGCTGGAAAAACAGGCATGTCGAAAGATGATGATGGTTCGGTCGTCGCATTGCATGGCGTCTCTTTCACTGCGCGGCGCGGGCAGGTGACCGCCATCGTCGGTCCCTCCGGATCCGGCAAATCCACCGCCGTCGAACTGCTCTCCGGAAATCTTTCCGGATATGAAGGATGTATGTGGCTGCAATCCGGAAACACAGGAAACAATTCGACGCAACGGTACCAAATCAACGATCTTTCCATCGAATCCCTTACGAGGGAAATCGCCATAGTGGCGGCGCAAAGCCACCTTTTTGCAGGAACGTTGCGTGACAATCTGCTGATGGCCAAGCCGGATGCCACCGAAAGCGAACTGTGGCAAGCGCTGGAAGCGGCGCACATCGACGAATTCGTGCATGCGCAATCGCAAGAACTTGACCTGGCCATCGAACAGGGCGCAAGCAACCTGTCGGGAGGGCAGAAGCAACGCATCGCCATTGCGCGCGCATTGCTGCGGGAGCCTGCCGTCTACATTTTCGACGAAGCCACCAGCAGCGTCGATGTGGAAAGCGAAACCCTGATTCTGCAAACCATTCATGCGCTTGCCAATCGGGGCAAAACCGTGATCATGGTGACGCACCGCATGGCGAATGCAGCCGACGCCGACCATGTGGTGGTATTCGAACACGGGCGCGTGGCGGAACAAGGCACGCATGCGGAACTCATGCGTGCCAACGGAACATACGCCAAACTGTTCCACGCCCAACAAACCGTGGAAAACATAGGTCTACGCAATAACGCAACCCATTCCACCTCTGCATCCCACGCACTTAAAGCGTCCGATTCTGCAGAATCAGTCACGCAGCGTGCGGAAATGGGTCTCCAAGTGTCCGATTCTGCAGAAACGGACAACCAACTCACTAAAAACACCGCTCAGTTGTCCGATTCTCCCGAATCGGTCACGCAGCGTGCCGAAACTACGTCTCGAATGTCCGATTCTGCAGAAACGGACGCACAGGGTGCGAAAACGGGCGTTCGGATGTCCGATTCGGCAGAATCGGACGCGAAGACAATACCCACGTCTCGCCTTATTGCGCGCCTGTTGAAGGAGGTTGGGCCGCAGCGCAAGTACATGATCGTCGCGTGCGTCTGCGGCACGCTCGGCCATCTCGCCGCCACTTTCCTGCCGGTGTTCGGCATCGCGGCGGCCTTCGCTGCAGTCGGCTCGCCGGTCTGGAACCTCAGCGTTCCCGCGGCGCTCGCAGCCATGGCCGTATGCGCGCTGATCCGCGGCGGCATGCGTTACGCCGAACAGTTCATGAACCATAACGTGGCGTTCCGTCTGCTTGCGTTATTCCGTGCGAAAGCCTTCGCGGCCCTGCGCCGTCTCGCCCCCGCCAAGCTTGCAGGCAAAGGCAAAGGCGACCTGATCGCACTGGTCACCACCGACGTGGAACTGCTGGAAATCTTCTTCGCACACACCATCAGCCCGGTCGTCATCGCCATCGTGACTGCCGTCGTCTACGCGCTCGCGCTACTCACCCTCAGTCCGCCCCTCGCGGCGACGCTCATCATCGCGCACCTCATTATCGGCGTCATACTGCCGAAACTCTTTGCATCCGCGGTGCGCGGCATCGGTCCGGAACTGCGCAAGGAGTCGTCCGCCCTCGATGACGAAATGCTTGACGACATGCGTGGCATCGGCGAAATCATCCGCTTCGGCCAAGGCGATGCCCGGCTTGCGTCCATTCAGCGTCGCACGCGCTCGCTGTGGGTCAAATGTGTGCGTCTGAGCGTGAAAAATGGCGATTTTGCAGGATTTGGCGCGGTATTGGTGATGCTGTTCACGGCGATTGCGGCTTTCCTTGCGATGACGTTGTGCACTGCGGTTTCCACTGCCGCCGATATGTCGGAAGGCCTGATGTGGATGGGTTCCGTGGGATCGAACGCCCCAGCGTTGGTTGCGGCTTTCGTGCTGCTCGCCAGCTCGTTTGGGCCGACGCTTGCGTTGAGTGCGTTGCCGGCGAATCTGACGCAAACGTTTGCTTCGGCACGCCGCCTGTTCGCGTTGATGGATGAGGCTCCCGCTGTGGTCGAGCAGGGGAGCGAACGCCCGGAATATCAGGGCATGACAATGCGCGATGTCACATTCGGCTATGGATCCGGCGCCCGTATTTCCGGCGAACGCACGCCAAACGGGCGGTCGGAGCATGCGACTGGCATGAGTCCGGCACGCCCCGCGGAAGCGCAATCCTCCGGCGAACAAGGTGCCGGCATCGCCTCGCAACCGGTGCTCGACCATGTTTCACTCGATGTTTCACGGCAGGGCATTCTCGGTATTCAAGGCCCGTCCGGGCGTGGAAAATCAACGATGTTGAAACTGCTGATGCGCTACTGGGATCCGGATTCCGGCACGATTTCGCTGTCGGATGTTCCATTGCCGCAGGTTGACGCCGGATGGCGTCGGCGCGTGCAGACGATGATGGGACAGGAGACGTATCTGTTCGACGGAACGATTCGCGAAAATCTCGCTATTGCCTGCAATGACGCCGATTTTTCGGATTCTGGCAGTAATTTCTGTAGTAATTCCAGCAGTAATGCTGGCGGTGATTCCGCTGATTCCTCCGATTCGGACCTCGCGCACGACATTCCCGATTCCGTATTGCGCGAAGCCCTCGCCAAGGCGTCCGCGCTCGAACTGGTCGATGCGCTGCCGAACGGCTTGGATACGCAGGTCGGCGAGCTGGGTGGCCGCCTTTCGGAGGGTGAGAAACAGCGCATCGGATTGGCCCGCATGTTCCTTCGCGACTCCGATTTGGTGCTGTTCGACGAGCCGACGAGCCGTCTTGACGCCTATAACGAGTCGGTGATTCTCGGGTCGATCAATGATCTTGCCGAGCGGGGGAGCGCCGTCGTGCTGGTGTCGCACCGCGATTCCACCATGCGCATCGCTGATCGCATACTGCGTATGTAGTGCGCAATACGCGAATCCATCTGCACCCCCGTCCGCAATGTGGTCGTATGAAAATCATGCGTCATTCGTATTTCTTATAGCGTGCATCGAAAGTGCGGTCGAAAGGAGCCGTGCGCGCGAATCGAAAGCGAATGGCGCATATCAGGCAAGAAAAGCGAATGAAATTACGGAATCGTCGGCAGAATCGAAATCGTAAGAAAATGAAACAATCATGAAAATGATAGTCAGAATTTAAGAAAAGCAACTTTTTAAGACGTGCAAATATTCAGTTCACATGATTTTGTAACGAAAAATCGTTAGTATCTGTGTCAAGAGATATCCGCTCTGCAGCAGGGTGGAATACGATTCGACGAAAGGCTGGCGATGGCCAACAACAGGAACGAACTGAACAAGAATCTGGCGCAGATGCTCAAGGGTGGCGTGATCATGGACGTCACCACCCCGGAGCAGGCGAAGATCGCACAGGACGCGGGCGCATGCGCGGTGATGGCTCTCGAGCGTATTCCGGCCGATATTCGTGCTGCCGGCGGCGTTTCCCGCATGAGCGATCCGGCCATGATCAAGGGCATTCAGGAAGCCGTGTCCATTCCGGTCATGGCAAAGGTTCGTATCGGCCATGTTGCCGAAGCCCGCATTCTGCAGGCCATCGAAATCGACTACATCGACGAATCCGAAGTGCTGAGTCCCGCCGACGACGTGTACCACATCGACAAGAACCAGTTCGACGTGCCGTTCGTGTGCGGCGCGAAGAACCTGGGCGAGGCGCTGCGCCGTATCGCCGAGGGCGCTTCCATGATCCGCACCAAGGGTGAGCCGGGCACCGGCGACGTGATCCAGGCCGTGCGCCACATGCGCACCATGAACAAGCAGATCCGCGAGCTCGTCTCCCTTCGCGACGACGAGGTGTATGAGGCCGCCAAGCAGCTGGCCGTGCCGTACGATCTCGCCAAGTATGTGCACGACAACGGTCGTCTGCCGGTCGTCAACTTCGCCGCCGGTGGCGTGGCCACTCCGGCCGATGCCGCGCTCATGATGGAACTGGGTGCCGAAGGTGTGTTCGTCGGTTCCGGCATCTTCAAGTCCGGAGACCCGGCCAAGCGTGCCGCCGCCATCGTGCAGGCCACCGCCAATTGGCAGGACGCCGACCTGCTCGCACGCCTTTCCGAGAACCTCGGCGAGGCCATGGTCGGCATCAACGAAGACGAGATCGAAACCATCATGGCCGCTCGCGGCGAGTGATTGCGCTGTAATTTCGTGCGCTGTGCGCTGTGCGCGGCTGTCGGCATGTCTGTTCGATGCGTCGCGCGCAGCCCGTTTCGCATGATTCGCGATGGTTCGGGTAAGGAGATCCGATGGTTGTTGCCGTTGAATACATTTCGAAGGAAGAATCGACTGACGTTGCCGAAGGTGCGGCTTCCGCGCAGCATGGCGTGACCGGCATCCTTGCGGTGCAAGGCGCGTTCGCCGAGCATGCGGCGATGCTGGATCGGCTTGGTGCGCCGTGGAAACTGCTGCGTGCCGCCGAGGATTTCGACGATTCGATCGACCGCGTGATTCTGCCTGGCGGCGAAAGCACCACGCAGGGCAAATTGCTGCGTTCGACCGGCTTGTTCGATCCGATCGCCGCGCATATCGCCGCTGGAAAGCCGGTATTCGGCACCTGCGCGGGCATGATTTTGCTCGCTCGTCGTCTCGATAACGACGAGAACGTCTATTTTGGCGCGTTGGATGCGGTCGTGCGCCGCAATGCGTATGGACGTCAGCTTGGTTCGTTCGCTGCGTCCGCCGATTTCGGCGCTTCCGACGATGCGGATGCTGTGGTGGTTGCGTCGGGGGAGTCTGTCTCTTCTGCGATTTCCGCGGCTGCTGGTGAGGAGGGGACTTCCGAGGCTTCGGATACGTCGGTGGTGCTCAAGGATTTCCCTCTGGTGTTCATTCGCGGACCGTTCGTTGCCGAGGTCGGCGAGCGGGCCACGGTCGAAACGTCGGTCGACGGCAATGTGGTCGGTTTGCGTCAGGGCAAGATTCTCGCTACGGCGTTCCACCCCGAACTGACCGACGATACCCGCATTCACGAGCTGTTTCTCAGTTTGTAGGCTCATCGAGCGGTGCGGAGTCCGTCTCTTCGTCGTATGCGTTGTTTTGGGAGGTTTGCGATTCGCAGACCTCCTTTGTATATGTTCTTTATATGTTTTCTCTTGTGAGGTAGCTTTCTTGCGATCCATTTTTTGGTTGAGATGCGCGGACAATCGCAGATTATTGTGCAAACGATGTCATTCTGTTTGTGCGAAACGCCGATGATTTCGTTGGCGCTTCAATAGCGCACAACAGTTGCAGGGGGGGCTATCGAACCGGTTTGCTTGACACCTTGATACAACCGTGTATCATCGGAGCTAATGGTACACGGTTGTATCAGAAAGGAAACAAAGCCATCCTACCAGTCCAAACATCACCACGGGGGTATTGTTTGGCAGGTCGCGAACATACAAACATCACCAAGTGGAAAGCACGGCATGTGCATTCCGCGGCGGATGTTCCGAAACATATGCGACCGACATGCAATCAGCATGCGAAGCGGATGGCAGAAAGGGAAAAGAACATGCGCAACATGAAGAAGGCTCTCGCAGCGGTAGCAGCAGTGGCAACCCTCGCCAGCCTCGCGGCCTGCGGTGGCAGCGACGGCGGCAACGACGCCAAGGCCAACGCCGGAGACGCAGACAAGGCGGATCTCGTTTTCTGGGGCTGGGACACCGGCAACACCATGAAGGCCCTGATCGCCGACTTCGAAAAGGCCAATCCCGGAATCACCGTCAAATTCAACAACACCGGCACCGCATCCGACACCCAGACCGCACTGAGCAACGCCGTCGCGGCAGGCAAGGGTGCCCCCGACGTGGTCATGCTGGAAGACCCGACCGTCACCCAGTTCGCGGTTACCGGCGACCTCGTTGACCTCACCGCCTACGGTGCCGACAAGCTCGAAGACGACTTCTCCGCAGGCCCGTGGAGCAAGCTACAGTATGATGGCAAGCCGTATGCGCTGCCGATTGATTCCGGCCCGGAAGTCTTCTTCTACAACGATGCCGTGCTCAAGAAGGCCGGCGTCGACGGCTCCCAGATCAAGACTTGGGACGATTATTACGAGGCAGCCAAGAAGGTCAAGGCCATCGGCGCCTACATGACCAACAATTCCGGCTCCTCCATGGAATACCAGCCCTTCACCGCCCAGGCATGGCAGGCCGGTGCGCAGCCGTGGAAGGTTGATGGCGAGAACATCACCATTGACATGACCAAGGATTCCGGCATGAAGAAGTACATCGAATTCCAGCAGAAGCTCATCGACGAAGACCTCGTCGACACCAAGATCGCCAACTGGTCCGACGACTGGAACCGTGCGCTCAACGAAGGCGACATCGCCACTCTCACCATCGGCGCATGGATGCCGGTTAACCTCATGAACGGCGCTCCTGACCAGGCCGGCAACTGGCGCGTGGCCCAGCTCCCGCAGTGGAACGAAGGTGACGAGGTCTCCGCTGAAGACGGCGGCTCCGCACTCGCGGTCGTCTCCCAGTCCAAGCAGCAGGCCGCGGCCTACAAGTTCGTCGAATACTTGACCCACGGCGACGGCGCCCAGACCATGGCCGACACCGGCACCTTCCCGAGCCTGAAGAAGATCCTCTCCTCCGACTCCTTCACCGATCCGAACACTGAAGCCAACAAGAAGGTCAACGACTACTTCGGCGGCCAGAACGTGAACGAGATTCTCTCCGAAGCCGCCCAGCGCAAGGTCTCCGCCTTCCAGTACCTGCCGTACAACCCGTACGCGCAGTCCACCTTCGGCGATCAGATCTCCAAGGCCTACAGCGAGGACATCACTCTGGAGGAAGCCTTCGTCAACTACAGCAAGGCGCTCACCGATCACGGCAACCAGCAGGGCTACACCGTCACCAGCAAGGACTGACGGCGCCCAGCCGCTGCCGTGCGGCACAACGAAAAACGCGATAATGCGATCCGACATACGCAACGCACCATCGCAACCATGAAGATCGACGGCAGGTGGGAATCGTCTGACGTGACCCGCCTGCCTCACTTCGTAAAAATAATTTTAAAAACGAAATCTTACAATAGAAAAAGATTTCAAAAAAAATAGCAATCCTGTAATTCAAACAATAAAAGATTTTGCGGATTAACAATTGCACATGGTTGTGCGATCAATAGAGCAAAAAGCATACAGAAAGAAGAAAGCATGTCTCAGCAAGCAGCAGTCGCGGCGGATGCGCTGCATACGCCTGCGGACCAGGTTCGCGTCAACCGTCACCGTGCGGATTGGCGCGGTTGGAAGTTCATGTGGCCGTTCGCGTTGGTGTTCGTGTTCGTGTTCGTGATCC